>LFSI01000070.1 GCA_001512545.1 Clostridia bacterium DTU065 | reverse complement strand
ATGACATATTCATCGGGTAATAGTCTCGATTACTCACTGACATTTTCAGCGGGTATTGACAGCATGAAGTATCAACGGTATTCTGTGACTGCGTCACTTCGACTGCGTCACTTGGAGTGAGTCACCAAACTACACCGGCTGTGACCATACCACAAGGTTGGTCCGATAAACCTGCACCGAAAGGAAGAGTTTTTCATGACGCTAATAGACGAAAGAAAACTGCGGGTTATTGAACAGGTCATCGCCAAAAAGATCACGGCAAAAGAAGCTGCAGAACTGTTAGACTTAAGCGAACGGCAGATTTACAGACTGAAGAGAGGGGTTTTGGAACAAGGACCCGAGTTTGTCATGAACAAGAGAGCGGGGATCAAACCGGTCCACGCACTCTCCGACGAACTTAAGGCGAAGATAGTGAAGCTGAAAAACTCCGAGAAGTACAAGAACTCAAGTTGTCGGGCTTTCCGCGACCTTCTAGAAAAGGATGAGAACATCTCGTTGAGCTACTCCACCGTGCATCGTGTTTTAAGAGAAAAAAGCCAGACAAACACACCAAAAAAGCAGCCGACACTTACGCTCGGACATAAAAACGGATGGATCGATGTCTCTGTAGAGATCACAGAATCGATGCCGATCTATCCCGGCGATCCGGCTTTTGTGGCCAAGCCAGTGAAGATCCTTGGAAAAAACTCGCGGGTCAATCTCACCGAAATCACCTTAGGAACTCACACCGGGACCCACGTTGATGCGCCAAGCCATGTGCTGCCTGAAGGGAAAACCCTAACGCACCTCGAGCTCGAGCCTTTTGTGGGGATCTGCTATGTACTTGAAGTAGCAGAATTCACCGCAGACGTGCTAGAAAGGTTGCCCAGAAGCTGCAAGCGAGTCCTGATCAAGGCAAACTCCAATCTCCCGGGAAAGCCGCACTGGCTCACAGACTATAGAGGTCTTCCTACCGACTTTGCCAGGCTCCTCTTAGAACACCTGAAAGACAAACCTCTACTCGTCGGTATCGATGCCCTGTCTGTGGAAGAAAGGGGCAAAAAGGTGCTAGAAACCCACAAGCTCCTCTTGGAGCGGGAGATTGTGGTATTAGAGGGGCTCGACCTTTCTAAGGTGCAGGAGGGACACTACGAGCTTGTCGCCCTCCCGTTAAAGCTCAGCAGTCTCGACGGCTCTCCAGTTCGAGCAGTATTAAAAACGATACTTTAAGGCATAAAAAAAAGGGAGGCTTTCGCCTCCCTTTCGCATTACTGTTTTGCAACCAACAAGATCATGTTGACCAGTGTTCTATAGAGTGCAAAGAACTTGTCAGAAGTGCTTGTTGCACCAGCAAATGCGTCAATATTCATGATATTGCCGTTTTCTTTAACGGCTGTTTCACCAAAGTACTTAATAGCTTCAAAGTACGCAGGCCAGTTGTAAACGCCCTCTTCTTTTGGGGTTCCATTCTGAGTGTTGTACTCATAGTACTCGACCTTGCTGATTTTACCGCCACTTACAGTAATTTGAAGCTTTGGAGCGTAGCCGCGGTTATCTGGCTCCAACTCTACTGGTGGGTAAATAGCATCTTTGAGCTGTACTGCTTGAAGCTGTACTGCAAGGAGCATGTCCTTGAACTTGACGCTGCTGCCGGTAGCTTGTGCGATAGCATCGATCTTGGAAACATCACCGTTGACTTCTACGGCTCTCTTCTCAAGATACTCAACAGCACTAAAGTAAGGCTCCCAGTTGTAGTTGTCTTTGGACTTTGGAACGCCCTGAGCTGCGATGATCTCGTCGTACTCTACGGAAGCGATCTTCCCGTCTTTAACAACCATTTTGATAACTGGGTAGTTACCGTGATCATCTGTTGGACCATTGAGAGAATAGGTGCCATCGATCATTTTTGCTGCAACACCGATGGACAGAACAGCAACCACTGTTAAAACCAAGACAAATAGCAGATTTCTCTTCATCTTTTGTTCCTCCTAGATTGACTCATACTAACTAATTGTCAGTATACAATATTCTAGGCTCGTTAGTATTATCCTTCAGACTTCGAAAAAAATTTAACTAACTTCAAAGAACACCCAAATCTAGAAGGAATTGGTTTTCCCGCAGCGAATGTACTACGTTTTTCCTTCAAGCGAGGGCAATACGCGTACTAACTCCGATCATTATCGCCTTTCCAACTACTAATAACCCCCACAACCTTGAACTTGCGCCGTCCGGCAAGTCTTGCAAAGCGAATCTCTTCATCTAATAGCTGATCGAGCCAAAAATGTACTCGAAGTCTGTATTCCTCATAGGTTTCAAAGTTATTCTTCACGCACTTAAAGGCGCGGCTCTTCTGGTGTTTTTTCATTATATCATCCTTAACGATGTGGCTTTAGTCACATTATACCCGTTTGATCCCGGTTTTATCGCACACAGTCTTGGGCTTTTCATCTCCAGACATCAAGGTCCAGATCAATTTCTCAAAGAAAGTCGCGACCTGGCCTGCAAAGGCGGTCTGGAGCTGTTCCCCAGGCACTTCGAACCCGGAAGGATTTTGCCGACCATTCCATTAGACCCGAAGCCTAAATACTACAAAACCTCCTTTACCACTACTCTCACTCCACTTAGTTAGCACTGAAGCAAAACAGAATGCTACATACTAAATATACAGGACTTAAGGCCTTTGGTGCAAAGAGCTTTGCACTTCCTACAGCTAACCAAAAGGGTATATCTCTTGCTTAAGGTTGTTTACACCATATTTTGTTAACTACTTCACTTTTTGAAAAGTGCTAAAATTACCTGCAAAAAAAAGGATCAGGGGATTCCTGATCCTTAAGAAACTGCAGCCTGCAGACCTGCACTGCCTGTTTGCAAGTCAGAGACATCAATCTCGCTGTACTGCAAGTATCTTTCCAGAAGATCGCGGAATCTGTCTCCTTCAATACGCTCTTTGTCCAGGAGGTAGTCGGCGATCTTTTGAATAAAGTCTTTGTAGGGCTTGATCTTTTCTCTAACGAAGCTGCCCTGTTCGTTAATGATCTTCATAATCTCGCTGTTCATTTCGGTTTGGCCTAGTTCTTCTGCCACAATACCCAAGCTGGACAGGCCGGCCATGACCATGGTCTTTGCAAGCCTAGATGCTTGAGAGAAGTCGTTTTGGCTGCCGGTGCTCATAGAGCCAAACACCAACTCTTCGGAGAATGCCCCTGCAAGAGCCACCCTGATCTGCTCTAGGAGCTCTTCTTTGGTGTAGAGGTACTTATCTTCTGCAGGACTCTGACGCACGAACCCCAAGGCTTGACCTCTAGGCACTATTGTCACGCTGGACACCGAATGGGGTTTTTCCAGTTCACCGAAGAGAGCGTGCCCCACTTCGTGTACGGACACTCTCTTCAGCTCTTCCTCAGGAGGTTTGCGGTCGAGTTTTTCACCGAGCATAACTTTTTCCTGAGCGTCGCTGAAGTCCTGCCAACTGATCTCCTTCTCGTTTCTACGGTGGGCATTAATCGCCGCTTCGTTTACCAAAGACTCCAAATGGGCTCCGGAAAAACCGTAACATTCCTTGGCCAATTTGCTCAGATCCACGTCATCTGCAAGAGGTTTGTCTTGGGTGTGGATCTTTAAAATATGCAGCCTTCCGTCCCTGTCCGGCAGATCGACCCTGACAATGCGGTCGAAACGGCCAGGTCTGAGCACGGCAGGATCTAAAATGTCGATGCGGTTGGTTGCACCGATAACCAAAATCTCCTCGTTGGAGCCGATACCATCCATCTCAACTAGAAGCTGATTGAGGGTCTGATCATATTCGAGGTGAGAAGCATGCCTTCCCCGCGCTCCGCAAAGGACTTCGATTTCATCGATGAAAACCACTGCGCCTTTTTTGTTTTCGCGAGCAAGTGTCCTGGCTCTTTCGAAAAGATCCCGGATGCGTTTTGCACCGACACCGGCATACATCTCTACAAACTCAGATCCAGATGCGTGGAGAAATGCCGATCCCGTATAGTTTGCTGCGGCTTTGGCAAGCAAAGTCTTGCCAGTTCCGGGAGGTCCGGAAAGCAGTATTCCCTTCAGCGGTCTGATCCCCAGAACCGCTGTGCGTTCCTTGTTCAGGGCAAAATCCAACGCTTCCTTCAGTTCCCGCTTGGCTACCTCCTGTCCGCCGATATCCATAAAGGTTATTTTTGATGCGGCGGGCTTGCCGACTCCCAGTTTGGAGCCGATGAGATCTCTGCCTGGCATAAAGCTATAAAAAAAGATGAATCCACCTACTGCCACAACGGCTGGCCAGACATTGATCCCTGCTTGAGACAGGAAGAACAAAGCCGCTATTGATCCTCCTATGAGGACTTCTTTCCATATTTTACTCATTCTCATGAACCACCTTGCTTACAAGCCTTATAGGGCTGTCTTGAACATCTCCAAGCATGTAGAGCTGTCCCTGACCTAAGAAGCTGACATACAGGTAGTTATCTGCAAAAATCGCGATTTTTGCCTGTTCATCTAGCTTTCTGAGCCTCTCAAGGGCAGTGTAGTACTCGTGCGTTTTTATGGCTTCTCTGGCGATCAGTTCGCCTTCCTGCCATAAATCTATATCATGTTCCACCTTAAGGAGCAAGACTATTTCTCCAAATCTTCTGGCTACTTGCTTCTTTTCAATGAGCTCCACGATCTGTTCAGGGTTTTTCCCATCCCAAACCAGGGTGAGTTTTCTGTCCTCAATTTCGTAATCGATGAGGCTCATCTGGTCCAGCAGCTCATCGAGGGGTCTGGTTACCAAGTAACGGTTAAGCAGCATTTGGCCTAGGAAGATGACCAAAAACACAACGGCAAATGATATTAAAATAACCTCCACCTTCAAGCCAAGCCGCTTCATGACAGACCCTCCTTCATCAGCATACTTTGATTATAACATAATAAAAGCCGGTTAACCTCTGTTTGGTTACCGGCAATGTCTGCCTATATTGGTAATTGGAATTAACTACTCTTTAAAAACGTGAGCTCCCTTAACAAAATACTCAGCACCGGAGATGATCGTGATAATCGCCGTAAGGTACATCAAGATGCTGCCAAAAGGCAGGTTCAACAAGAGGGCGATAACACTGGCAAACTGACTTGTGGTCTTAAGCTTGCCGAACTTGGAGACTTTGATCGTCACACCGCTGGATGCTGCAATCAGTCTAAGCCCCATAACCGCAAATTCTCTGGCGAGAATAACCATAGCCAAAAGAGCATGGACTCTGCCTAGTTGAACTAAACATAATAAAGCCCCAGATATCAAAAGCTTGTCAGCTACAGGATCGATCAGCGCTCCCAGCTTGGTAACCAATTTGTTCTTCCGGGCAATATGGCCGTCGAAGAAGTCGGTTATCGCAGCTAAGGAAAACACTAAAGCAGCGAGAAAATCGCCATACGGCATATCTTTTAAGGCCAAGACCATAAACAGCGGAACCAATACAATACGCAGGAACGTTAATAAGTTGGGTACATTCACATCACTAGCCTAATCTAGGCTGCACCTCCTACAGGTCATCCAATACTATTATACTAGATAATCACATCTCCAGCTAAATCATACTCTAGAGCTTGAGTTATCTTGACGTTAACTACATCACCTGGTTTTACTTCTGCATCTGGAATGCCGAAATAGGTTACGCCGTCGATTTCCGGCGCTTGAAACCTGGTTCTACCTGTGAGCACCAGTTCGCTTTCTTCGCTCACTCCTGTGCAGAGAACCTCTAACACCTGACCGATTCTGGCAGCGTTCTTTTCCCTGGAGATCTCCTGCTGAACTTTCATAATCAGATCCGCTCTTTCCTGAGCGATCTCTTTGGGAACAACCGGCTTCATTTCGTAGGCTTTGGTGCCTTCTTCCGGTGAAAACGCAAATACTCCAACGTGGTCGAACCTGATCTCTTTGACAAACTCCATCAGTTCGGCAAAGTCGGCGTCGGTCTCCCCAGGAAAGCCCACCAGAAAGGTTGTCCTAAGTGCTGCATCGGGCATCTTCTCTCTGATTAGCCGAATCAGCTCGTCGGTCTTTTCCTTCTGAAAAGGTCTGCCCATGCTCTTCAAGACCTTTTCGGAAATGTGCTGCAGGGGTAAATCCATGTACCTGCAGAACTGCTTGGAAGAGCTCATGGCGGAGATGATCTGCGGTGTGAGCCTCGTGGGATAGAGGTAAAGGGTCCGCAACCACGCGTCTTCAGGAAGCTCGTCCGAAAGTCTTCCAATAAGAACATCCAGCCTGTCTCCGCTACTTAGATCCAGCCCATAGCCGGTAGTGTCTTGGGCAATAAGGGTGATCTCCCTTACGCCACTGGCAACAAGGCTCTTTGCTTCCTCAACGATTTGCTCCAGCGGCCTGCTCCGCTGCTTGCCCCGGATGAGGGGAATGGCACAGTAGGCGCATTGATTGAGGCATCCTTCGGCTACTTTGATGTAGGCGGAAAAGCTTGGAGTCGACCTAATTCTCGGCCCTTTTGATACCAGATAGCCTGTCCGTTCTATGCAAAGAGGCCTCTGGCCTGAGAGCGCTTTATGGACTACTTCTCTAATGCGAGGAAGCTCCTCTACACCTAATATACCGTCTATTTCAGGTATCTCATCAAGAAGTACGCGCCCATAGCGCTGAGCCAGACACCCCGTGACAATCAATGCTCTGCACCGGTCCTGTTTGAACTCGGCTGCTTGAAAGATCGTGTCGATTGCTTCTTCTTTAGCGCTTTCGATAAAGCCGCAGGTATTCACTACTATGACATCGGCTGACGCTAGAGAATCGGTGATGGTAAACTCATCGCTTAAGTATCCTAAAAGGACCTCTGAGTCCACCAGGTTTTTCGGGCATCCCAGATGAATTAAAGCTACAGCCACTTTGTGCAAGAAAAACACTCCTTGTGCATCGATTATCTAAATTATACCACATAGCGGGCCTGGTGGCTGAGTACGCTCCATTCTTCAAGGTTACCCCAAGATGCTTCTTGCCGCAAGGACTAATTTCGCTCTTTCTCTAAAACCGGTTTTACGATAGATGCTGCTTACGTGGTTCTTTACGGTCTTAATGCTGATGTAGAGTTTTTCCGCAATTTCTTCATTGCTTAGGCCTTCTGCAAGATTTACCAAGATCTCCTGTTCTCTGCTGGTAAGATCGCGAAAAGGTTCACTCAAAAACAAAAGCAGCTGATCCAAGCAGTAGTCGACGCGTTTTAGGCACTGCCTGACGCAGACTCCCCTCTGCAGTTTCTCTGCATCAGATGTGGCCTTTGCTGCTTCCAAAAACACCGCAAGGCAGGCAGTGTTTTCTTCCAGCTCGCATACTGCAAAGCTTCCTGAGTTTTTCAGGGAGCTTCGAAGCTCGGGACTGGTCTGGGAAATGCCGGTTATTTTTTCATCAATGTCAGACAAAAGAACGGCGAGTTCGTGCTCCAACTCCCCATCTATCTCTTTCAACTCCAGTTTTATTTCTTCTAAAACTGGTTTTTGTTTTTTATATAGATCAATCAGAGATTCGAGATTCCTGGTCCACTTAACGCTGTGACTTTGGCTTTCTAAAGACATTCTGCTACGCCCTCCTTCAAGAGGTCTATAAAGAAAGCGGTTACTTGCTGTTTCTACGAGTGGTTTTTATTTGGTTTGGCGCTTGTTATACAATATGAGTTGCAAAAGTTTAAAGCCACAGTTTGCATACTGCTCACGAAATTTAGTACTGAAGGAGGACGCTTTGCTGTAGGACTGTCTGTATCTTTGGCCTTTGTGGGTTGAATCCACAGCTCGAAAAACCGTGGTGTTCTCCTTGCACCTTTTTGGTGGTTTTTGTCAAGAGGACACAAAAAAGGATGCCCAAAGCGGCATCCTTCTTAGATTTCTATGCATCTTTGTTTTCGTCTTTACCTTCTTGTTTGTCATCTGGCAGGATGTAGTACAAAATCAACCGGCCGATGCCCAAAAACAGCGGAATGAGCCCTCCGAGAAGCCACGGTCCCACGCCAATGAGACCCAAACCGATGGTAAGGGCACCACCTACAGCAATCAGCGTTACTGCAGAACGAAGGCTGGTAAGCTTGGTGATCGGTTCTAGGTACTCTTCCTTATATGCGATCTTTCTCACACCTTCTGGATCCACACCGTGTTTCACCAACATCTCTTTTTCTTTGTAGGAAAAGTAGCTGGAGATGACGACGATAACTGTAATAAACCCCGCAACAATAAGTGTCAGTACAACTGGAAGCATCATTACCACATCGCCACCTTTCGAATGTTCACAGAGCCGAGATTCGCTCTGATAGTCAGCTTTCCATTTGGCGCATGAGGTCTGTGTTCACCTAACACGCCATCAATTCTTGTCTTTGAACCGCTTTGCCAGTAGTTAGTGAATGGAAAGTCGCTGTTCAAGCTACCTAGATCCACCGATGCGTCGATGTTCGTCCAGGTATCCTCTGGCAAACGCAGCGTAACGCTTCCAAGAGAGGCTCTAATGTCCGTGTTTGTGGCTAGAGAACCTGAGTAGTCGATCTCCCCCAAATCCGCGTCGATTCTCAGTACATCTCCAGGGTGCACGTCCTTAAGCCTTACCGCGCCGAGATCTGCATTGATGACTACCGATCCCTCATGTCCGTCTACTCTTACGTCGCCCAAATTGGCTCTGATGGACAGGCTGTTACGGCCTCCTTTTGAGACAACCTTACCCAACTCAACTTCAACATCGAGACGCTCAACAGATCTCGGTACTGTAACAACCCCTGTAAAGCCTACGGTTCCGCCGAACATGCGCGGCTTTTCCCACCTTAAGATCGCAGTGCCGTTCACAATTTTATACTCAATGTGGGTGCTGTCGAAAGCTTCCATATCCAGCGTAGTGTGAGAGAGAAACTTCTTGCCCTCAAAGATGATGTCGGAAGTGTCGGCATAGACAATGTCCACATCGCCGACAAAACCTTCCAAGCGAACTTGTTTCGCTGCTTGGAAGCTTTGATTGAACGGTTCCTCATGTTTCACGTTGGAAAGGTTCATAACTACCCCACCACCATCAAAGATGCGAGCGAAGTCCAGTTCGAAGTCGGCATCCTTGACCGTAGCGTAGATCTCCCAAATGATGACAACCTGCAGAAGTATCAGGATTACCAATAAAAACCTTCTCACTTCATTTACCCTCCTTTCCCAGGAGGTAGAAGATTAGATAGATGTTGCCCGCAAACAGGGTTATAAGCCCCGGAAGGAGCCACAACCCCCTGCCCAGCGTGTAAAGCCCTAGGTACAGGGCAAAACCTACGCTTACTGAATCCACACCTCTGGCTAGAAACGTTCTGTAAGCAACGCTTGATGGATAATACAGCTTACGCTTCTTGTACTCTACATAGGTGGTAAAGATCCCTAGTACTACCAAAAACAGCACCACCATTGTAACAATGAGCACCATGTTCAACGCCTATCCCCTCACCTTTTCACAAAATGCGGTGGATCAGCCAGTGTAACCGTGCACTTGATCCACCTAAAAACACAACTAACCAAAAACAGCCTCGCGTACAACCAGCTATAGATCATCGCTTTCACAACAACCAATTTATGCCAAGAACCAGTGAACACACACTAGTTCGTTTCTGCCTCTTTAATGAAGAGGTTGCCTGAGACTACCTTGATCGTCAGTTTGTCATCTGGTATGTCGAATCTTCCGCTACCTTGCAGGTAACCATCGGGGATACTGTTTTGGTTTACTACCTGACCAGGTCGGGTGACCCTGTTTTGTAGTTCGAAATCGCTTTCTACACGGCCGATTTGCACATCCATGTCGAGCATGCAGATCGTATCACTCGGTAGAATCAACGTGAGGTCGCCAGACGCACTTCTGAACTCGGAACGCTTGGCTATCGTTCCATGATACTCGGTACCGCCTTTTTCCACATTAACCTTTAGTACTTGATCTGGTTTGATGTTTTTCAACGTCACGTTTCCTTCAAGTACATCAACCACCAGGTTGCCCTCATGATCGTTTACCGTTACATCTGTCGTGCCTGTGGTGATGATCAAGCTGCTAATTCCTCCAGTAACAGACAGACTACCCTCACGGACTTCCACATCAAGCTCGTGTACCTTTTTGGGCAAAACGATCTTCCCATTAAAACCCACCGTGCCGCCAAAGTTTTTCGGGGGCGCCCACTTAAGTACAGCGACGTCTCCTTCCTGTCTGTACTCAATAGAAGTGCTTTCGAAGGCTGCCATGTCGAGTTTTGTGTGAGCGATGTACTTCTCACCTTCGATAAAGATAGTGTGAGTGTCGTCGTAGACAACTTCGATATCACCAATAAAGCCTTCCAGACGTATTCTATCAGCCCCGAAGAACTTGGTGTTTAGGGTTTCCACGTGCCGTATGGCTGGCAAAACCCGATCTGTCTGTCTGTTCAACTCAGCAACCATGCTCCACACCAAAACAGTGGGAAGGAGCGCCAACACAACAAACAACACTTTTTTCACCACTACTGCTCTCCTTTCCTGAGTCACAAACTGAGACTAAAGTGTTTGGAGGGCAAGGTGAAGGTTTGAGAGTGCAGCTTAGGCCCGAAAAACGACTGGACAACCTCACATGGAGGTTAAGCCACGTAGTCTCGGCACTTTTCGCTAGGCTGAACATAAGGGAAAAGCAGCAAGCTCAAACCGTCTTCCCTTCTTAATGTTTTTACGCGAGATTTCTCTGGGACATGTACTGCAGCTGGTACAGCTTATAGTACAATCCTCCACGAGCAAGTAGTTCTTGGTGGGTCCCCATCTCTGCTACCTCGCCTTTGTGAAGCACGATGATCTTGTCTGCATGCTGGATCGTAGAAAGCCGGTGGGCGATGACCAAGGTCGTCCTGTCCTTGGTTACCCTCTTAAGAGCTTCTTGGATCAGAAGTTCTGTTTCGGTATCGATGTTGGAGGTTGCTTCGTCAAGAATCAAGATATCCGGATCGAAAGCCAAAGCCCTGGCAAACGCCAAAAGCTGTCTCTGCCCTTGTGACAGGGTTGAACCTCTTTCCGTTACTTTTTCATCGTAGCCCCTTGGAAGCTTCATGATAAACTTATCGGCACCTACAGCCCTGCAGGCTTCAAGAATGTCTTTCTGACTAATGTCTTCGTTGTTCAGCCTGATGTTGCTCTTGATGTCTCCGGAAAACAGGAATACATCCTGTAGGACGATACCGATTCTCTTTCTCAGTTCGGTGAGATCCCACTCCCTGATCTCCAACCCATCGATGAGAATCTGTCCCTTCTGGATGTCGTAGAAGCGGTTCACCAGATTGATAATGGACGTCTTCCCCGCTCCAGTATGACCCACAAAAGCAACAGTCTCACCGGGATTTGCCACGAACGAAATATCCTTCAAAACGTATTCGTCACCGTTGTAGGCAAACCAGACGTTTTTGAACTCAATTCCGCCTTTGACCTCAGTAGGAGTTTTCGGATCTTTCGGCTGGACGATCGTAGGTTTGGTGTCCAGGAGTTGGAAGATCCTCTCTGCAGAAGCCATGGCTGACTGCATGATGTTGAACTTCTCTGTTAGGGCATTGATCGGCCCGAAAAACCTCTGGGCATAGCTGATAAATGCGATCAGAAGACCGAACTGGACTCTGCCCTGTAGCACCTGTCCCCCGCCGTAGAACAAAATAAGTACAAGGGCAACGTAATAGAGAAGATCCATGAAAGGCCTAAAGACGGCATAAACAGTTATTTCACCAAGAGATGAGGTCTCATAGTCCTTGTTGATCTTCAGGAACTCTTTGTACTTCCTTTTCTCTTGGTTAAAGATCTGCACGATCCTCATGCCGGAAATGGATTCAGCGAGGAAGCCGTTGAGTTCCGAAAGGTATCTTCTCACTTTTCTGTAGGCTTCTCTAACTTTCTTTCTGAACACGATGGTTCCTGCAATCATCAGAGGTACTACAGTGAAGGTGATCAGAGACAGCTTCCAGTCGAGCCTGAGCATGATCACCACAATCCCGATAAGGGTGAGCACGTCTTTGATGGTGTTAACCAGAATGTCGGTGTACATTTCGTTGAGGTTTTCAACATCGTTGGTAGCCCTGGTCACGATTCTACCTACGTAGTTCTTGTCGAAGTATGCCAGATCCAAGTGCTGCAGGTGCTCAAAGATCTCCTGTCTGATGGCATAGATAATCGCCTGACCTCCCCAGGTCAAAATGTAGCCCTGCACGTAGGTGAGGAGCCCCAATCCCACCATCAGAACGAGATACACAGCGCTCAGCTTCATAACCGAGTTGTAATCGCTGCTCCTGATGACCTTGGCCTCTGCTTTAGGCACATAGATCACGTCATAGGACTGGCCATTTACAGTCAGAGTGTTCTCCTTGATCGTGTAAGCACCTGTTACCTTGAAGGGGGCAAAGTAAAAGCTGCCTCCTTGACTGAGAAGGTAATACTCCTGGAGGCCTGAATGCTCTTCGGACTTTCGGATGAAGGCCATGCCATCTATGCCTTGACCTTGGTAGTTCTCTACTTCTTCTATAGGTATAGCCACATAGGGACTGTTGGACGGGTCTAGATGGTCGTCGATGATGACTTTCATCAGATAAGGTCCTGCAAGGTCTCCTAAAGTGATTAGTGCAAGTAGCAGCAGTGCCGCAATGAGTTTACCGGCATGGGGTACTGCGTATTGCAAGAGCCGCTTCATTAATCTACTGTCGTATGCTTTTCCCAAAATCTCTTCATCAGCCACATCTAACACCCCCTTATGCGAACTGCTGAATCTGCTCTTCGAGCAGCTGCTTTCTGTAGAGTTCTGCGTAGAAGCCGTTTTGTCTGACTAACTCATCGTGGGTACCTCTTTCGATGATCCTTCCCTCGTCCAAAACGATGATGTCGTCGCAGTTTTCAATAGTGGAGATTCTGTGGGAGATAATGATCACCGTCTGCTGATCGGAGCTTGTGGCCTCTTGGAGGTTTTTCAGAATCAGAGACTCGGTTTTCGTATCTACAGCAGAGAGGCTATCGTCGAGAATCAAAACAGGAGAACGTTTGAGCAGAGCTCTGGCAATAGACACCCTCTGTTTCTGACCTCCTGAAAGAGTAACCCCTCTCTCTCCCACTTTAGTTTCAAACTGTTCGGGAAACTCCATGATCGCATCAAAGATCTGCGCCTTCTTTGCCGCATCCTCGACCTCTTCGCGGGTTGCTTCGTTGTTTCCGAACAAGATGTTTTCATAGATAGTTGCAGAAAAAAGGAAGTTGTCCTGGGGAACCATCCTGATATGATCCCTCAGGGTTTTCAGCGGGTACTCTAAAATATCCACGCCATCGATGAGAATCTCCCCGGGATTGGGGTCGTAGACCCTAAGCAGAAGCTGCACCAAAGTGGTCTTTCCGCTTCCGGTTTTACCAATGATCGCAACCTTGCTGCCCTTTTTGATCTTCCAATCGATTCCCGAAAGAACAGGTTCCTTCAGATTAGGGTAGGCAAAGGTGAGATTTCTGAACTCGATCTCGCCGCTAAGAGAGGTGAGATTTGGGTTGGTCATGAACCCGTCTTTGATCTCCGGCTCGGCACAGAAGAGTTCCCACAGGCGCTGCATCGAAACCCTTGAACGGTTGACCAAGTTGAAAAGCCAGCCGATACTCATGAGAGGCCAGGCTAGATTGCCTAAGTACATGGAAAAGCCCACAAGATCGCCGATTTGGAGAATGCCATCGATGACCAGCCTCCCGCCAAACCAGAGAACCACAATAAAAGACAAGGAGCTAACCAGTGCGCTCAATGGCCTCATGAGGTTGGCGATCTTCACCATGGACATCTGAGCGTCGAAGTTTTGCTTGTTTACTTCTGCGAACCGTTCGATTTCGGCGTTCTCCTGGACAAACGCTTTAACAACCCGCATGCCGGAGATGTTTTCCTGAACCTTGTCGGTCAGGTTGCTGAACTGCTCCTGCACGCGTCTGAACCTGGTACCGATCAGTTTGGAGAGATATATGGATGCGATGATCATGAGCGGCAGTGGGATAAGAGAGTAGATGGTCAACTGCGTGTGGGTCCTGAACATTAAGAAGAAACTCATAAAAATCAATGAGACCGCATCAAAAGCCATGAGGACGCCATTTCCCAGAGCTTGTCTTACGGCGATTACGTCGTTTGTGGCATGGGCCATTAGATCCCCTGTTTTGTGATGGTTGTAAAAGTTCTGCGACAGACTCTGGAGATGGAGATACAGCTTCTCCCTAAGGTCACATTCGATGAGCCTGCTCGTACCCATTACATAGATCCGCCAAGCCCAGCGGCCTACAGCCATGAACAAAGCAAAACCCAAGATCAAAACCGCTTGCTTGGCGATGCCAGCATAGGTTAGGAGTCCTTCAGATACAGCGTTGATGGTGTTTTGCAGAAGAAGCGGGATTAACGACTGGGTAAAATTAACTATCAAGAGTGCAGAAATACCAATAACATAGCGCTTCCAATACGGTTTAACAAGATTAATAACGAATTTTCGCACCTGTGCACCTCCTTCAAATGTTCTATTTCTGCACAGTTTCCTTTGAGCCTGCAGTGTTTCCGTGAAATTTGCAAATCCCAAACTTTTGGCCCAACTTCCGGTCCTCGGCTCTTGAGCCAAGTACAAATTAAAGTAGCCACTTTGCGCAATGCGTAGCACTGCATTTGCTTTCCGCTTGCATTTTTGCGTTTCGCAGATCTGGGCTATAGACAGGTTAAGCCCTGCATGCTGCAGGGCTTAATTGCTGGATATTCAGTTTAAGCTTTGTTTACAGATCCGAAGAGTTCCATCTTCTCCCTTACTGTGGCCTTGATGGCATCTGTTCCCGGAGCTAGCAGTTTGCGAGGATCAAAGCCTTTGCCTTCCAGGTCTTTACCGGCTTCGATGTACTTCCTTGTTGCTTCGGCAAAAGCCAGCTGGCATTCGGTGTTGACATTAATCTTCGAAACGCCAAGGCTAATAGCCTTCTTAATTTGGTCTTCGGGAATTCCCGTTCCGCCGTGGAGCACCAGAGGCAGATCTCCTACTCTCTTACTGATGGCTTCGAGAGTTTCAAACGACAGTCCCGGCCAGTTTGCAGGATATTTTCCGTGAATGTTTCCGATACCTGCGGCGAGCATGGTCACGCCCAAGTCCTTCATCATTTCGCATTCTGCTGGATCGGCAAACTCTCCTGTACCAACGACACCGTCTTCCTCACCGCCGATAGAACCCACTTCGGCTTCCAAGGAAATGCCTTTCTCACCTGTGATTCTAACCAGTTCTTTGGTTTTGGTTATGTTTTCCTCAATGGGATAGTGAGAACCGTCGAACATGACCGAAGAAAAACCTGCATCGATGCAAGCTAGAGCAGCTTCATAGGATCCGTGATCTAGGTGAAGCGCTACTGGAACTGTGATCTTGAGGTTCTTGATCATCTCCCGAACCATGGCTGCAACGGTAGAGAAACCGCACATATACTTTCCGGCACCTTCAGAAACGCCTAAGATAACGGGAGAATTGGCTTCCTGTGCCGTCTGCAAGACAGCTTTAGTCCATTCGAGGTTGTTGATATTGAACTGGCCTACTGCATAGCCTTCTTTCCTTGCCTTTTGCAGCATTTCCTTTGCTGAAACTAACACTAAAATCCCTCCAAAATCTAACAGCTTTGTGCTGTTTTAATTATAACGTAGTTAGAAGCAAAATGCAGAAGTATTTTTGCTTTCTCGAGCTTGGGCATGCCTTTTGATGGGCCTTCAGGGAACACCCCTTAGTTCTGCCCTGCGTTTACCTTTGGACTTGTCGCAGAAGTCCACCAGGCCAGTGCTGCTGAAGCACCCCAGAGAAAAAGAGCTGTTTGCCAACAACTCTTTTAGTCTTTGCTATCCACTGAACTCTGGCATTCGGGGCAAACGCCGTACATCTCAAGGGTGTGGTGCAGGATTTTAAACCGTGTTTTTTTCTGTACCTGCTCTTCCATTCCCTCTACTGCACAGCCCTCGATCTCCAGAATCTCACCGCAGTCTGTACAGATCAAGTGGTGATGGTGGTCTTTGCTGCCCACATACTCGTACTTGAGCGAACCGTCGGTAAGAAACAGGGGTTTCACTAATTTCACCTGGAGAAGCAGCTCCAATGTGCGGTAGACTGTTGTCAACCCGAGAGTCTTGTTCAATCCTTCATAGATCTCTTTTGCCGAGTAGTGACGGCCATCTCTGAGAAAGTCCAAGACCATCTCTCGAGGTGCTGTAAGCTTATAGCCTGCTTCCCTCAGCTTTTTCATATCGCTTTTATCTCTTACCACTAAAGACCACCTTCAGCTGCGCTCTACGCGCTCTAGAATGAGGAACCTATGGGGAATGGTGTTTCTCTCGTCCAGTACGCCCGGCTCCTCCTCCACTACCTTCCACTCTAAGCTGTCGATTGCAGGAAAGAAAACGTCCGCATCTTTCTCTATGTCCACCTCTGTCATGTAAATGCGCTGAACCAGAGGTAGAAACTGCCGGTAAATCTCTCCTCCGCCGATGACAAACGCTTCCTCTTCGTTTTCCACAAGCTTCAGCACTTCTTCAATGGAAGAGGCTTTTTCCACTCCTTCCACCTGGAAGTCTGAACTTCGTGTCAGTACAATGTGCCTTCTGTTTGGCAGAACTCTGCCGATGCTCTCAAAGGTCTTTCTGCCCATGATGATGGTGTGCCCTTCAGTGATCTTTCTGAAGTGCTTAAGATCGTTTGGCAGGTGCCAGAGGAGCCCGTTCTCTTTGCCGATAATGTTGTTTTTACCGACAGCTACCACGATGCTCAGCATGCTACACTGCGACCTCCATCTCTATCTTGCCCAGATGCTTGTAATCATCCAGCTTGATGTCATCGGGAGTGAACTTGTAGAAGTCCTTGATCTCGGGATTGATAATCAGCTTTGGTGCAGGAAGGGCTTCTTCTCTGCGGGAAAGCTGAAGCTTTAACGCTTCCACATGATTCTCATAGATGTGGGCGTTGTTGATTACGTGAGTAAAAAGACCTGGACGCAGATCCGTTACCTGCGCGATCAGGTGTACCAGCACTGCATACTGTGTCATGTTGAACGGTACGCCTAGGCCGATGTCGCCACTCCGTTGGACTAGCATGCAGTTTAACCTACCGTCTGTTACATCCCAAAGTGTCAGGAAAGCACAGGGCTGTAGTGCCATTTCAGGGAGATCTTCAATGTTCCACAGGTTGACGATCATTCTGCGGTCCTGAGGATTGGTCTTGAGCGTCTCAATGAGCTTGTCCACCTGGCGATACTTTTTGATTTGATAGCCGTAGGCTTTGCCGATGGTGCCGTCTTCAAGCATCCATTCATCCCAAATGTGGCATCCCATCTCCTGCAAGACTCTGACGTCGTTACTCTGCAGCTGCCAGATCCAAAGGAGTTCCTTCACTGCGGTCTTGAAGGCTACAAACTTCGTGGTCAAGATGGGAAACTCTTTTTCCAGATCAAACTGCATGATTTGATGCGGAAGCTTGTATGTGGGCACGCCGGTGCGGTTTTGGTCGAAGTAGCCCTTGGCCAAAACATCCTCGACTATTTGCAAATACTGTCTGTCTGCTAAGCTCATTGCAGTTCCCCCTTCATCTTTCGTTCCTAATACTATTACCCAAATACTTGCCCAAAACCTCTTATTGTTTTCCTTTGTGCCACCGCTTCTTGGGCGACAGTACGGTACAGACTAAAAACTCCAAACCGAGAATAATCACGATGCTGGCTCCTGAAGGGATGTCGTAGATGAAAGACAGGATCAAACCTGTGACTGAAGCAAAAGCTCCCAAAAGCACGCTGTACAGTGCCATTCTTTTGAAAGAGTAGGTCAGCTGGAAACTGCTCGCAGCGGGAATGATGATGAAAGCGTTGACCAGAAGCTCGCCTACAACCTTTAAAGACGCCACGATAGCAAGGGCAAGCATAGCCAAAAACAGGTAGAAGACTTGGGGCATTAGGACTCCTGAAGCCTCTGCCATAACCTCATCGAAAGCCCAGAAGTAAAAAGCCCTGTAGCCAATAAGCAAAACCACTACAACACCGAGGAAAACAAAACTCATAAAGTGCAGATCTTCTGGAGTTACCGCGAGGATATTGCCGAACAGAAAGCTGAAAAGCTCAGTATTGTACTGCTTCATCATACCGATAAACAAGATTGCCAGAGCCATGGTCAGAGCAAAGAGAATGCCAATTGATGCATCCACATTCAGATTGCCCTTCTTGGAAGAGACGCCGACCATCAAAACCATTGCCAGGGCAAAAAGCAACCCCATCATAAACGGATTTGCCCCGATGAGAAATGCAAACGCGACTCCGGCAAAGGCGCCGTGGGCGATTCCCGCTCCGGCAAACGACAGCCCTTTCAAGACCACAAATACGCCAAGAAGCGAGCAGAGGCTGCCGATCAAAATCGCTGCCACAAACGACCGCCAGAGAAAAGAATACTCAAATATGGAAGCGAGAACATCAGCTATAGCCATTCAGGGTCACTCCTTGGTAGTCTTCGATAGGACCGTCAAACACAAGCCTGCCATCGATTCTTATGATTCTTTTTGCCCACTTTTGCAGGAAAATCTGATCGTGCGTTACAGCTATAATGGTTATGCCCTCATTTTCGGTGAGGTCTTGAATAATCTCGATAATGGCTTCCTGAGACGCTACGTCAAGACCTGTAGTAGGTTCGTCCAAGAGTATTAAAGAAGGACGCCCCACAAAAGCCCTGGCAATAAGCACTCTCTGCTTCTGGCCTCCAGACAGATGCTCGAACGGCTCGCCGATCATGTTTGTCAGTCCCACCCGCTCTAAAGCTTCTTCAATCCGAAGGTTTTGCTCCTTGGTTGGCCTTCCAACCAATCCCAATTCTCCGAAAAGTCCAAGCAGCACAATATCTTCGATCAAAGCCGGGAAGTGCGAGTTGATGGTGCTCTGCTGCGGGAGATACGATACTCTTTTTTTAACGCATCTGTTCTTGTAAGGATTCTGACCGCAGACCTTAACCACACCGGCTTTCGGGGGGAGCAGTCCCATCATCACTTTCAGCATGGTGCTCTTGCCTCCGCCGTTTGGGCCGACTATGGCTACATGCTCTTTCGAACTCACTTTAATGCTCACATCTCGAAACGCGATGTGACCAGGATAACCTGCGGTAACGTCTTCCATTTCCACAAGCAGTTTTTCTTCCAAAGTAGATCATCCCTTTAGTATTAGACCTGAAGTTCTAATTGAAAATAGTTTTCACTTAAAGTATACCCGTTACTCCTGAGTAAGAAAAGGGGTTCCACAGATTTGTGAAACCCAATGTGAAAGCGCAGCACCGCGCTTAAGGCTCTATTTATGACCTTCCCTCAGCCAACTTTTGAAATCCGCAGCGGAATAAGTATTCAGAACGTGGTGGGGTTCTACCAAACCTCTCCTTGCGGTCATCACTCCCCAAACCATGTCCATTAGGCCTTCGGGAGAGTGAGCGTCGGTGTTGATCACGATTTTCACACCGTTACTAGTTACCTCTCGGAGGAACTCCTCAGGCACATCGAGCCTTTCGGGACTGGCGTTAAGCTCCAAAGCCGTGCTTGTTTTTTTTGCCTCCTTGATGATGCGGTCCCAATCTATATCGTAACCCGGTCTCCTGCCAAGAAGCCTTCCTGTAATATGCCCAATTGACCGTACGAACGGGTTTTCCATAGCTCTAATGATTCTTTCGGTCATCTCAGTTTTGGTCATGCGGAAGCTAGAGTGAACCGATGCAGTTACGAAATCAAGTTTTGACAGGACATCGTCGTCAAGGTCCAGGCTGCCGTCTTTAAGGATGTCCACTTCAGTAGCTTTGAGAATCCAAATATCCAGATCCCCTGCACTGCAAAGTGCATCGATCTCTCTTCCCTGTTCAAGAAGCCTCTCTCCATCAAGACCATTGGCAATAACCAGGGACTTACTGTGGTCGGAGATCCCGATGTACTGATAGCCGAGGGACTGGGCTTTTTTTGCCATCTCCAAGATGGTGGCAACTCCATCAGAGTAGTTGCTGTGGACATGCAGGTCTCCCTTGATATCCCCCAGCTCCACCAGCCTTGGCGGTGAACCCCGAAGATAGTCCGAAGCGAAAGCAGTATGCCTCAGCTCTGGAGGGACGAAGAAAAAGCCCTTGTTTGCAAAAAGGGTTTTCTCGTCGGGAGCATCAAGCAACTCCCCGAAAGCTGAGGTGAACTCTTCAGGACCCGTAGTCCGGAGAAGAACCGTACCGAAGTCTTTATCTGTGGCAAAATACAGCTTCACGGTGTATCCTTCCGGATGCCTGTAGATTCCGTTTTCCCCAGTACTTTCCAGAAGCAAAAACTCGGCTAGGTCTTCTTCGCTAAAGTCCGGAACTGTTTTTACAGCAATCTCAACTGTAGTTACCTGGGGGGCAAAGCGCCTGACCTCTCCGGTGATCTGTGTCTCGATGATCTTGTTTCCCGGGAACTGGCAAATTTTGTCAGTCAGCCGGCGTGCAAAAAGCAGGGCATCGTAGCCTAAATGCAAATCCATGTGGTTCTTTAGTTCCTCAAGACTCTCTAGAATCCGCTCCACGGTCTTTTGGCCAAAGCCGGGGAGGGCTGCAAGCGACTTGTCCTTAGCTTTTTCTTCTAGCGTTTCAAGATCGGTAATTCCGCTATCCATTAGGGTCTTGAGACTTTTGGGTCCAAGCCCTGGAAGCCTCGCTATATCGAAGATGCCGGCAGGCACTTGATCCCTGAGCTCTCGCAATTCTTCAGGCAATGCGCCGCTGAGGACCTCCTCTACGATCCCCTTGATGCCGGCGCCAATTCCCTTAATACCGTCAAGTTGCCTTACATCTTCTAGAGGCTCGGGAAAGGACTTTAAGGTTCGCGCTGCCTGCCTGTAAGCCCTGATCTTGAACGGGTTTCCCCCTGTGATCTCCAGAAGGAATGCCAGCTCTTCCAGTGCGCCTGCTACGTGCAGATTGGGTTCAAACAATACTATATCCTCCTTGTGGGATCCACTTCGATCTCTTGCTGTGGCGCCATGAACTGTTCTTTATACGTTTCCAGCTGTTCTGCCCAGTTTTCCGGGAACTTATCGATCATAAAATCGTACAGTTCAGGCGTGATGCTGAGGAGGTAGTTTGCCACCTGGGAATCCATTACTGGCGTTTTCAAGAACTGTAGTGGTCCGAGCACTACCAGGTTCAGCACAATAATCACAATCAGCGCCAGCTTCAAAAGCGAGAAGAACCCACCCACCGATGAGTCCAATATCCCCAGAACTCCACTGCTGATAAACGGCGCAGTGAAGTAGATCACTAGCTGAACTAAAATAGCAACTCCGGTCAATACTACGGCATAGCTTAGTACGGCCGATAGATTAGGAGGCATATTCCAAGACTCGGTGAAAAACACGGCTACTTGAGGTGCATAGTGTATTGCGGCAATAAAGGCCACCACAATACCGATGATCTCCAGGACCTCGCGGATAAATCCCCGTACGTAACCCTTCCATATGGCGAGAATTCCAAGCCCAATGAACAACCAGTCTAACCAATTTTTCATGCTTAGGAGCTTAGCTCTTACCCTCCCTTAAACTCAAGTAGTTTCCGGTGTCTTGCTGGTGGCTTCGCCTAAGAGCTCCCAGAGCTCCTTTTTTTCTTCCCTAAGCTTTTCCAAATCTTCCATGAGCGACAGCGCCGTAAGGAGCGCTACATCGGTTCGCGTAAGATTCGGATAGCGGCTTCTTAATGCTTCCAGTTTATTATCTAGTTCCACTGCCATACCCTCAAGTCTTTCTGCTGGCAAGTCTGTTCTTACTATATAATCTTTTCCAAACAAGTGTATCTTTACTCGTTTTAGTTCTTTCTCCATTTTACACCCTCCCTAAAAATAATTCCATGCAGGAGTAAAACCTCCTGCATGGAACGTCTTTGACCCTATAGCATTAAGCTCTAAAGATGAAGTCTTTTTCCGCTACTTTCGCTTGGATGTTCTTCAGAGCTTCATCGATCTCGCTGTCGGTTAGAGTCCTCTCCTCGCTTTGGAACATCAGCGCGTAGGCAAGAGACTTTTTGCCTTCTCCCACCTGAGGACCGGTATAGAGGTCGAACAGCTCCACCGAAACCAGGTGCCTGCCTCCGGCGTTGATGATAGCTTCTGTCAGTTCTTTAGCAGGAACGGCCATTGGACCTACCAGAGCTATGTCACGGAACACTGCTGGGAAGCGGGTAAGGCCTTTGTAGACCACCACTTCCGACAGACCTTTCGTCAGAGGCTCCACTTCGATCTCCAGGAAGTAGACCGGCTCCTCGGTTTCGTCGGGATGGATCTGACCGATGTAGCCAATGACTCTGCCGTCTAGGCTGACGTCTGCGCATCTGCCAGGATGCATCCGCGGCCTTTGTGAGGGAGCGTAATCAAAGGTAAGCCTCAAGCGGCTGCCGAGATAATCCAGGGCGCCCTTCAGGTCATAGAAGTCTACGTCTCCAGGGGCCGCATCGAAGTAGCCCTGTTTTTTGCCGGCAAGAGCTGCCCCCAGCATCAGCTTTTCTTCGGGGAGGGCTTGACCTTCGGATTTGAGATAGATTTTTGCTATCTCAAAGAATGCCACGTCTTTCTGAAGCCTGTTGTAGTTGGTTTCCACGGCTTTCAGAAGGCTCGGAAGAAGGCTGGTTCTGAGGACCGCCTGCTCTTCGCTTAAGGGGTTGGCAATCCTTACCGGCTCACCGGGAAGACCTTCCAGTCTTTTCTCGGAAAGGAAGCTGTAGGTGATCAGCTCCGAATAGCCGATAGATGCTAGTTCCCTGGCGAGGATCCGCTCGACCTTCTGCAGCTGCGTAAGGCCGCTGGATGCGATCTCTCCCTTGGGAATGCTGTCTGGAATATTGTCCAGGCCGTAGATCCTTGCTACCTCTTCTGCCAGATCTACTTCCTGTTCAATATCCTGCCTGAAGCTTGGAACTTTGACAGTTAAAGCGTCTCCGTTGGAGGCCACCTCCAGGCCTACCTTGGTGAGAATCTCGACAATTTGGCTTTTTTCCAATTCAAGGCCCAATAATCTATTAATGAAGGATGCGGTTGTTTCAACAACCGTTTCTTTTGCTTCGTAGTCGCCATCGACGACGGTGCCCGAGTAAACCTTGCCGCCTGCGTACTTCTCTAGGAGTTCTGCCGCTCTGTCTGCAGCTAAGAAGACCAGCTCGGGATCGAGTCCCTTTTCGAACCTGGAAGATGCTTCGCTTCTAAGACCGAGCTTCCTGGAGGTCCTTCTAATAGAACCTCTGTTGAAGTTCGCAGACTCCAAGAGCACGCGTTTGGTACTTTCGGTGATTTCACTGGACTCTCCTCCCATGATTCCTGCAAGGGCAAGAGGTTGAGTGGGATCGGCGATTAGGAGCATACCTTTTTCCAGCTTGCGCTCTACACCGTCTAGGGTCTTCAGCACTTCGTTCTCTTCAGCTTCTCTAACGATGATCTCGCCTTCTGCGATCTTGTCTGCGTCGAAGGCGTGCAGTGGTTGACCTAGCTCAAGCATAACGTAGTTGGTAATGTCAACGATGTTGTTGATAGGCCTCATCCCTGCAGCAATCAGCCTCTGCTGCATCCACAGGGGAGACGGTCCCAACTTAACATCTTCAATGACGCGACAGGCGTACCTCGGACAGAGATCTCTGGCCTTGACTGTGACCTTAACCACATCTGCGGCTTTGCTTGGAACTTCCGAAACCTCAGGCCGTGGCAAGCGCAGTGGTTTACCTTCAATAATGCCAACCTCTCGCGCCATACCAACCATGCTCAAGCAATCGGGTCTGTTGGGAGTGATGCCGAAAGAAACGATTGGTGAACCGAGTTTTAACAGCTCATTTACATCCTGTCCCGGCTGGATTCCTTCGTCTTGAGGCAAAACCAGGATCCCTTCGGACTTCTCCTCAAGGCCCAGTTCTTCTTTGGAGCACAGCATACCGAAGGACTCTACTCCGCGGAGTTTAGCCGCTTTGATCTTGGTTCCATCGGCAAGCACTGCTCCTGGGAGGACCACCGGAACTAGCATGCCTTCTTCGACGTTAGGAGCTCCGGTAACGATCTGAACGGTCTCACTGCCGACGTTCACCTGGCACACAACCAACCTGTCGGCATTTGGGTGCTTTTCGATCCGTTCGATCAGCCCCACAACCAGGTTTTCGACTCTATTGCCCAAAACCTCTATACCTTCAGCTTCAGAACCGGTTTTAGTTAGAAGATCGGCCAACGTTTCTGCATCTTTATCTGTATCAACATAGTCTTTTAACCATTCTATCGGTACTCGCATTTTCTCTCCCTCCTAAAACTGGCTGAGAAAGCGCATATCGCTTTCATAGAATAGCCTGATATCATCGATGCCGTAGCGGAGCATGGCGATTCTCTCTATACCCAAACCGAAGGCGAATCCGGTGTAGACTTTGGTGTCGTAGCCTGCGATCTTCAGCACATTGGGGTGTACCATGCCAGCACCTAGAATTTCAATCCAGCCTGTATTCTTGCAAAGTCTGCAACCCTTACCGTTGCAGACAAAGCAGCTGACGTCCACCTCACAGCTGGGCTCGGTGAACGGGAAGTAGCTGGGACGGAATCTTACCTGACGTTCCTGTCCAAACAGGGCTTTGATGAAAACGGTGAGAGTCCACTTGAGATCACCGAAGGTGATCCCCTTGTCCACAACAAGGCCTTCAACTTGGTGGAACATGGGCGAGTGGGTAACGTCATCGTCGCAGCGGTACACTCTTCCAGGAGCAATGATCCTAACAGGCGGATCCTGTTTCTCCATTACTCGCGACTGCACGCTCGAGGTATGAGTTCTAATCAGAGTGTCCGAAGAGATCCAGAACGTGTCCTGCATGTCCCTAGATGGGTGATCCTTCGGAATGTTGAGGGCTTCGAAGTTGTGGAAATCGTCCTCAACTTCGCGGCCATCGGCGATGGTGTAACCCATATTAAGGAAAATTTCCTCGATCTCTTCCATAACCTGCTTAAGAGGGTGTCTGTGGCCGAGTCTCGGAGCTCTTCCCGGAAGAGTTACATCGAGAGCCTCTTCAGCAAGCTGTCTTGCTCTTTTTGCTTCCATCAGCTGTGCTTCTTTTTCCTCAAGCTTCTCTTCCACTTCAGTCGACAGCTCGTTTACAGCCTTGCCAAACAACGGTCTTTCTTCTTTTGGGAGAGACCCCATGGAACGGAGCAGGGCTGTGATGGCACCTTTTTTGCCAAGGTATTTTACGCGAAACTTTTCTAGAGCTTCCAGATCGGCAATCTTTTCCAGCTCTAGCCAGACTTCTTCTCTTAACTTGTTGATGTTTTCATTCATCAGACCTCTACCTCCTCTTTAAAAAACAAATGGTCTAACTCGCAAGGGACGAGTTAGACCCGTGGTACCACCCTGATTAAGAACTGAATCAGTTCTTCTCTCATTGCACGATAACGGAGTGTACCGGCAGCTCCTACGCACCACGAAACGCGGCTTCAGGCTGCAGCTCCGGAGCGAACTTCCTAAATGCAGCTGACCCAGAGGACTCTCAGTCTCCGATCCTCTGTCCCTGAAGGCGCTGCATATAGTACTTTACTCCATCCTAGCTTTTGCTTTACATTCTCTATACATGAGATATGCTACTAACGACCCGGTGAGCTCAAACACTCGCCAAAAGAAATCAGCATTCAACATGAGGAGCCCCACCCTTTCACAAAGCCGCTATGTTTTCATGGTTTATTATAACACAGTTTAAAACCCTACTCAAGCAAAAGGCTTTTCTGGAGCGTGTCCACATTTTGTCTCTTCTTGTAAAACTTGATGACATACTTCTGCAGTTTAAAGCCAAGAAAGCCCTATGCAAGCGCTTTGTAAAGTTTAGTGCTGTGCCTACCGACTTCTTACCTAATACTTTCCGGCTTATTTCCTTCCAAGTCTCCAGTCTTCTCTGTAGACACGGTTAAAAACTGGAAGAGCGGCTGATAAAAGCTGAAGGCAGGCAGTCTGACTGTGGTAAGATCCAGCAGCAGAGCGTGCAAAGCGGGAAGGTAAACCATTATTAGGAGCAGATCTCCTCCTAAAATAGCTTGTGCTGCCAATGCTTTCACGCCGATCCCGAATGAAATCGCGGTAAAAATACCTCGAAGCACTTGGACTGAACCGGCCCATTCCTGCCTATCGGTTTCTTGTACCTTAAAGAGAGGGTCTGTATCTTCCAGGTCATCAGCAAAACGCTCGATCTTAGTACTTCCCAAACCAAGGGTTTTCAGACTACTGGTGAAAACCTTGGCATTCTGAAACATCTGCCTCAACGCAATATCGTCTGTACTGCTTTGGCTTTCCACAGCACCTTTTTTCACCAGTTCCACGACGACCATAAGAACAACAAAGAGTAGCTGCAACCAGGCAACAGTAGGAAGCACCGAACCTACCTTGAAAAGCAACAGAAAAGCAGCAACCCCCTTCGCTACAAGTCTAGGTAGCACCACAAGCAGCATGTCGACAAAGCAGCTGCACGATGCTCCATGGTTTTTGTAGACTGCAACAGGCTTTCCATCGGCAAAAAACTCTAAAGGCTTTTCCATGATGCTTATTAGAACAAGTTCGTGTAGAGCTTTTGCCCTCACGCTGCACTCGGCAAGTATCCAGTCTTTGTACCTTTTCTCCAGCTTGAACAGGGCAACCGGTATCAAGCATGTAACAATTATAGCTCCGGCCAAAAAACGCAGCTTGCCGGTTTTCAGAAAATCGTTCAGTACCAGACTGAATAGGAGCGGCGGAAGGTGTTGCAGGATCAGGACAAACAAAGCCACAAAAAACGAAAAAGCGGCAGCTGGAAGATGCTTTATAAGTTCCTTCCTCTGCAGCGCTTCCCAAGGCTCTTCCATGGTCATAGCCTCCTGCGGTTAAATCATAGAAAACCTATACTGATTCATATTGGAAGAGCTTGTCTAACATGACCAGGAAACGAGCGGTTTGTTGTCCTCAAAAAAAGCTGCAGGACGAACCTGCAGCGTTGAGGTCAAACTAGTTCTTTTCTCAGGTGAAACAATAGGACACCAGCAGCTATTCCGGCATTCAGCGATTCTGCCCTGTCGTCGATTGGGATATAGACTTTCTCATCGCATTTTTGTGCAATTTCGCGACTGATTCCCGCACCTTCATTGCCAATGACGATGCCGATCCCCGTTTTAGGTGTCAGGCCATAGTAGGGTTTAGCGTCCTTAAGGGTTGCAGCCCAAAGGAAAGCGCCTTTCTCTCTAACAAACCTGAACAGGTCGTCAGGTAGCACGTCCACTGCAAACGGGATCTTGAACATCGCCCCCATGGTGCTGCGAACCACTTTCGGATTGTACGGATCCGCTGTGTTCTTTAGAAGAACTATACCTCCGCAGCCCGACGCCACGGCTGTACGAAAAAGCGTTCCCAAGTTCCCCGGATCTTGAATACCGTCCAAGACCAGGAAAAAAGGCTCGGTAGTAAGATCCCAAAGGTCATATTCAGGGCACTGGGCAACTGCCAACACGCCTTGAGGAGTGACCGTGTCGCTCAACTGTAAAAACTCATCGGAAGGCACCTCAAAGATTTGGGTCTTTTGCGACGCAGCATCAAGGAGAGCTCTATTGGCCTCGATCTTTGCCTGGTCGGCATACACTGCTTTCAGGACTAGGTCCGCTGCAAGAGCCTCTTCTAAAATACGCGGTCCTTCGATGAGAAACAGTCCTTCTTTTTTTCTTACTTTTCTGCTGTCCAGTCCTTTAATTACTCTGCTGTAGGGAAGCATAAAACCCCTCCGTAGATATGTAAAAAGGCCCTAAAGGGCCTTAACTTATTTTGCAGCTTTTGCTACTTCCACGAGCTTCTCAAAACCTGCAGCATCTCTAACTGCCATATCGGCAAGGATCTTGCGGTTGATTTCTACGCCGGCTTTTCTAAGTCCGCCCATAAATGCTGAGTAGCTCATGCCGTGAGCCCTGGATGCAGCATTGATTCTTGCGATCCAAAGGCGGCGGAAATCGCGTTTTTTGGTTCTCCTGTGAACGTAGGAGTACCAGAGTGACTTCATAACCTGTTCGTTTGCAGGTCTGTACAGCTTATGCTTCGAACCGAAATATCCTTTTGCCATCTTCAAAACTTTTCTATGACGACGGCGATTAGTTACACCACTAGTTACGCGAGGCATGCTATGTCACCTTCTTTCAATAATCAATCATTATGAATATGGTAGCAGCTTACTTACTCTCTTGGCTTCGCCCTCAAACATAGTCGCTGCTTTGCGAAGCTTTCTCTTCTGCTTCTGAGATTTGTTATCCATCAAGTGGCTTCTATAAGCTTTACTTCTCTTGATTTTGCCACTAGCTGTGACTTTGAATCTCTTAGCTGCACCTTTATGGGTCTTAAGCTTTGGCATGTAAGTTTCCCCCTATCTTTACTGCTTTGGTGCTAAGATCATGACCATGTTTCGCCCTTCGAGTTTCGGGGCTCTTTCAAGATCAGCAACTTCAGAAAGTTTTTCGGCTATTCCGGTCAAAATCTCTTGACCTAAATGGGAATGTACAATCTCTCTACCACGAAATAGGACGCTGAACTTGACTTTGTTGCCACGAGATAGAAATTCTTTCGCACGGTTTGTTTTGAACTCTAGGTCGTGAACATCTGTCGTAGGCGTCACTCTTAGTTCCTTGACTTCAATGACTTTTTGATTCTTTCTGGATTCCTTCTCACGTTTACTCTGTTCATACTTGTATTTTCCGTAATTCATGAGTCGGCATACAGGAGGTGTGGCGTTGGGTGCTATCTCCACTAAATCGAGATTGTGCTCATCTGACAAACGCAAAGCGTCGCGTATGTCCATGATTCCGAGCTGTTCTCCATCTTCTGCAATAACCCTTACTTTCTTAGCTCTAATCTGGTCATTGATTCTAAGGTCTTTGCTAATAATTCTTCCCTCCCTAGGAATTGAGTATCAAAAAAGGAGCAGGTTTAAACCCCGCTCCTCTAGATGTCAAATACACAAGGAATTTGTCTACGAGTAACCATACTGGCGATGCCGTATGGTGAGAAGCGAGGTAGCTTCTTCTTCCACTATTGAAGTATAGCACCTGCGGTGTTTCATGTCAAACAAATTGTAACATTTGATGATGCATTCCCGCATCTAGCTCGGCATTGAATGCAACACAAA
>LFSI01000029.1:1449-2197 GCA_001512545.1 Clostridia bacterium DTU065 | reverse complement strand
ACAGAGCAGGTGTTTTTCTATCCGAGGTTGAACGCACACCTGACCCCAAAAGAGGCTTATTTTGCAGAAAGTAGAAAAGTGTCCTTACGAGATTCAGCAGGTCTGGTGTCTGTGGAGATGATCACGCCCTATCCTCCTGGCATACCGCTTTTGATGCCCGGGGAGGAGATTACTAAAGAAGTCATCGAATTGATACAATACTACAAAGAGCTCGGAATGCAACTCCGCGGTTTTGAAGACGAGAAAGCAGAATTTATAAGGGTGGTAGCGAAGTAAAATGACGCAAAAGGTCACAAATGACTTGGATGTGTTTCTCGGCGTACTGCCAAAAAGAATCAGTGAAGTTCTGGAAAAGGATCCCGAACTCGACGAGCTCCTTGAGGTAGTGCTGGATCTTGGAAGGCTCCCTGAGGCACGCTTTCCCGACCGGTTTGTCTACCTGGGGAATGCTGTTGTAACCAGACAGGAGCTTTCTGAGGTCATATCTAAAGTTGGCGAGTTTGGTTCCGACAACAGGGCAGGGATCGAAAGGACCCTGCATAGAATATCCAGTCTGAGAAACCGCAGAGGAGAGATTATCGGTCTTACCTGCCGAGTCGGTCGCGCAGTTATGGGGACAATCGATATTATTTCCGATATAATAAAAAAAGGTCAATCCATACTGCTTTTGGGAAAACCCGGTGTGGGTAAGACGACCATGCTCCGAGAGATAGCTAGAGAGCTGGCGGAAAGAAAGCGTGTAGTTATA
>LFSI01000029.1:325-1317 GCA_001512545.1 Clostridia bacterium DTU065 | reverse complement strand
GCGTTGGTTGATCTAGTCGGAGGAGTCCAAACGGTCACTCTCAGCGACGAAGAAGCCCGTAGAAGAGGGACCCAGAAGTCTATTCAAGAAAGAAAACAAGAGCCAACCTTTGAGATTGTAATCGAGATTGTCAGTAGAGAAGAACTGATCGTTATCGAAGACGTTGGCCAAGCAATCGATAAACTACTGATGGGGAGCACGTATCCCCAAGAGATTCGCAGAAGAACACCTGATGGTATCGTAAAAGAGCAGGAGTTCGAGAAAACCAAGAAGCGCCACAGGGAGTTTAGAAATATCTATCCTTACGGCATCAGCCGGAATAAACTCCAGGTTGCCATCTCGGAGCTGAAAGCTCCGATGAATGTGGTGCGAAGCATCAAAGATGCCGATATAGTATTAACCCTTAAGGGACAGTACACCAGACTGCCTGCGGACATTAAAGAGGCAGAGTTCAAAGGATTGCCTGTTAAGGTCATTAGATCCAACACCGCCATCCAGATTATGAACGCTCTTGCGGAGATCGCCCCTCCTAATGGTGACAGGCAGATAATAGACAAAATGGTGGAAAGCGGCAGGAAAGCGCTAGGCAGGAATACTGATGCTTAAAGTTTAGAAGAGGATGTGAATACAATAAAGTGGCTGGGTTATTTTTAAGTTTTGAAGGCATTGACGGTTGTGGCAAGAGTACGCAGGCTGATCTCTGTTTCAGGGCCTTGCAGGAAATGAACATTCCTGCGGTAAAAACCAGAGAACCAGGGGGAGAACCTGTAGCTGAAAAAATTAGGGAGATCCTCCTCTATTCTAAAGATGAGATAGCACACTCAACAGAAGTCCTGCTTTATGCCGCTTCCAGAGCCCAGCACGTTGCAAGAGTCATTCGACCTAGCCTGGAAGCCGGCAAGGTCGTAGTCTGCGACAGATTTGTGCATTCTTCCCTAGCTTATCAGGGATACGGCCTCGGCATCGACATCGATGCCATTTGGAATATCAAT
>LFSI01000029.1:0-291 GCA_001512545.1 Clostridia bacterium DTU065 | reverse complement strand
TTTCCCGATCTGGTCTTCCTTTTCGATATCGATCTGGAAGAAGCAAGAAGCAGGTCGAAAGCACGCGAAAACTCCTCAGGCAGGGAGATAAGCTCGAATAACGAAATAAACAATAGAGAAGATCGAATTGAAAAAAGGGATCTGGTCTTCTACCGCAAGGTGAGACAGGGATTCCTCGAACTGGCAAAAAACGACAGCCGCATTATTGTACTAGATGGAAGAGAACCGATCGATATCCTCCACGGAAAGGTGATGAAAGCAGTTACCCGCGCCTTAAACGTTTGAAGAAGG
>LFSI01000068.1 GCA_001512545.1 Clostridia bacterium DTU065 | reverse complement strand
GCCGCGTTTTTGGCGCGACAACAATCTTATTTTATCACCGCAGAAAACCTTCGTCAACTACTTTTTCGATATTTTTTTAGCGAAGGTTAACTGCTTTGCCCTTTTTTTGGGGCTGAATCTGAGTATACATCAGTTGGACCCTGTTTGTCCAGTCTTAAAATGTGAATATTTTTCTCCAGATACAGCATCATTGGGTAACCAACAAGACCAATGGCGATGAACTGTCCAAGAAAGATTGTCCCTACATTATACCAATAAGGAAGTTCGAATATGACCGAAAGGTATGCACTTACCCCAAAGGCATTCAGCAGGATTGGCCAAGAGATCGCCACTAGTTTGTTTTTACTTCTATTTGTAAGAACGGCAGCTATGAAAGTAATCAGCGTGCCGCCGAACATATCCCAAGGACCCATGCCACCAATTACGTTGGCTAAAAAGCATCCAAGGGTCACTCCCAGAATCGCCGCAGGGTCGAAAAAAGGGAGCACCGTAAGGGCTTCCGTAATACGAACTTGGATAGGGCCGTAACCAAAAGACCCAAGAAGAATCGTTCCTGCTGCGTACACTGCTGCAATGATAGCTGCTCTAGTTAGTAACTTCAATTTCACGGTGGTTCACCTTCTTCTCTGGCTTTCTTAAGCAAAAAAGCAACTCTTTTTTCGGCCGCTTCTAACCGCAGCACTGCATAGTCCACCAGATCGGGCTCGGTGACTTGATCAAAGAAGTTTTTGGCAGTGGACCATTCGGTCAACGCATCTTTAATAGCAGCCTTTAAAGAGTAAGTCTCTAGAGAAGAGTTTTTCATTGACCTGACCTCCAAGCTAATTACTCAGTCAAGTTAATGTTATCTCTTTCTAGAGACTTTTATACTTTATATAGTCGCAGTTGCAGTATTTTCCTGCAACGGTTTCTACATGTCTCTGCGCTCGAACTCTTCTTTTAGTAGATCGTTTAGTATTTTGATATAAGTGCCTTTCATACCTAGCGAGCGAGATTGGATGACGCCTGCGCTCTCCAATTTTCTCAGCGCATTAACTATAACCGAACGAGTGATTTGAGCTTCGTCTGCAATCTTGCTGGCTACTAGATAGCCTTCGTTGCCTTCGAGGTTTTCAAAGATCTTTTTCATAGCGGCGATCTCAGAGAAGGAAAGCGTGTCCACTGCGATTCTAACAGCAGCAATCTTTCTCTCCATCTCTTCCATCTCTTCGTTCTTCTGGCGAAGCACTTCGAGTGCTGCTACAGTTGCCCCGTACTCGGCTAGAATATAGTCATCTTCAACAAAGTCATCTTCAGAACGGCTCAGAAGGAGATTGCCCAGTCTATCGCCTCTGCCCTTAATGGGAACAACCATCAGGAACTTGTGCTTGATAGGGCCATCTTCTGTCAAAATATCACCGTCATCGACCTTGTTAAAGGAACGTGCATCGGTAATGTGAAGCATGGTTTGGTTGAACTCTACATCAAAGTAGAGATCACTGTTCTCAGGCTTGAGTGCTGCAGTTTCCATATGGTCAACCAGGTAGTAGCCCAGGATCTTACCTTGTTCGTTAACAATGTAGCAGTTAGCATCAATGTTATCGCTGAGTATTTCAGCCAACGAATTGAGATTTACTGGGTCCCCACCTGCTCTTTGCAGCAACATGTTGATTTTTCTGGTTTTTTTCAAAAGAGAAGTGGTCATTTTTAATCCTCCTTAAAGCGACCTTACAACGAAAATTCAGAACCATCGTATAAGTATTTCTTCGTATCAAGTGTATTATAACACATGCCGGAAAGAGATAAAAGTACATTTCTGAAATTTCACAATTCCCGTCTGCCTTCAAGAGCCCTGCTGAGGGTCACCTCATCGACATACTCTAGATCTCCGCCAAAGGGCATGCCGCTTGCAATCTTTGTTACGTACACCCCCAAAGGTTTGAGCAGACGGGCGATATACATGGCAGTAGCTTCTCCTTCAACATTGGGATCCAACGCAAGTATTACTTCCTTTATATTATTACTATTAATCCGCTCCAGGAGTTCTTTTATACGAAGTTGATCTGGACCTACACCGTCCATCGGTGAAATTGCTCCATTAAGCACATGGTAGACTCCCTTAAATTCGCGGGTCCTTTCCATGGCAATAATATCTTGTGCGCCATGCACCACACAGATTGTGGACTTGTCCCTCCTGGGGTCGGAGCATAACGCACAAGGATCATCATCAGTAATATTCCCACAGATCGAACAGTAGCGTATGGACTCTTTTACCTCTAGAAGTGCATCTGCTAGGCTCTTTACCTTGTCGTAATCGCTTCTTACGATATAAAAAGCCAATCGTTGAGCGGTCTTTGGTCCTATGGTTGGAAGCTTGTTCAGTTCCTTGATCAATCGCGCTAAAGGTTTGGGCAGATGCATAGGTTTTCCTCCTTAAACCCCAACTGTCTAAAACATGTTGGGCATTCCGGGGATCTTAAAACCACGGTACAGCTTGGCCATGGCCTCTTCGTTCATTTCTTTGGCTTTGCGCAGCGCTTCGTTGACAGCAGCGACAATCATGTCCTGCAAAATCTCCGCATCGTCTTTATCGATAGCATCGGGATCGATCTCCAAACCAACCAGTTCCTGATTGCCATTGGCAACTGCTTTGACTACACCGCCACCACTTGTAGCTTCGACAGTCTTTTCTTTTAACTCTTCTTGGAGCTTGATTAATTCTGCTTGCATCTTTTCCATTTGCTTCATAACCATGTGTCTATTCATTACCAGCAACTCCTTACTCAGGTTTTACTATTGTTCCTCCAAAGACATCCTGGGTTTTTGCCAAAAGATTAGGGCCTGTTTGTTCACCTGGGGCTTTGTCAATATGCAGTTTGACAGTGAACCCCGAAAGTTCACTGAGCTTTTTCTCTATAAGATCCCTGTTCTTCTCAACGTTGGCTCTGTGGAACTCATAGGCTTCAGGGAAGTTGATATAGAGGTCTGGCCCTTCAAGGGCTACCGGTTCAGCAACCACCAAGAAGGCATAAAACTCCAGCGTATCTTTTTTAGATTTTAATTTTTCCAAAGTGCTATTCCAGTATGGAACTACATCATAATTTTGTGCAACTTGGATTTTTCCTTCTCCAATTTGTTTTTCCAGTGCAGAAAGCTTCTTTTTTTGTTCTACTACTAAGGTGCGTAAGTTATTCAGTTCGTCGCTCTTGTTTTTCTCTTCTATTAGCTTTACCAATGCCAGATCAAAAAATAGTTCTGTATCTGCCGTTTGCTTACTCTTTTGCACAGCCTCGGCAAGAGTCTCGATTATTCCTACAAGATATGCATTATCGAAGGCCTCTGCGACTTTGACGAAACTCTTCCTGTCTTTTCCGAGGAGTATTTCGCCAGACTGCAATGGAGCAGACCGATCTGCACTAACCACAAGAAGAGACCGGGCCACTTGCATAGCGCTTTCCATAAAATGAATTAGGTCTTTCCCACTTGAACTTGCATGCCTAACAAGCTCCAAACCTCCCTGGAGGTCGCCTTTGGCAAGAGCTTCGAAAAACGCCGTTAATGCTTGAGCATCGGTGAGTCCTAGCATCTCCTGAACAAGCTCAGCCGTAACGGTGCCACTGGAAAAGGCCATTGCCTGGTCCAGGAGGCTGAGCGCGTCTCTCATACCTCCTTGAGCAGTTTCGGCGACAATACGCAGTGCCGTATCATCCACCTCAACTCCCTCTTCCCTGCTAATTTCAACTAGCTTTTCTGCTATGATGTCTGTGGAGATCCTGTGGAAAGTGAAACGTTGGCATCTCGACAAGATTGTAGCGGGCACTTTCTGTGGCTCTGTGGTTGCAAAGACGAAAACTACGTTTTCAGGAGGCTCTTCTAAAGTCTTCAAAAGCGCGTTAAAAGCTTCTATGGTCAGCATGTGGATTTCGTCGATGATGTAGATTTTATACTTGCCTTGAGCGGCTCTAAACCTTACAGTCTCTCTGAGCTGTCTAATTTCGTCAATGCCTCTATTAGATGCGCCGTCTATCTCAAAAACATCTAAAGATCTGCCTTCTCTAATTGCAACGCAGCTTTCACACTGATCACATGGGGTGCTGGTAGGTCCCTTCTCGCAGTTTAATGCTTTGGCGAGAAGTCTCGCTGTGGAGGTTTTGCCAGTACCTCTTGGTCCTGCAAACAAATAGGCATGGGCAATTCGGTTTGTTTCGATAGCGTTTTGCAGTGTTTTGATCACGTGATCTTGTCCGACAACACTTTCAAAGCCTTGTGGGCGCCACTTTCTGTACAAAGACAATCTTGCCACACCTTCTGCCTCCTTCCACACAATCAAATTATACATTAAATTTTGAGATATTTGCCATTCAATTCATAAAAAAAACTCTGTCGTATAGACAGAGGAAAAAAGCCGTGCACCCATCTTCGATAGATACCTTCCGAGCGTAACCCTAGCAGTTAACTCGAGTCAGGCGCCCCTACGGCACCCAGAGGGGCTCGCTTACCGCTGCTTCCTTCCGGACCTGACGGGGTTCACGAGTCTCTGTCGCGCAGGACCCAACTGTCAACATCACTTACTAGAGGCAGACCCCACAAGGCACTACCTAGGATGGGAATTCAACCCCGCTATAGCGGCTTGCGGGTTACAGGGCACCGCTACCTCCCCGTCTAGCACGGCAAAATTATAAACTAATAAAATGGCGGAGGGAGTGGGATTTGAACCCACGGAGGAGTTTCCCCCTCACACGCTCTCCAGGCGTGCCGAATCGGCCACTCTCGCATCCCTCCACGATTTGCCTATGATTAATCTTTGACTTGCGCTACGAACTTTATTATAGCATGCACAAAAACTTATGACAAGTAAAAAAGCGCTTTGCCTGCTGGTACTAGATCTGGTAAATGAGACTGATTGTGCGGTATATGCGAGGCTCTGTCTCCATGAGCTATTTGATCTATTCCGTTTAACTGATCGCCTGTGCTTTTATCCTGTTGGTTTCGAATCTATTATAACACAAACTGGGGAAAAAGACCGTGTTGTCCTTTCTGTTTTACCCTTCAAGTCTTTACGAAGCGGCCTAGGGACCCTCTAAAACGACCTTCATGAGACTTGCTCTTTTTCTATCGTTATTCTCTCTTCTTTGTTCGCGGAAATGTGTTATGGTGTGGATAGAGACGCAATACTGGGAAATCCATCAAAATCTCTACGAGTTTTTCTCTCCGTCCCCTAACCAAACCGAAAGCGCTCCGACAATATAGGTGAAAGGACGTTTCGAGGTGAGAGAGTTGACTTCCAAAGAAGCCATGGCTATTCTTCAAAAGCAAGAGTTTCTCGACAAACTCTACGGGTTTGCCTACAAAAGATCTAACTCTTCAAGTGAAGCTGAGGATCTATGCTCAGAGATCATTGTGTCCATTGTCAGATCTCTGCGTAAAACGGCTGAGATAAAAGACTTCTACGGTTTCGTCTGGACGATTGCTCGCAGAGTTTACGCAGATTATTGCGACAAGTCCAGTAGAGTTCGGGTCGTCAGCTACACCGATGGTGCTTACAATGTTGCGGCAAATCAACTCGAGGAGTTCCTAGAGGACCACAATGATTCCGAGTTAATCAAATCAATCATGCGCGAGATTTCTTTTTTGGCGAAGATTTACCGAGACGTAATGGTCATGTACTACATCGACGAACTCTCTATTAAAGAGATATCTCGCCGTTTAAAAATCAGCGAAACCGCTGTGAAACAGAGGCTCTTTTCAGCTCGAAACACCATCCGCAAGACTGTTCAAGGGGAGGCTACTTGCATGGAGAAGAACTTGACATTGCAACCAGTGGACATTCAGTTTGTCGGAACTGGAAATCCAGTGGGGAATGATCCCCGTTCAAAAGCAGAAAGGATTCTGTCCAAAAACATTGTATATTTGTGTCGCAAAAAAGCGCTCACTGCAAAGCAGATATCCGAAAAGCTGTCGACTCCGATGCTGTTTATTGAAGATGAAATAGACATTTTGGTCCGCGGCGAAAACGGCGAGTATGGATTGCTCCGCAAACTCGACAACGACAAGTATATTGCCAACGTGGTTGTTTTGGATTTAGGCGAATTCGAAGAAGCTTCAAGTCAATACACAGAACACCTAGACGAGTTTTGCGGACTGATCACTACGTACCTCCAGAACCACAAGGAGACACTCGAAAACTTCCCCTGTTTGTCGCCAAAAAAAGACCTGCCTTTCATTGCTTGGTGGTTGATAACGCCCATGGCTTGGCAGCTAGTTTCAGAGACAAACAGGTTGTTACGCAACAAGTACCTGAGCGATATCCCGATCTTAGAAAGAGAATTTACACTGGCAGGTATTGCAAACAACATGAATGAAGTGGTCAACTTGTATTTTTACGGCTGCGATGGAGTTGTCGCTGAGAACCTCTGCGGTTACAAAACCGTGTTTTTCCAAAATGTCTATGGAGTTAGAATAGATAAACACTACGGTTGCGGGGCCAATCTCTCCACGGAACCGCAGTTTATGATGCTTTTACGTTCAATCAAAGGGCTTAATATCGACTCTCTCAACAAAAACGAAAAGGAAATAGCAGCAAAAGCCATCGAATCTGGACTTCTTACAAAAGACCGCCAGATGTTGAAACCGGGGGTTGTAGTGCTTAGAAGTCAGGACTACGACAACTTCAATACACTGGTGTCTGGATTCAACCAAGAAGTAAAACCTTTATCCGAGCAAATCGCTGAGAAGCTGGCAGCAACCGTTAGAAAAATAACTCCTCCACACCTACTGAACGAATACCCTATACTGTCAACTCTAGTCAGTTCACCTCTCCTGCACCATACCATCGAGAAATGCATCGAAGCAGGAATACTGCAGGAGCCTAAATCCAGGCTTTGCGGTGAGGGCTCTCTGCTAGTAGTAGAAGAGTAATTAGATAAGCAAAGCCTCACCCATAAAGCAATCTGAAAACGCCAAAACCGTTGCAGTATTAAAACCATTGTATTAAAACCATGAAGTTTTGGAACGCAATTGCAAAACTAATCTGCCCTATATCGTTTCAAGGGGCTGTTGCACAATTAGCCGATTAAGCTGATCGTGCGGCAGCCTTTTTTTGTTGAAATAAGAGGAAACGAGCCCCAAAAAGGGCTCGTTTCCTGTTAAAATGTGGTTATGACACTTCCACATAAAAACTATAAGACATTAAATCAGGAAATCAACTAGTTTTGCCAGTGGATTTTGAGGTACTCATTCCTGAAGACGATTCGGTGAGACTGCTAAGCCATCTACTGGAG
>LFSI01000086.1:70189-75639 GCA_001512545.1 Clostridia bacterium DTU065 | reverse complement strand
CAGTACACCCCTTTTCCGAAGTAATCTACTTACACAAGAAGCGTAAGTTACTGGTTCAAAACTCTTTGCTATGGACAGCATACGTCCTTTGGTGAAACTCAATCACACCGTCGCTATGACAACGATCGAGCTAATTAGTTATGTACGTTAAGGTATCCGTCTCTCTCGACCCTTAGGACCTTTTTCGAGTAAAACGTCCAGCGTCAAAGTAAATCATCGCAAGTTCAACGATTCTCCTACTCTTCTCTCCGCTTTCTGTCCACTGTACATCTCGCTCATCGCTTTTTACAGCGTCGGTTAAGTGACAAAAGATCTAGTAGCCGATTTGACAATCGATAACCGAAACGCAAAGCGCTAGTTTTTTTCATCTGTAGGACGCACAGGATACCCATCGTCATCTTGGATCTCGATGCCGAGCTCTGTTTCGAGGAAGTCTTTGTACTCTGGTTCCTTCCTAGTTACTTCATACTCCAACGCAACTGCTCCACTTTCCATCACAATCTTACCGGCAAAGCAAAGCCCAGGTTCGTAATACTTAAGTTCAAAGCGTAAAGTGGGATAATCTTGACCGACCTTTTTCAGCCAATCATCTGGCGGACCCCAAGGTGTATCAAAGGCAAAATACAACTCTCCATCGAGAATACGGGAGTCTTGGACGTGGATGTCCCACTTAGTGCCCCAATGTTCAACGCACCAGTCGTGCCCGGCTTTGTGATACCCGGCTTCCTTGATCCAGTCCGGCACTGGGTACAAAGCGTTAAGGCAATACGACCGCTCGGTGAAGTTCTCGAGATACTCCTCGAAGATCTCGGTGGCGAGCTTAAGCTTTTTGTCCTTTGTCATCGTCCTATCGCTAAAGACCCGAAAAATCGTGTTGACACGAACTCCTTACTTCAAAAATCACCAGGTTCTGAGAACCTAGAGCTTACAGCAGGCATCCTTACATCATTCGAGCTTCAACGGTAGTGGGAAAGGTTTCCACAAAGCTGACATCCATGAACACCGCCAGTCCTCTGTTCATGACCTAACGGTCAATCAGATACCTGTTCGGAGACTCTAGATCTGCAAAAATCAGTTCTTTCTGGTTCAGAACGCAGGTAGCCGGAGCAAACTGTCTTCTTTTATGTAAGGTTAAGTGAAGGCGAGATGTTAACCTTTAGGATTCAACTCTCGCCTTCTCCATCAATCAAACGAGTTCTCTTAGTTCTTCAAAAATAGGTGACGGAAACACGTGCTCTTTCGCCTGGTCGTATACCGCAAGTAGGTTCTGTATTGAGATCTGAATAGCAGATCGCAGACGCTCCTGGTCTTCCCGGCACATCTCTAATGCTCTCTTCTTCTCCACAGCCGATTGAATCAATGCGGGAGGCGATGTGATGGCGATCAACTGCATGGAGATTCCTAGATAAAAATGCCATCTGGGGTTATTGTAATCGAGCTCGATAGCTTGCCTTGCAAAAATAGCACTCAAGTAAGCTAGGGCTGTAAGCTCGTTAAGGTCTTCCGGACTATCCTTGATAGCTCGTTGGTACGCATTGGCTGCATATCCCCAATAAACAGCAACGTGCGGATTGTTGTCAACGGCTGATAGGTAGTTGGCAACTGCGGCTTTATTATCCCCCTGTGCAAAGAACAGCTCGCCAATGGTAAAGAACGCGTGTGCCCTTTCAGCTGGCGATGCTGATTTGATCATTTCATCCAACCGGTTAAGTCTTTCCTGTGCACTTTCAGGATCCAGTTGCAGCATCTCTCGGGCATCGTCGCTTTCGGGGTATCTCTCGTCAGGGCTTTCGACGCTTTGCGGGAAACTGTCGTTTCTGCCCGGGAAAATGTGCAGCAGCTCTACAAGACCAAGGGCCTTAAAGATCCCAACTATCCACTCTGCAAGCTCATCTGAGTTAAGTTCGAGAGTTTTTTCGGCCATATGATAGGCTTCAATAAAACGACCGGTGTTGGCGTAACAGGTTAGGAGCATCGAGTAGTCCTTATAGTTTGCACTGTCTTTTCTCGGTTCCATCAGCTCTAGGGCTTCTTCAAAACGGCCTGCTAACATCAAGGCCATAGCTTCCATTCTCAAGTTTACGTTCCCCCTCATGTTGTTTTGGGTACTGCTGACTGAAATCAATCGATACGGAAACCGTTTTCTTTTGTGGCACTCCGCACTTTTACGAGGCCACTCCTGCCACCTCTTTCCGGTCCTTACGAATCACCACAAATCGCTGGGCAATTACAAACCACAGCTGGTTCACCGACGTGGTTGCAGCTTCTTTACCACAAGACTTAGCAAACCCTTTTTTAAGAGCATAACACGCTTTCCGCGGTAAAAGGTACAGGCTCTGTTTCGTTGCTTGAGAAAGCGAAAAATTCGCTCTTATAGCTTTGTTCTCTAACAGTTAAGCCTGTCCTTCCCGAAAAATCACAAAATGATTTTTCAGGACACATCGAAACGACTGAAACCTTTGTCACCGGTCTGAACTTTGCACTTGCCCGAACACAAACGCGAGAAAAGGCAGCGCCAATTTCCAAGGAAATACTCTTTTTGTCCAGAACGGCTTAACTAGACAAAAGGCTTAAGGAGATGAAGCGGAGTTGATCTATGTTTTTCTGGTATTTTTATTGCTTTTAACTCCTGTTGGTGCTGCTCAAGGAAAGACGGGACTCTTCCACAAAACCGAAACCAGGGCTTACCTCTACGTTCCCTGGGAAGAACAGACTGTTTGTTGGGAGTTCATGAGAAAAGACTGGGGGATCTGGAACATCTACGCTGTTTCCATCAACAAAGAGTACATCTCCGGGACGTCAGGCACGGACTGGGAGTATGTGTACTACGCAAAGCCTGTAGAAAGCTCGGAACTTGCCTGGATGGGCGGAAATCACGGAAACGAAACGCTGAAAACCCTGGAGTTTTTGGTCGATAGCAAAAAGATTGACTACGGCACCGTTGAGGTTAAAAGGAACCTCACCATTGTTGAAACAACCGACCTGGTCTATCCCGAAGGGAGTCTTGTAGTTGGCAGTGTGGTAAGAACGTACGTCATCGATCTGAGTGAGCCAGGCAAAATGGAGTTTTCCCAGGAGACTTCGTGGCATGAAGATATGCTGGTTGACCGAGCGTTCATGTGCATGCTTCCCATGATGAAAAAGCACGGTAGACACTTCCAAATGGGAGATTTCTCCGATAGCTTCGAAGACAGGGTTCGAACCGACGGACGTAAAGGGTTTCAAATGGTGACCGAAACGTTAATGTACGGCGACCACAACTGGGGAATCATTGCCGGAATCAAGAGCCTCGAAACAGTCGACCACTACAAGCACACATCAGGCGGTGCTTACGTTTGGGATCTTGCAGCCGATCAGGTGAAGCTCTACTATCCTAGAGTTGTCTTCAACGGGATCGTACCTGTCCAGAAAGGTGAAGTCTGGGCTAATCAGTCCTACTACGTTCTCACCTATCTCAAGTAGCAAAAGAAAAATGCACTTCCGTTCGATCTTGAGCCGCAGAAACTCGTAGATCGAGTCGGAGGTGCATTTTTGCTTTCTCCTTCAATCCACTTAAACGTCGGTTGGACGGAAACCCACTAGAAGCTGGATGTTCTCGCTTTAAAACAAACTGAATGACCACGGAGTCATCTTCGTTGATTCATGTAGTCCGTTGACCGAAAGTAACCCACATGGGTCTTCCGTCAATTCAAATCACAGACACGAACATTAAGGGGAACCAGCGCGAAACTGGTTCCCTCATATAAAGCTGTACGTTTATGTGAAAGAGCGAGTTACGATTGCCCCGTCTTTCTGGCGGAACTCTGTCTTATACATTTTGGTGGTTACTTCATAAGGGATGGGTCCAATCTTCAGCAGCACTCCTGGATTAAGGACTACTGCCCTAATTCGGCCCTCTGGGTGCACAGACAGCTTAGTCTGTCCCATGCTTCCTGTTCCAACATTCTCCGCAAAAATGAACTCGCGGGCATAATAGCATCCTGATCTACAATCTCCATGGATTGTCAGGTTTGATCCGGCTGAGACTTGGCAGTTGTAGGTTAGAGGCCCACGGACAACAATGTCCCCGGAAGCTTCCAGGTAGGCATTTTGGCAGTAACCAACACTGATTTGTGCCGAGCTATCCACAAGGGCTCCAAATCTATCTTGCAACCCAGAAAAGCAAGCTGCAGCTTGTTCTAGCTGGGTTACGCTGGTCAAATGGAGCGGTCCAGAACCGACTAGGTACTTTGACCAGTGCAGGACTTCCTCAATCTGACGCTTCAGATCTTCATTGTCCTCCATGAGTCCCGAATCTTTGCACAAGCACGTCAGAAAGCCAGTCAGCTCAGTTAGCCATGTAGGCATAAGACTAAAGCGTCGTTCCAAAACTCTCTTAATCAGGTAGCCTTCTCGATTGCTGGTAGAGGACGAATCCGCTGAATGCGTCTTCACGTCTTCCAGTGCTGCGACGACGTTGTCGAGAGTTTTCCCGATATGGCCAAGGGTAACAATCGCTTCATGAAAACCTGGCTGCATGATACCTGCTATCAAGCGGCTGCCGATGGTTTTGTTCCCAACCCGAATGTGTGAACCCGCTCTGATCCGAGCGTGATAGACGCTGCCCTTTATGTCCACGATTTCGCCGGATTCTACCTCCATGGCATCGGCAACGTCTCCTAAGACCGTTACATCACCAGTAAACCTGATGTTTCCTGTCGACATGTTCACATCGTTTTTAATGACGATCTCCTGATTAACCGATAAAACCCCATGGCGGTAGACCGGCCTTCCGGAAATAGTAGCAACGGCTATACGTCCGTTTTCAACCAACTTCACTCCCCGACCAGGTCGTATCATTCCATCTTTAGGCCTGCGGGGAACGATCTCTTTGCCGTAGACGTTTCTCCCAGGTTTTCCAAACTTTGGTGGATGCCATTGGGCGAGAACATCTCCAGGTTCAACTGCTGCGATCCGCATTCTCTCTCGGAAGTCCACACGTTCATCGTCATAGGGAAAAACCGGTTTGGTAACAAGATCGCAGACCAGTTGAACCCTGCCGTCTTCAGGTTGAACAGGAGGAACACCTCTTGCAATCACAAACTTCCCGCTTTTCAGCTCACTGCAGGCCTGTTGGACCACATCGTGGTACACTGGCACCTCGATCCCGAGTCTTTGCAGTTCTTCAAAAACGCCGGCAGGGTCAATGGGTTTAGGCGGTGTTTCTGTCACAACTTTAGCTTTAACAGTCAGCTTTCTGGTAAAACTGTGATCCTCGACGGCGTAAATTTTTCCGGTCTTGAAAGTAACGACCAGAATTACCTCCATCTTGTCAGGAGAAACTTCAATCTCGAAAGTACTCTTCGCAGGCATTGACGGGGTCACAATGTCTAGGACATTTGCATCTTCAACCACTGTGGGGCCTGTAACGCGCTCTTTCTCATAGTACACTTCTACGTTTTCACCAGGAA
>LFSI01000086.1:37802-70162 GCA_001512545.1 Clostridia bacterium DTU065 | reverse complement strand
CCTGTTTCAAGATTGCTTCCATCAGTAGACCCCCAAATGAATTATTTCCTCAAAAAAATCGCTTTCCAGCCATAGCTCGAAAAGCGATCGGTGCAACTGGCTGGCATACACAATAGTGCTTAGCCCCTATAGCTTTGCGTCCCGCGGTTTACCGCGGTTTGCCAAAAGGAACTTATTCAGTTTTTGAAACGCGTTACTTGAAAGACTTCTCTCGCAGTTTCACAGATGCCTTGTGTTCGCATAAAGGTTTGCTAAGTAAATAACTCTGGACTAGACTGCTCATCCGTTTAGGTAAGTACTTTCGTTTTAGCCAATGTGCCCGCCATTGATGCAGCGACAACTTACAAGCCTTGGCTTTGAACCGTCCAATTGAGATCTTGGCCAATTACGTGACGTCCTCTTTTAATGTAAACGCTGTTTAAGAACTACAGCAATTACTACAGATTCAGCGATCTCTAGCGGTAAGGCTCTCGGTCTTAACGATGGTGCTTGCTATGTTCTATATAATTTGTTCCACAAATCGTTCGCAGCGAAACTGGATTTCTGGAAATATGGGCAGAAATGGGCAATTCTGAATATACTGCTTAGATCATGTCCTCGAGGAACTGGTACACAGTTTCCAGTGTGCAGTAACCCAATGTTATGTTTAGACCACGTTGTTCATCAAACTTGGATGAGTCTTAAAAGAGCGTTAAGGCCGAGGATACATTTGGTTTGTTCAACCTCCTGCTGACACATCATGTGCGCGCGGTAAAAAGTCAAGCTGTCAAGGATCAGATCTTACCAGTTGCAACTAGAACTAATTTGGCAGCTAAGAAGACGATAACCGCAAGACTAAGGGAATTCCGTAACGGCAGAATCTTACAGAGACCAGGTTTCGCTCTAAGAGCATTGCCAATTGCCTAGAGGTTTGCTCGCTGCAGCACAAACGACGCTAGGCTGGCAGTCTTCTTAGACTTTACTCAAATTGACAACAATTCCTATTTTACACAAAAACGCACCGATGTCAACGAAAAACAAAAAAATAACGTGACAGCGACTGCAAAAAAGCGAAAGTCAAACAACGATTTCGTCACTTCACTCAGCAGACGCTGGTCGCAACAAAACTGCGCAGTAGATACTGTTCTACCCTCAAAACTCAGTTGTTTAGCGGAGATCTTCTGTGTGATGAGATTAGGAACGGAACTACATAAACCGTTCATCACAAACGTAGGCCGGTTTTTGCGTGTACTTTTGCGTGTACTGACTCTAATGACTTCAAAACCGCTACTTCCAGGCTGTTTTGACTTCTAAGCAAAAGAGAGTCTCTAGATGAACTAGAGTCTCTCGAAAGCAACGAGAGGATTGCGTTAGGCGGACTCAATACGGAATGAGGGGCTTTGGTAGCATAAGCAAAACATAGGTTTTTGATGCTGACAAACGGCAAAGCTATCTTCAGTTCTCTCTCCACGCTTCTTTGATAAACTGCTCTACTTCTCTCCACGCTTCGTTGGCTTCAATCAGCTCCGGAAAGAGCATCTGGAACACGTGAAACATGCCGGGATAGACGGTTAGCTTAACAGAAACTCCTGCTTCTTGTGCCTTTTTCGCAACTTCTGTTGTGTCGCTGAGCAGGTACTCGTCACCACCCACCTGCATTAACATCGGTGGAAAACCGCTGTAGCTGCCGTAGACCGGAGAAACGTAGGGATCCTCAGGGGAGCTGTCTCCTACGTAAGGCGGAGTCCAGATCCTGTAGTTCAGGTTGGTCCACGCAGACATGGTTATCAGAGCTCTTGGCATGGAGAAACCGTTATCTCTAAGATGCAAAGCGAGTGCTAAAGTAAGTCCACCACCTGCAGAGTCACCTGCAATAATGATGTCCGATGGTGTGTACCCCTGTTCTAACAGCCAGTTGTAGGCAAGGATCGCATCTTCCAGCGCAGCTGGGAAAGGATGTTCTGGTGCTACGCGGTAGTCTACGGTCAAAACGCCTGCCTCGCTGATCTCCGCATACTTCACTGCTGCTCTGCGGTAGGTTGCCCCGTTATCTGCAAGCGAACGCATATATGCGCCCCCATGAAGCTGCAGTATTGCCTTCTCGGGTTTTGTGTCTTTTTTCTGTACCCATTCCATGGTTATTCCAGAGACCTCGAAAACGTTGAGCATGTACTCGTCCGGCAGCGTCCAGGTCTCGTTAAGCCTTTTCAAGAGCTCGACGTTCTCGCTTCCACCGACCATTACTGCTTTTTCCAGCAGGCCACCTTCTCGCAAGTTCACAAAAATCTCTCCGCTGCATCCTACAGAAAACGCTAATGCTAGTACCAATACAAGCGATGTTGTACAGCCCGTGAATCTTTGACTACTCATCTCCGGCATCCCCGCTTTCTGCAATGATTTCTGTATAGATGTCCGCAAGTTTGCCCAGCAGCTCGATGAGTTTGTCTGTATCGTTATCGCCGAGGGCCGTAACCAGCCTTTCAGCAAGAGCTGTGATTTTTTCATTTGCCTTTTGAACAGCTTTCTCGCCGTCTGCGGTCAGCTCGATGTTGATTTGCCTGCGGTCATTCGGATCAATGCTCCGGGTTACATATCCTTTCCGTTCTAGATCGTTGAGAATCCGTGTGATAGACGGACGGGATAACTCCAGTATTTCAGAGAGGTCCGCAGCCCGTCTAAATGCCGGCAGCCGTTCGTCTGCGACACGCTGCTTCGAAAGCCAGATGTTTCGCAGAACCAGATACTCTCCTTGGGAGAGTTCCCCGCTACTTAGCAGTTTGCTCAGCTGTCTTCTCACGACGAGGCACGAATGCAAAAGGCGCGCTCCTTTTGGACTCTTCATTTCAGATAGCTCACTTCCCTCTTGTGGTTTTTATGTTGAATTGTTTCGTCTATAAACTATTATAATAAGGAACAATGTTTGTGTCAACGATCCATCCGGATTAACGCCAGTGAACAGCAACTCTAATACCAACAAGACCTATGTAGTTTTTGGATAAAAAACTGCACGAGATTCAAAGCTTTTTGCACCAGCTTTGACTTCTCGTGCAGGAATTGTTCCAAATTTCACCTTTGGCTAAGGGCTGATGTTCTTGCCTCTCGCAGAAAAACTACTCCGAGCTTCTCGCTTCTGGCAGACGCGTTGACATAGCGTAGAGTTCTTCCAAACCTCAGTCCTCAAAAATGCTGTACTTGTTGGTCAATCTGATCAGCGCTGACATTTTTCCATGAATAACCGAACCCTCGTCAAACTCTGCAAGCATTTGGTTAGCTTTATCGAAGTCCTCTGCTAGCAGGGTTCTGGCAAACTGTTGCAACACCGTTCTTTCTAGCTCCAGGTCGTCGTGAAAATCAAAGGAAAACACAATGTGGAAATCGGGATCTTTGTTCAGGATTTTGTATGACTCGTTTGAAAGGAACATGTACATGCCATTTGCTATATCGCAGAGACAAGCGTCGAGGTAGACCTTCTCATCTTTGGAGCGAAGTAGTTTGACGTAAATTTGGCTCGCTTCAACGTATCTACCTTCTCTGATGAGTTCTATGGCTTCGCGACGCTTACTTTCTACCTGGTCTCCCAAGTAAACATTCATGGTCAAGGTGTTATACGCACTTCTGAGGTTTAAGTCGGTCCGCTTGAGTTTAGTGGAACTTTCGATTTCGCTCTTACTAAAGGTTTTGTAGAAATAATCGTAGGCTTCGTCTAAAGGTTGACTTAAAAGCTCCTGTTCCCAAGGTTCTAGCGAGTCTTTGTTTACAGTTAGCACGACGGCAGACTGACTCTTCTGTTCCATACCTTCGCTGTAGTATGGGAACAAGATTGAGCTGGTATACTGCGGTAGGTCAAGCGGTGCTTGGAGACCGTGGCTTGTGACCGTTACAGAGAGCCAGTCACTACCCCGCCAAACACCGAGCACATTACCTGGAGTCTTGAAGATGTCTCGGTCAAAACCTGCATACCAAACGCTGTTGTATTTGCTGAGTTCTTCAACCAGATTTTCGTTGAGAATGATTCGGTTGGTTTTCACATCAGCAGACCAGCTTCTGTCTTCGGTAGCAAACTCTACCCTGTAGAACGATGCGTCTGGAACTTCCGCCCACGAAAGCGTCACGGGATCATCTACATCATAGACGGTTTTGTCGGCCCGAACTTCTAGAGGCCTACTGACGCTCACAAAAAACTCAACGAAGACCTCCTCGCCAGGCTCTAGCACCAAATAAGACGAACCAAGCCCGACCGCGTTTTCCCTCGGGAATACTTCTCGTTCCAAACGGGACTTGACCGTATCGCTGTTTTGGCTCCGTACAACAACGGTGTTCTCACCACCGTTGAAAAGTGCAGCTTGCTTTGGAGTTAGCCTTACTTCCACGGTATAGCTATCTGGGCTGCGTAAAAACGTGCTTGTGTAACCGTCTTCTTCTGTGATCCTAACTTCCGCGAAGGGAGAGACGAGGGGACTTTGATCTTTGTACGGTTTGAGAACTACCGTCACATCTCCGAGAGGTGCTCCATTGACGAAAACACCTACTTTAACCGAGGATGTCTGTTCTTCAGGTAGAAACCATGGAAGATACTTCTTTATCCCATATACGTCAAAGAGAGCGTCTTGAACGAAACGTTCCTCAACTGTTCTTGCGGTTAGTCTTGCTTCATCTACCATGTCGGCTTTCAAGTACAGAGCTGCTTTGAGAAAGTATACATACGGGACAAGATCCGTGAGTGGTGGCTCGATTCGCGAAGCAAAGTCGTCGCACAACGCAAGGCCTTCCTCGATACGGCCTTCTTCTAGCATGTAATCCAGCACGCAGTACAGGCTATTGATGTTGTACGGATTAGGGATGTCTTCAAGTGCCTTCAACAGATACGGATAAGCCTCATCCCGCAGTCCTGCCCTATACAGTAGGGGCCAAATGTGGTGGTTTTGGATTTCGAGTAAGTCTCTGTAATTGTCGTACAGTCTTCTAGCCCGCTGTTCATAATCTAGGATCGGCGCCGCTTGATATGTTTTAAACCCTAATTCACCTACCGACAAATAGAACGGGGTGTCTTTCAGATCGTAATGCAGCAAGCCAAACAACGGGAACGTATCGACGGCTACATATGTCGGGGTTAAGAGCTCCAGGCTTCTGAGCAGTGCCTTTGCTTCATACTCAGTACCAGGGTAGAGCTTTATTATTTCCTCATAGATTGCAAGCTCTTCTGGGGTGTACCGCACGGCATCTGCCCTTGCAAAAAGGTCCTCAGGGGTTATGCTTTCGCCAAGACCGGTAAATGCAAGGCAAACAACAAGAATCGCCACACCAAGCAGTTTTTTCATCGTCTACTTTCCCCCTTTTTCGGAAGATGGCTCGTGTTTTATGCTACCGTCAACTCCTTGCCCCACATGCTCATATGTGCGTTTTGGCAGGAGCAACGCAGCTGAAACTGATTTACACTGAGCAAACCAAGGTCCACTAGTCCAAAACGGTTAGGAATCAAGGTGCCCACATCTGTTGTTTGATCTTTTGACAGACATTGCGTTTATGTAAGTTAATGAACAAATCTTTCCGAATAAAACCTCATAACGACATTTCGGCACAAATTCAACTATCCCTTTCTGAATATAATGATTATTTGCCACAGTTTTTTGGTGGATAAGGATCACATATGTTTCCTAGACGTCTCCGGTAGAAGCTCAGTCCCCCTACGACTCTTTGCTTCTTTGACACAGCGCTTATCATATATGCAAAGGTCCCTCGGAAGTTGCCAGTTGGCAGTTCTCGAGGGAGCATTTTGTAAAAGCGGTGAGTGCTTGTATATTTGCCGGTTTTGTACGTTCGCGCTACTACAACCGAGTAACCGCAAAGCCTTATTGAGACCTAAAGGCACTTACAGAATGCAAAAAACCCGCAGAAAGTTCGGCAAAAGGAACGCCTTTTGCAGTTGTCTTCTGCAGGTTTGTATGGCTAAAGAACGTAAGCTTCTAAAGCTTCCACGTCTTTAACGATAATAGTTCTGTTTCCAACTAACTCAATGTAGCCTAGTTCTCTAAACTCGCCGAGCTTTCTCGTGATAGTCTCTCTCCTGAGACCGGAGTAGTTGCCCAGTTCTTCTCTGTTTAGCGAAAGATCCAGTCTGATGCCTTCATCGGTCTTGACGCCGATTCTTTTTACCAGCTTAAGAAGGAGTCCGGCGGTCTTCATAGATGCGTTGCTGGTGGAAAGCCTCAAAATGAGTTCTTCCGCCCAGCGAATCCTTTCAAAGCTCTTGACCAAGATGCTGCGGAGCACCACCGGTGAGTTGTAGAAGTACCTGTCGAAGATGTGCCGCGGGATGGCCACAACCTTGCAGTCTGTGAGAGCCTGACCGATATACCTGTACGGCTCATCTACAAGAAGGTTCAACCCGCCTACGAAGTCTCCGTCGGTGTAAATATAGAAGATCTGCTCCTCGCCGTCAATGCTGTTGAAGAAGATCTTCATCTGACCCTTGTAGATCAGGTACATAAACTCCGGCAGATCTCCGGTCTTGAAGATATACTCGCCGGCTTTGATGTTGGAGAGGATAACCTCCTTGAGGACGGTTTCGGCGTCTTCGTCTGCTACATCGCTGAGAAGGGGCAGATTCCTGAGGTTCTTCAGTATCTCCGACTTCTCCGCTTCCGATGCGACCTCTCGGTCTTTAAGGGATTTGAATTTAGCCTGCTTTTTCTCTTCCCTCTCTCTTCTGTCCTGCTTTAGGCTGTCGGCAAACAGCTTGTTGGCGTAAATCTCTAGTTCCTTCGCTCTGTCTTTGTCCATAGGCTCTACTCCTTCTAATCTGTAGGGTATCCCGAGCTCCTCGTACTTTTTTACACCAGCGGTGTGGTACGGAAGTATCTCGATGCGATCAACTCTGCGGCTGATCGGTTTGATAATCTTGATAAACTCCTGCATGGACTCTGCGTTGTCGGTGTAGCCCGGCACCATGACATGGCGCACCCAGATCTGTCCTTTGAAACCGTAGAGATCCAGGTTCTGTATAAACTTCAGGTACACGTCAAAGCCATCGATTCCCGTGATGTCGGCAAAAGACTTCCGATCAAAAGCTTTGACATCGAGAATCAAGGTGTCTACCAGTGGAAGGATTTCGGGATAGTATTTGGCATTGCCAAAACCGGAGGTATCTATGCAGGTATTATAGCCTTCCTGCTTAAGGAGCTGCAGACAGGCTGCGAGGAACTGGCCTTGAAGGAGCGGCTCTCCTCCTGAGAAGGTGACACCGCCCTCTTCTCCGTAGTAGGATCTGTATCGCCTTGCGATCTCAAGGATCCGTTGGGGAGTTACCTCTTGGCCTCCGGTCTTTTTTTGCGTGTCGGGATTGTGGCAGTAAGCGCAGCGCAGAGGACATCCCTGGAGAAAAAAGATGGTTCTAGTTCCTGGACCGTCCACAAGGCCCATAGTTTCGATTGAATGCAGGAGACCAATCATAACATCCCCTCCTTTCCCTGACCTTAAACAAATTCGTGGAACGTTCTGTTGATTACGTCGAGCTGATGCTCTCTGTCGAGCTGGTTGAACCGTACGGCATAGCCCGAAACCCTGATGGTGAGGTTCGGGTACTTCTCTGGGTTTTCCATAGCGTCGATGAGAAGATCCTTATCCAGGACGTTCACGTTGATGTGGAACGCGTTCTGGTTGAAGTAGCCTTCCATGATGTTGGTAAGGTTGACCACTCTCTCATCGAGGTTCTTGCCCAAAGCGCTTGGCACAATGGAGAACGTGTTGGAGATACCGTCTTGGTTTACGCCTTTATACGGCAGCTTGGCTACTGAGTTCAGCGAAGCCAGAGCTCCCAGCTTATCTGCACCGTTAGATGGGTTTGCACCGGGTGCAAACGGTTCGCCCTTCTTTCTTCCGTCAGGTGTTGTTCCTGTCTTCTTGCCGTAGATGACGTTTGAGGTGATGGTCAGAAGGGACAAAGTGTGCTCTGCGTTTCTGTAGGCAGGATGCCTTCTTAGAGCTTCGATAAAGTATTTGTTGACCTCAACTGCAATGCTGTCCACTCGGTCATCATCGTTTCCGTATCTGGGGAAGTCGCCTTCGATCTCGAAGTCAATTGCGATGCCCTCTTCGTTCCGGATAGGTTTGACTTTGGCATACTTGATTGCAGACAGGGAGTCGGCAACGATGGAAAGACCGGCAACGCCAAAAGCGATGAATCTGTGCACGTCGGGATCGTGGAGAGCTAGCTGGCTTGCTTCATAGGCGTACTTGTCGTGCATGTAGTGGATGGTGTTCATGGTGTTTACATAGATCTCAGCAAGTTTATCCATGACCTTCTTGAAGCTTTCCACTACAGTGTCGTAGCTCAAAACCTCTTCTGTGTTCTTTTCAATGCCAGAAATTACGGTGATGGGACCGCCGGTTACCTTGTCGCGCTTGATCTCATCTACTCCGCCGTTGATAGCGTAGAGCAGTGCTTTGGCAAGGTTTGCTCTGGCGCCAAAGAACTGCATGTCTTTCCCTACTCTCATGGCAGAGACGCAGCAGGCGATAGCGTAGTCGTCGCCGTAGATCGGGCGCATGAGATCATCGTTTTCGTACTGGATGGATGCGGTCTTGATGCTCATGTAGGCGCAGTATTCCTTAAACTCTCTAGGCAGATCTTTGGACCAGAGAACCGTCATATTCGGCTCGGGAGATGTGCCCAGGTTGGTGAGGGTGTGCAGGAACCTGTAGGCGGTCTTTGTTACCAGAGGACGTCCGTCGAGACCTATACCGCCGATGGCCTCGGTCACCCAGGTTGGATCTCCAGCAAAGAGCTGGTCGTACTCGGGCGTTCTTAAGTGGCGTACCAAGCGCAGCTTGATCACCAGCTGGTCTACGAGGGCTTGTGCGGTCTTCTCGTCGATCAGACCTTTCTGCAGATCTCTTTCAATATAGATGTCGATAAATGCGGTGTTTCTGCCAAAGCTCATAGCTGCACCGTTGTTTTCCTTGACTGCTGCAAGGTAGGCAAGGTACAGCCACTGAACGGCTTCTTGGGCATTTCTTGCAGGTCTGCCGATGTCGCAGCCGTATTTAGCAGCCATGGACTTCATCGCGTCAAGTGCCCTAATCTGGTCGGTGAACTCCTCGCGGAGCCTGATAACTTCATCGGTGGCAGGACCTGTCAGGTTTTCTTTGTCTCTGATGCGCATCTCTTTAAGGTAATCGACGCCGTAGAGGGGTACCCTGCGGTAGTCGCCGATGATTCTTCCTCTGCCGTAGGCATCGGGAAGACCTGTAAGGAGCCCTACCGAACGCACAGTGCGCATTTCCTTGGTGTAAGCGTCGAACACGCCCTGGTTGTGGGTTTTTCTGTACTCGTTGAACTTCTGCTCCAGGTCTGGATCCATCTCCATTCCGTAGGCTTCTAAAGCGTTTTTAACCATCCTAAAGCCGCCGTAGGGGTTCATGATTCTTTTCAGAGGCTCATCGGTCTGGAGACCTACGATCAGTTCTCTGTCCTTGTCGATGTAACCAGGAGCGAAGTTGTCGATACCGCTGAACCGTTCAAGGTCTACCTTGATGGTCTTGCTTCTTACTTCCTCCTGAATCATTTCATCTACTTTGTTCCAGAGACTCTTGGTATCGTCTGTGGGACCTTCCAAAAAGCTCTGATCACCCAGGTAAGGAGTATAGTTTTTCTGAATAAAGTCTCTGACATCGATCTCTTCAGACCAGTTCCCGGGAACAAAGCCTTCCCAAGCTTTGGCCATTTCTTCTCTGTCGAACAAGTTTTGCTTCATATACATATCACCTTTCCAAAAGAAACTAGTTATATGAGCAGTACTGGGCATGTACTTATCCCATGATTGCGTGTTCATTATAGTATCTCTCAAAAAAACTTGCCGTGACTTGAATCACTTTTTGCACACATTAACGAAAAAATCCCCGAAACAAGGCAGAAACTGCCGTCTGTCGGGCTTTACGGTATCGAAAGAACGTCTTCTAGTTTGGAGTCTGTTTGATGGGAAGGAACGACTATGCGTCCCTCCGAGTGGTTGTTTGGTCCTTCCCTCAGACGTGGAAAAGGCTCGTCCAAGATCGGATATGTAACGGGAAGGCTCCTTTCGATAGCACCGATTCCTCGTGAAAAGAGCTCTAGCAATTCGCCTCCAAGCGCTCCACCTTTATCAAAGTTATAAATGATTTCGTCCAGTTTGTGAATAGGCAAAACTGCGTTTTTCTATTGTTTTCCTGTTCACATCATCGTCGCTTAGGCGAATCACTTGAGTACTTTACTCCTATGTTTGAATTTATCAGTACCCCGAAGTTTCGAGCTGCAAAAACTCCGCATGGGCTACCGAATACGCCAGTTTTTCTTGGCGGAAGTACGCACTTTAAGCCATATCGTTGACTCACCCTTTGGCTCAGATGTTAAAAAAACCCCCGTGGTGCTAGGGTTATTAGCACACGAGGGTCGTATTCGAGGGGCTGCAAGTTTCTTAGAAGGCCAAAACAATTCCGCCAGGACCTGCGTAGGTACCGATAGTTGCGCCCATGGTGGTAATGAAGATCTCGGCGTCTTTGTGAACCTTTTGGAGCAGTTCTTTCAGCATCTGTGCTCCTTTTTCGTTTGCCACATGGGCAATGCCGATCACAGGAATCGATCTGCCTTTGGCTTTTTCTTCGAAGAGCGTCAGAAGCTTCTTGTAGGCGAGTTTTGCACCTCTGATCTTATCGAAGAGCTCCACTCTACCCTGATTTACCTGGCACACGATCTTGAGGTTGAGTATAGTTGCAAGAGCACCCTTCAGGGGCGAAAGCCTGCCACCTTTCACTGCGTTTTCTACAGTATCTAAGAGGGCATATACCGAAAGCTTCTCCGCATAGGCTCTAACCTCGTCGGCAACTTCCGAAAAAGACTTGCCTAAGTTCACCCACTTGTTGGCAAGGTAGGTTAAGATGCCGATGCCGGCAGATCCCGATTGTGTATCGATAACTTCAATGTCGTAATCGGTCATGCTCTTTGCAAGGATGGCGCTGTTATAGGTACCACTTAATTTACTGGAAAGGCACAGACAGAGGATCTTATCTCCGTTCTTTCCGTGTTTTTCAAAGATCTCGAGAAACCTCCCGGGAGCAGGCTGAGCTGTTTTTGGCAGTTCTTTCTCCCTGCCCATGCGTTCGTAGAACTCCTCAGGAGTCAGTTCAACCCGGTCGAGGTAACTGTCATCACCAAACGAAACTGTAAGCGGCACCACTTCAACGTCTAGGGTCTTCAAAATCTCGTCGTTCAAATCGATACTACTGTCCACAACGATTTTAATGGCCATATCCACCATCCTTAAAGAAAAAAGACTGAGCAAGACCAATCTTGCTATGCAACTATCATACCACCAAAACACATTAATTGAAACAAAACCTGCGATTTTGTGGCTTTTCGGCCATAAGTTTCTTCACTGACTGCTTTGGCAAACCTTTCTAGCTGTTTACACAGCGTTACGTACTGTCAGCACAGCACCTTACGACCAGTTTTTTCTAGTTATGTTGAACAGGCCGTTCTTAAGAAACTAAGGCATTAGTCGTATCGTGTTTCGACGAATGAAGGTTTTCTATTTTCTTCGTATCACCGATTTCATATTGTCTTTTAAGTACGGAGCTCCTGACATGTGAGAGTGCGCCATCGAAAGAAGCCAGTCTAACGCTTCTAAAATTGAGGTACTAAAGTTTTAGCCCTTATGTTGAAGGATCTTCACCAAGTAAATAACTGAACAATAGCGAGCAACAGTGCCAGCACTGCGGTGGCAAAGGTGGCCAAAAACCAAGGGTTTCTTGTCAGGTGTTCAAGTCTATTTTCCCAAAGGACAATTTGCGTCTTTTGGTCTTCTACTATTTCCAAAACCGAGGCGGTTTGCTCTGTCAGTTCAACAATCGCTTCCTCGATGTCCAGTAACTGCTCACCGATCTGCTCAATCTGGTCTGCTTGAGCTGCCAGTGTTTCTGCTGCGTTTTGGCTATGTTCTGTTTGCTCCCGAAGCTTTTGGTCGTGGTCTTTCAACACTTCCATGACGTTTTGTAGCTATACATACATGTCTTCTTGGTCTTTCAGTTGTTTTACAACTGTCGTTAGTTCCTTACGGGCTAGCTCCGAGATTTTCTCCTTAGAAGCACCGCTCAACCTTAGCTCAAGTTCCCGTACAACCATGCGGTTGTAAACGATGTTGGAGATGCCGAGGTTAAACAAAAACTTGGTGATCTCCGCAAGTTTAGTCTGAAACTCGAACGCAACTTTTTGGGCTTTAGCCCCCATAACGATTGCTTGAGCCATGTCGACGCAGGCATCCTGCAAAGCCTCAACGGCTCCTTTTTGACTGATATAGCCTACGGTCGTCGCCTCTGCTTCTTCTGCCTGTTCTTTGGCCTTGTTTGCGGCTCTCATCGCTTCTTTGACCCGTCTGTCGAGTCTGTTTAAGGCCTTAATTCGTTCATCGATGATCGCTGGCAGTTCTTCCACGCTGAACTCGGTTCCATCTGCTTCCATCAGAATTGCATTTGTGTTTACAATTGTCTCTGCTTTTTTTGGCACGCTTTTCTACCCCCACTTCAGTATGTCGTTGATTTCGTCGATCAACCCTGGATTCTGCATTTCAACCTCGTCACTAAGGCGCCCGATTTCTTCGAGTGACTGCTGGTTCTGCTGCCAAACTGCAAGGCGCAAAGCAGCAGCTTTTTCCATCAGCTCCATAGCTTCGCTGATGGTTCTTTCAGTGTTTTCAGCTGCAACCCAGGCATCAGCTTGCAGGTAGAACACCTTTGCGTTCAAGAGGTGAATCTGGCGGCTCATGGCCTTGATTCTCTGGTTTCTTAACCGGGAGCGTTTGATCCCCATGGCCACATCGGTACCGATGGCCAACGCACACCGCCCAACTCCCACAAAGTTGACCCTTAAAAGAAATCCTTTCATGAATACAGCAAGGTTGCCACCGGACTTAAAGGCCGAACGCACCGTTGCATCGGCAAGGTCGAGGAGTGTAAATGTAGTGGTGGATATAGTCAGCATCCGCACAATGGTCCGGTTTTTGAAAGGCAACGTCTTCTTCCAATCGATATAACGTAAATCTTCAAACCGGCTGATGTTCTTTTCTTTGATCTCCGCACTCAGCCTGCGGATGAAGTAGAATCCCCTTACGATGCATTCGTTAAGAATAACAGGTACGGCTTGCCGGCCTAACTCGTATGCAAGTCCTATTTCTGCTCGGAGGTCAAACCTGACTAGATCCCCGTTCCCGTCTCGTATGCTTAACGCGTTGCCTTTGAAAACCTCAGACAACCACTCTGACAGACTGTTTTTCCTCCTCTTGCGTTTTTAAAAAGGGGAAGAGCGGAAACCTCTTTAGCCAGAGACAGCAGAGGGCCGGGAATGCCGGTTCCCCCGCCTGCATATGCACTTGAACCTGCCATGTCGCTCACCAAGTGAAAAAACCACGATGTCACGCCAAAAAACATCTTCTCAGGGAGATTCCTGCCGATCAGTGCCCTGTCTTTAACTGGTACGACTTGAAAAACTCCGCCGGCGTTGGTGCCGTAAGCGTTTCCGGTGAACTGTGTGAGTAGAGAAAAGAACAAGCCTACCAAGGTTGGATGGTGGGCAAAATCATTCAGGTGGTGAAGCAATGCACCACCAAAATCACCAAAGTTTCCGTCTGATGGAATCTTGAACTTTTCTTCCAGAAACTTAATCGCTCCGGAAAGATCGTCCCCCTGATATCCTTGAAACCGGGCAACTTTCGAGACCATAGAATTGACTTGGTCGCTTCCCCAGTTTTTACCCCTTGTAAGATCAAACTCTCCCACCCAGAACGAATCAACGATGGCAGCTAAAACCCCACTTCCAACTGCCACAGCGTAATCTAGACCGTCTGCATGGTTAGTAAGTCTGTCGATTTCAGCGTTGAGTTCCTTTAGCCGTAGTGAGTTCTCGTCTAGTGCTTCGTCGACTTCCATGATTCCCTTGCTAATCTGTTCTTGGAGCTTTGGTGAAAAATTTTCGTCGCTTTGCGAAAGCCGTATGTCGATCTCAAACTCGATTTCTAAATCGTCTACAACAACTTTCCATTCTGCAACGCTTGTACTGCTTTCCACTGAAATCTCTCCGTTCAGCTATGTAATCTGTAGCATAATCCGATGATCAAAAAGGATAGTCATTTGCCACACAGTTAAATCGAACGAAAGGAGTTGAGACTTGAGCTCAATCTAGCGGGTTCGATTTGTGTTTCCATCGTGAGCGCTGTAACCAGAGTTTTGCCAGTTCTGAATCAGACAATGAAAGCGACCATAACAAGCAAAACCAGCACAAACAATGTAGCTGCAACCCCACCGCAACCTGCAGGCTTCTTTCGTTGTGTTTTTCTGTTGAAAGCGTCCCTAGTTGGTTTTCGATGTGAAACGTCGTCCTTAGAAGTGGACGCAACCCATGTGGTCCAGTCTTCGCCACCTGCAGCAAGTTTTTTGGCCTCAGCTTTAGCCATGGCTTTTACCAGTTCCAATGTAAGCAAGCAGTCTGCCTTTGAACGGTGGAGTTCGGTTTCAATCCCAATTCCCATCTGCTGTGCAGCAACTCCTAGTTTGAAGTGTTTGAACCGGTTTTTCTTAGAAGTCGGAACACCGCGGAAACCTGCATAGGTGATCATGGCGCACTGCCAGGTAGCATTGATTTGGGCAAGTCCGTATTTCTCGTTAGTTTGACAAACCATACGCGGTCAAACGCAGAATTGTATGCGATAACCAGGCGCCCCTCTAGAATGATTCTTACTTTGTCGTAGAGGGTCGGCCATTTAGGAGCCCGCATGACGTCTTTGTTAGTGATGCCGTTGATCATGGTGGCCTCAGGGGGTATGGGCTTAGTCGGTTTTACAAGTGAGTCGAGCAAAATCGCTCCATATGCATCCACAATGCAATTCTCGATAATCTCGTCGTCTTTATTCAGACCGGTTGTTTCAGTATCGACAAAAACCGCTCCTTTACTCAACCATTCCCTGCACCGTACTACTGCCTCTTCTCTGCTTCTCGGATAATGAGTTTTCACACAATGCACCTCCCCACTCGCTTTTGACCATCAGTTTTTTTCCTTGTCTTTCTCACAGAAATGATTTTACATGACAAATATTTCTGTTTTTTACTAATAGAACCTTTCTCAAAATTAACGAAATAGGTTAGCGTTCCAATATGCACGGCCAAATCATCGAATTTTCTGTGACTTCTTTGCCTACATTACATAAACCGCTTCTGCTTCGTGCACCACTGACGCACTCCTGACTCGAACACTCTTTCGAGTGCCCATCCCTTTGTGACCATCTGGTCGTACAGCTATAAACTAGGCGATGACAGCACTTCCGTGTCTTTCCCGAACGGAGGCTGTCAATTTTTACAAAAAAATGACTTCTACAGACCATGAACACAAGTTAGCCCTCGATTTCTGCTCTTTTACGTAAAAATCCGCCTCTATTTTTCTATACCGAAAGGTTTTCGGGGAAACGGTGCGAAATCTATTTGTTAGAAGGGGTGGTAATATGAAGAAAACACTTTACTTAAGCCTAGTTCTAATCCTGGCACTATCCTTAGTCGGTAGCGCTAAAGTACTGGAGATGTGGATTGTTGGTTGGACCAATGAATTTGCTAGAATAGCAGAAGACTTGATCCTAACTTACTACACTCCACAAACAGGTGTCGAAGTCGACATCACTCCTATTGGTTGGGCAGATGGTAACAAAATCACACTGGCCATCATTTCCAACGATGCTCCAGACATCATCTCTGCTGGCGTCGAGCTAGGTGTCAGAGGCTCCCTAGTCGACCTCAGAGAAGCCTTTGGCAGCGAGTTTGAGGAACTAGAAGCAACACTGTTCCCTGCCATTACTGAGCAGCTTCACTTTATGGGTACCAGGTTCGGTATTCCGCAAAACATCAGCGTTATGAACGCAGCGTACAGAACCGATATCCTCGCTCAGTATGGTATGGAAATCCCGGTTCTTTGGGAAGACGTCTACGCCATGAGGCCAAAACTCAATGCTAACGGCCACGAAATGGCATTCCACTACGGCAGCCCTGACTACTCAGGTCTGTGGGGAGCTTACACGCTCATCACCCAGCACGGCGGAAACTTCTTTAACATTGACGGATTCACTTCCGCACTGGATAAGCCCGAATCCATCAGGGGCTTCACTGAGTACGTAGAGCTCTACACCAAGCACAACATGCCGCTTTCCGTTACTGGTTTGACTCAGTTCAGATCGGGCGAACTGGTAATGATGATCGACGGCTACTGGATGTACACCAACCTTTTGAACAGCGCTCCTGAAATCCAGGGCAAATGGGAAGCCGGCCTGATTCCAGGTGTCAGAAGACCGGACGGAGTTATCAACCACGGTACTTTCACCGGCGGAACATCTCTGGCCATTCCTGTAACTACCAAAGACAGACAGGAAGCATGGGACTTTATCAAATGGTTCCTCTCTGCTGACATTCAGAAGATGTTCGTTGACGAGATCATCAGAAAGGTTCCTGGCTCCCTCATGGTACCTACATCCATGGAAGCTCTGTACAACCTTGAAGGTCTCCCACAGAACATCGCCAGAACCATTCACGCTCAAGTCGACGAGTCTCAAGCAGTTCCGTACGCACCAACACAGGGCGTTCTCTACAGATTCGTTGAATTCGCTATCCAGTCGTGCCTCCAGCAAGGTGCCGACCCAGCAGAAGCAGCAAAGAAAGCTGCCGCTGAAATGAACAGCGAAATGGATAGAAGGAAAGTCGAGTACTCTCGCTTCTTGAAACAGCTCCAAGGCGACAGCGCCCGCTGGTAATCACACTGAACCTAAACGTCAGAGCATTTAGCTCTGGCGTTTTTTCAATCTCCCATTACCGCTGTTGATCTTTCTGGCAAGTCTAGTTGTTCCCTGACTTCCCCCCTCAGGTGCTGCTCAAACGGTCGCTCTCCCTCCTGACCATTCCTTCCTCCAGCACTAAAGCAAAGCTCTAAACTCCTCATACTCTATCTTGAGGAGGTGACAGCTACACGTGGGCTTTCCATTACTTGAAAGAATTCAAGTTTCCGGAGTGGTAGGCGGCACCGAAGTAGTTCCCGTAGACCCTGAACAAGAGGTCTTGAGGCAGTCCCTCTTGATAGTACTTCCCCCTGACCAAAGGCTCCAGTTCAACCGGATCAGGTGGAACCTTCTCACTGAAGAAGATCTCCCAGTAGGCATTCACCTGCAAATCCTCACAGATCCAGACATCGGTTCCCAAGGCCTGGTCATAAGTACCTCTCAGGGAGACACGGATACCTTCATTCCCCCATTTTTCAACGGCACCGGCGGACCGGTAAACGTGTTTATTAACGTGTTTCTCAGAAGCGCTCTTGACATTACCGTAAACGTCTTACCTGAAGGCTCGTCTTGGTGGTACAGCTTCAGCCGCTTGATGGGTCCAGGACCTTAAGAAAACGGAGTACTCGCAAGAGTACTCCTCTTTTTCCGCCATTTTTCCACGGGTTGCGTTCTTATTATTGGAGATTTTTTCATGCATCTTATTCCAGTTTTTCCGCATTTAACTTTTTTTGACAGTAAAATGTCAAGTGTCGCCGGATTTAGCCTTCGCCAGACACGAAAACCGAGAGTTTTTTCATGGGGGAAGTGACGAGAGTAAATGTTGCAACCATGAGATTTACCCCATCTACAATCTGCAAGCAAAAAAAGGATAGCAAAAAAATGCATTTTAGGATTGACATTCTCTCTTGCAGTCGCTAAAATACTCTTGTTTAGTGATAGTAAACCCAAAGTTTAGTAGTAAAATACTCGCAAAGCGGTGACCTTTGATGAAAATTGGTGAAAAAATCAGACGCCTGCGTATGCAGCACAACCTAACCCAAGAAGAATTGGCAGATAGGTGCGAGCTCACAAAAGGGTTCATTTCACAAGTAGAAAGGGACCTCACTTCTCCATCGATTGCAACCCTTGTGGATATCCTCGCAGCTCTCGGTAGCACCCTTTCGGGTTTTTTCAACGATGAACTTCCGGAGAAAGTAGTCTTCTCTAAGAACGACGTTTCCGTCAAAGTCAACGAAGAGCTCGGTAGCGAGATCCACTGGCTCATCCCTAATGCTCAGAAGAATTCTATGGAGCCTATTATGGTCCATCTCGAGCCCGGTGGAGAGACCCTTTTCGACGAGCCCCATGACGGCGAAGAGTTCGGCTACGTTCTCAAAGGCCAAATTGTCCTACACATCGGCTCCGAGCAGCTGAAAGTCCGGACTGGTGAATCCTTCTATTTTACTGCCAAGTTGGGTCACTACATCTCAAATCCAGGTAAAAAACCAGCTAGCGTATTGTGGATATCTACACCGCCTAGCTTCTAATATTAAGAAAGGGGGAACGATCATGGCTGAAAACTTAGTTCAGCTTCAAGGTGTTTCCAAAGTATTTGACGACACCGTAGCACTTGCAGAAATCGACTTGTATATTCGTAAAAACGAATTTGTAACGCTTCTCGGACCAAGTGGTTGTGGAAAAACCACCACTTTGCGTTTAATCGGAGGCTTTGAGGAACCGACGTCCGGAACCATATGGTTTAATGGTGAGGATATCAGTAACGTTCCCTCATATAAAAGACAGGTTAACACCATTTTCCAGAGGTATGCGCTGTTTTCCCATCTCAACGTCTACGAAAACATTGCCTTTGGCCTTCGCATCAAGAAGATGCCGGAAAACGTGATCAAACAGAAAATCACCAAGATGCTGCAGCTAGTTAATCTTGAAGGTTATGAAAAAAGAGACGTGGACTCTTTAAGTGGCGGTCAACAGCAGCGCGTTGCCATCGCCAGAGCTCTAGTCAACGAACCGGATCTCCTGCTTCTCGATGAGCCTCTTGCAGCTCTCGATCTCAAACTGCGCAGAGAGATGCAGCAGGAACTGAAAAACATGCAGAAACAGCTGGGTATCACCTTCGTTTTCGTCACCCACGACCAGGAGGAAGCCCTCTCCATGTCCGACACCGTTGTGGTAATGAAAGACGGTAAGATCCAGCAGATCGGGACTCCCGAGATGATCTACAACGAACCGAAGAACGCTTTCGTTGCTGATTTTATTGGCGAAAGCAACATTGTAGATGGCATCATGAGGGACGACTGCCTAGTAGAGATCTCCGGCCGCCTGTTTGAATGCGTGGACAAGGGTTTTGGTAGGGACGAAAACGTCGATGTGGTGATTCGCCCTGAAGACATCGTTCTCACACCTGCAGACGATGCAAAGCTCACAGGTGTAGTGCGTTCAGTGACCTTCCTCGGCGTCCACTACGAGATGATCATAGAAGGCCACGACGGAATCAACTGGCTGGTTCACAGCACCCTTAAAGAACCTGTAGGCACCACGGTAGGGCTGTCTTTTGCTCCTTTCGACATCCACATCATGAAGAAGGAGAATGCTTCATGAAAAAAGCCACCTTTCTCCCCTACCTGATTTGGATGATCATGTTCATCGTCATCCCGCTGATACTGGTGCTGTTCTACGCCTTCACTGTCTCAACTCCTGAAGGCTACAAGCTTTCCCTCGACAACTTTAAGAGGTTTTTTGAGCCCGTCTATCTCAAGGTCATCCTGCGCTCACTAGGCCTTGCACTGGTAAGCACGCTGATCTGCCTGGTTTTGGGGTATCCGGTGGCCATGATTATGGCGGGAAACACCTTCTCCCGCAGGGATGTTTTGATGCTCCTTTTTGTGGTGCCGATGTGGATGAACTTCCTTCTCCGCACCTATGCTTGGCTAGCTATTTTGGAACGAAACGGCATCCTCAACATCGCCCTCAGCTGGCTGAAGCTGCCGAGTGTAAACATCCTCTACACCAACGCTGCTGTTGTCCTAGGCATGGTCTACAACTTCCTGCCGTTTATGGTTCTACCTATATATTCAGTGCTTCGCAAAATCGACAAAGGGGTTATTGAAGCCGCTCACGACCTCGGAGCAAACCCCGTCGGTGTGTTTACTAAAGTAATCCTGCCGCTGAGCGTTCCCGGAATAGTCTCGGGAGTCACAATGGTGTTCATGCCAGCTCTCACTACCTTCATCATCTCGAGGCTCCTTGGCGGCGGTCAGTTTACCCTCATCGGCAACCTCATCGAGCAGCAGTTCCTTGTGGTTGGCGACTGGGGCTTCGGATCGGCAATCTCAGTAATCATGATCGTGTTTATCCTGCTTAGCATGGGCATCATGTCTTTCTTTGAAGACGCCGACAAGGAGAAAACGCTATGGTAAAGTTTCTGAAGAAATGCTACGTCTACTTGATTTTTGCGTTTTTGTACGTGCCGATCTTAGTTCTCATGGTTTACTCCTTTAACGATTCGAGATCTCGGGGCACCTGGGGAGGCTTCACTCTGAGGTGGTACGTGGAACTGTTCCAAGATCGGGCTATCATGAGTTCTCTGTACTACACGATCCTGATTGCGGTTATCGCCTCGTTCGTTGCAACGGTCATTGGTACGCTGGCAGCCCTCGGTATCTACAACGCCAAGGGCTTTAAGAAAAAGCTGACCATGAACCTCACCTACATCCCCGTACTGAACCCCGATATTGTAACCGGTATTTCTCTGATGATTCTCTTTGTCTTTGCCAAGATTCAGCTGGGTTTTGTGACGCTGCTTTTAGCACACATTACCTTCAACATTCCCTACGTTGTTCTCTCGGTTCTACCTAAGCTCAGGCAGCTGAACAAGCACCTCTACGAAGCAGCGCTGGATCTCGGAGCAACGCCCAACCAGGCCTTCTGGAAGGTGATCATTCCGGAGATTATGCCCGGAATCATTACCGGTTTCCTTTTGGCCTTTACACTATCTATAGACGACTTTGTCATCAGCTTCTTTACAACGGGATCTGGGGTATCCACCCTTTCTATCACCGCCTACTCCATGGCACGAAGGGGAATTAACCCCAAGATCAACGCACTTTCTACGCTAATGTTTCTCCTGGTTCTGGTGCTCCTGGTTATTGTGAACGTGCGTCAAGAACGGGAAGAAAAAAAGGGAAAGGATGGGAAAAATGGTTCAAAAGCGCGCATTGGGAGTCCTTCTCCTGACCGTAATGATCCTCAGTTTGGTCCTGACTGGCTGTAGGAGCAAGAAACCTACGTTGTACGTCTACAACTGGGGCGACTACATCGACGAAAGCATCCTCAAAGACTTTGAAGAAGAGTACGGCATTAGGGTCGTTTACGACACTTACGCCACAAACGAAGATATGTACGTGAAGATCAAGTCCGGTGGTAGCACCTACGACGTCATTTTCCCTTCTGACTACATGCTCACCAGAATGCGGGAAGAGGGTATGTTAGAAAAGCTCGACCTGGAGAAGATACCCAATTCCAAGTATATCGATCCACGGTTTTTAGGTGCAGATTACGATCCAAACAACGAGTACTCCCTCCCCTACATGTGGGGGACACTTGGCATCCTCTACAACACCAACCTAGTTGATGATCCAGTGGACAGCTGGGATATCCTCTGGAATCCCAAATACGCCAAACAGATTCTGATGCTCGACAGTCAGCGGGACTCCATCGGTGTTGCCCTGCTCAAATTGGGCTACTCCATCAACACGCTCAATCCAGATGAGCTTGTTGCTGCAGGAGAGATCCTGAAGGAGCAGAAACCTTTGGTGCTTGCCTACGTTGTGGACGAAGGTAAGGATAAAATGGTTTCTGGGGAAGCGGCACTGGCAGTGGTTTGGTCTGGCGATGCGGCATATGCCATCGAAGAAAACCCCGACCTTGCCTACACCTTCCCGAGAACCGGCACCAACCTCTGGTTTGACGTAGTGGCTATTCCGAAAGGTGCAAAGAACATCGATGCTGCCCACAAGTTCATCGACTTCTTGAACCGTCCGGACATCGCCTTCAGAAATGTGGACCACATCGGTTACGCTACACCGCATCTTGCAGCCAAAGACCAGCTGCCTAAAGAGATCACCGATGACCCCGACTTCTATCCTACAGATGAAGATTTGGTGAACGCCGAAGTGTTCGTCAATCTCGGTGCAACCTTAAAAGAATACGATCGCATCTGGACCGAAGTAAAGGCCCATTAGAACGAAAGCCCCTGTGAAGCTGCACAGGGGTTTTTTGAATGGAAAAAAGCACGGCCCTTTGCTGCTGCTTATTGCAAAGGCATGCCTTTATGCTATAATCAATTTTAGTACGAGGCCATTTCAGCTTCTTAAATAAGAGATGTGAGGTAAAGGGATATCTTCACGCCGCACCTTTTTGGTTCAGCCTCTGCGGCCTCCTCTGTAGACTTCCAAGTTCTGCCTAAAGCCCCTCTTGTGTCCTTTGCAATTGGGTCCCCAAAGCTGTGCAGAGATTAGGGATTCCTGCAAATTCCTTTTACCTCACCATCTCTTTTTTTTTCAATCCGGTGTCTGGTTTTGAAAAGTCAACCTGCTAAACACCACAACATGAAAAGGAGTGCTGACGGTGAAAAAGTACTCGCTTTTTAGAGAAGGTAGCTTCTACAAAGGCAATCTCCACACCCACACAACGGTCTCAGACGGAAAACTCTCCCCTCTTGAGACCATCGATCGCTACAAGAAAAACGGCTACAGCTTCCTGGGCATCTCCGACCACAACGTTTTTAGCTACTATCCAGAAGCAGAAGAAGAGAACTTCCTTTCCATTCCTGCTGTGGAAGCCCACACTTCCAAAGGCGGATCGGGTATTCACCACGTAGTGGCCTTTGCAGACCCGAAAACCATGAAGTTTGCAAACGGCCACAAGCTGGATCAACACTTCTGCAACGGACTAACAACCCAAGAGCTTGTAGACTATCTGCGGGAATACAACAACATGGTGATCTACTGCCATCCCCACTGGTCTAGAGACGAAATTGGGGACATTGTGGATCTCAAGAACATCGTCGGCATGGAAATCTACAACCACGGCTGCCAGGTTGAGTGGCGGTGCGGCTTTGCGGAGGTTTTCTACGACCACGTCCTCTGGCACCNNAGACGATGCCCACGGAGCCACCGCCTCTAGCGACTACTGCGGCGGATACATCACCGTAAAGACCTGTGACTTCTCCCATAAGGGCATTCTGGATGCGATCTCCAAGGGAAGCTTCTACTCCTCCGCTGCCCGGGAAGGCGAAGCGGCACCGGAGATCCTGGATTTTCTTGTTGAAGACGGCTTAGTCAAGCTCTGGTGCACTCCCACCAGAAGCGTGTGCTTTTTTGCGGGGATCAAATCCCATCCCATCATATTCGGCGGATACGGAACTAAGTCGTTTCAGGGAACCAAAGACTCCCCTATCACTTACGCAGAATACCAGCTCCCCGAAGGAACTAAGTTCGTAAAGGTATCTGCAGAAGACTTCTCCGGCAGCGTCTCCTGGAGCCAGCCGATTCTCCTATGAACAGGCACCTTAAAAAAGGCAAGGTAGGTCTTAACACCTGGCTCCTTGCCACAAGCTGCTTTTTAGCCTATACGTCATGCTACGCCGGAAGGAGCATCCTCAGCGCCATCATGCCCCAGATGATCGCCGAGACGCACTTTACAAGAGGCGATCTTGGAACCATGGGTTCTGCATTCTTCCTCACCTATGGCGCCGGCCAACTTGTTAACGGTGTCCTGGGAGACAGGATCGGAGCCAAACACATGGTACCGTTCGGGCTGTTTTTTACCGGCATCCTTCTTGCACTCTTTTCCCCTCTAGAAAGCACGTCTCTTGGAGTTCTCCTTTGGGCTTTTTGCGGCTTACTCCTTTCCATGCTGTGGGGACCTCTTTCCAAGGTAATCGCAGAAAACACCAGCACAGAAGTGGGTACTGCTATACTCACCTCTTTGAACGTAGCTTCGATCCTCGGCACCTCTTCTGCCTACATGACCGCAGCCTACGGAGCATCTAGAGGGTCGTTTCGCATCGCCTTTCTGGCCTCTGCAGTGGTTCTTACCGCAACAGCACTGATTTGGTATGTAATCCTCACCTACCTGGAAAAGCAAAATGCCATCACTTCCAGGAAAGACGACTCTGCGATCTGGTTCACAAAAGAGCTCGCAGCAGAGCTGGTAAGAAAAGCCTTTCTTCCCATGCTTTTGGTTTCCATGGTAAACGGCATTATCAGAAATGCGGTAGCCTTTTGGATCCCGACGTTTCTGTCAGAGAGACTCGGCTTTTCTCCTGCACTTTCTGCAAGCATCTCCGGAGGGCTTCCCCTGGTAAACCTTGCAGGGACCTTTCTGGGGCTCGTGATCCTGAAAAAGCTCCGGGGAAACGAGTTCAGGACCATCGGCATCTTGTTCGGAGCATCTACTGCTGCATTTACCCTAGCCATTCTCTTCAGCAAGCTGAGTGCACTGCTGGTCGTCTTCATGCTGTTTGTTGCCTGTGGCGCCATGTCCAGCGCTTGCAACTTGATCTTTGCTTCCTACTGCCTGAGGTTCAAAGATACCGGACGGATGTCTGCAGTAACCGGGCTCCTCAATTTCAGCGCCTATGCAGCATCAGCTCTGGCTAGTGCAGGCTTTGGCGCTGTTATCTCCAGCTTTGGCTGGAGCCCCCTTACCCTTTCTTGGGTGCTTCTGTCTTTAGTCGGGGCTTGGTCCGCCTTCATATCGGAAAAAGTATTTTTCCGCAAAAAAGTGCATTAATTCTTCGAGCAAAACACTTCCCCTTCACATCGCTTAGGTGGTCTGAAGGGGATTTTTGCTTGCGGTGAAGCACCAGCCGAAGTGACTTTTCTCCGTCTGCGTCTATTTTCTCTATTGGCAGATATTTTTCAAAAAAAGTTGCCTTTGTTGCAAGGATTAGGCAAAATACCCGCGAACACTAAATCAGCACAACACTGAGGAGGAGGTCCTCGTATGAAAAGAGTCGTTTCGCTGTTGGTTCTTTTAACGGTGTTGGTCCTTCCCGCTTGTGCGTGGGAGAACTTCCTTGAGGTCATCGTAGGACAAACGGCAAGAGGCGCCACACTCAGCCCCGATGAAAAAACCATCTATGTAGGCGCCATTCTCGACCGGAAGATGGTGGCGTTCGATGCCAGAACCGGGGATGTCATCGCTGATGTGCTTCTTACGAACTACAACTCTGCAGCGTGGGCCAAAGGCGGCTGGGTCGATGAGCGTGGGGACGTTTTCGTTCCCGCCACCGGTGCGCTGGAGATCTATCACTTCGACTCTGAGTTATTCCATATTGACACATACTACATCGACGGCTTTGGCATCGAAAACTGCGAAGGTGTAGTAACAGACAGTCATGGCAACCTCTATGCGTTTGACCGCAAGGGATCAGGTGGTGTCTACAAAATCGACAAGAACGGCAATCTCGACACCAAGTGGGGCAGCAGAGGCTGGGCCGATGTAGGATTTGTACGCCTCGGTTTCCTGAAAGACGGGTATATCTACGCCGTAGATAACTCCTCTTCCACTCTGTTCAAAGTGGACGTTGAAACCGGCAAGGTTACGCGTCTGGCCACGCTGGCTTCAGGCGGATTTGCAGTGGCAGTGGATGATTCAGGAAAGATCTATGTGGCTCACTACAACGATCCCTATGTAGCTGTTTCCATCTACGAAGACGGCAAAGTCAGTGAAATATCCCGTTCTGAGTTCGGCATTGTTTCCAACATCGGAGGCATCGCCGTAACCCGCGACGGCTCAAAACTGTTCCTCATCGAAGAGCAGACTGACATAGGCGGGCTTCTCTTAGGGTTTAAGAAGTAGACGTCAAGGTTTCCGAGACGGTTTTCGGTTGTTTAAGAAAAAGGTGGACGTGACCAAAATCACGCCCACCTTTTTTTACCTATGCACGAGCAAAAAGCTTCCTAAAAATGTCAACAACCACGAGGAGAGCTGATATGATAGTGACTTCTCCGCTTTTCTCTGCTACTTCGTACTTTTGTGCTTGTAGTAGAACTCCTTGAGCGAGGCTTTGGTTGGCGCATCCAAATGGTGCCACCTAACGCCCTGAATTGCGCCTTCTAGCGCTGACAACCGCATCATACAGGCAGACGGGTCTTGCCTTAGAATACGCAGCCAAGCTTCACAGCTGCCAACTTCTCTCAGTTCTTCAGGTGTATTGATGCCAACAGCCATAAGCTGCTTTTCCAGTTCGGGTCCGATGTTCGGAAGTTCGGACAGTCTGGGCATTAGCCACCCCCTCCTTCTCCTCAACATCAAAAGGACGTTTATTTTCTTGCCAAACAGTGCAGTACAACCCCGTCTTCGCGTTTGTAAATCTCTCCCCGTTCGCAGAGAACAACCGAAAAACCGGCCTCTTCTGCATGTTTCGAGAGTTCTTGAGGGAGAAACGCTTCCCAATAGATTTCGGCTCCAGGATATGGGTAAAACCGTCTTTCTACCAACTGAGCGCGGTAATGATCCTTTAGGTACTCATAGTCGTGTCCGGAAAAACTGATCAACCCGTTCTCTTTTAAAACGCGCTTGCATTCCTTAAGGAAACTGCTTTTGTAGCTATCTCCGTAAAGCAACCCGAAGGTTTGCGCCCAGATAATCACCACGTCAAAGGCTTCGTCTTGAAACGGCAAGTGATGCCCATCGTAATGAAAAAACGGGATATGGTAGCCTTTTTGCAATGCCAACTTCGAAACCTGCTCGACGGCTGCCTCTGAAATATCAATCCCCACTATCGAAAAACCCATGTCGGTTAAAGCAAAAGCCTCTCTCCCCATACCGCAGCCCACATCGAGGATCTGCGCTCCCTCAGGCAACAAGGAGACGACTTTTTCTTCCCACTTTTTCAGTTTTCGTTTGTTCCAGTCAAGCATCTCATCGATGTTTTCGGCATCCTCATACCACTCGCGTACAATATCGCTCATACTACACCTCACTTGTTGGCCCTAGCCTCTCTAACCTCAAGTGACCGTCCGCCCATCGCACAACTTCACGGACACGAGCAATTAAGGAACCTTCTCCCTACTGAAACAGCAGCTCCTCGTATTGGTTATCTACCCATAGAAAGACTTCTTTGGTGGTGAACTGCAAAATGCAGTAGTTCGGGTCCTGAACGCCGCCTGGGAAATGGTCGATGAACCAATCCTGCCACAGTTGTTCTTTAAGTTCAGGAGAAGTGATGATCTCAACGTCGCCGACAAGCGTGACGTTGTTTCCGCCGTCGCGGTAGCAAACACTCGCCTTACTGTCCTTTCTAAAAAACTTCACCTTACTAGATCCAAGGCCGGTGGCAAACCACACCTTTCTCAAACCATCGGTCTTGAGGTTTGAGATCGTCGAGACTCTCGGATATCCTTTGTCGTCGACATTGGCAATTGAAGCGACTTCCGCATTTCTGGCAATCGCCTCTGCTTTGGTAATCAGTTCGACGTTCATCAGCGTCACGCACCTTATAATTTTCATTTTTTCCGCGGCACCATCGAAGCATAACCGTCAGGCTGAAATGTCACCCCATCAGAGCTTGTAAGTCTGACTTGCAGCCCGGCTCATCGAGGCCTTAAGCGCGTTCCAAGCAACCCTTTTCAAGCCAACGTTTAAGGAAAGATACACCAAGAACCGGTGAAACTCTCATTCATGCCAAATCTAGTAGTTTTAAATAGCCTCTAGCTGAAAGTTACCACGTTGTCAGAACAGCTGAAGGTTCCTTTGTGCTTTTCTGTACCTGAAAGGAGATTTGACAGATCGCCTCCTGCGCGGACTGCTTCCACTAGCGGGAATGCTTTGAACATGGATTTCGAACAGAATCCACCCGGACAATCGTACTCGCAGTAAAAGACGTCACCGACTTCATGTCTGTTGCGACAGCGTCTAGGTCTCCGATCATCTACTAGTGAAAGCACCTTGATCCGAAAACTGTACTGCTCTTTCTATCATTTCTTCACCTGTCGTTCTCTCTACTCGACCAGTCTATCAACGAACTACCTCAGCGACTTTCTCACTACAACTCCTTGATCTGTTTCTGCACAGACGCTAAAGCCTTTTTTCTGGTACATCTCAAGGTAACCGCCAAAATCCGATGACTGCCAGCTGGAGCTTTTGTAAGGATAGGCTTCCACAAGATCAAATCCTTCCTCAGCTGCATCTTGACATACCCGTTCCAGAAGAAGCGTTGCAATACCCTTTCTTCTCATTTCCGGAGCGATCACGAAGCAGAAGATGGATTTAACCTTCAGCCCTGCAGATACATCGTCCAAAGGGACGTAACCCATCATCCTGCGCCAGCTGACGCACTTTAGGCAGTCTGATTTTGTGTTGGCGTTGCACCAACCGACGATTTTCCCGTCGTAGTATGCGAGGTAACCTTGGATGCTCCCGTCTTTTACATAGCGCAAAGCATACTCTCTTCTCTTCTGAACTGTGGAGTAGTCCCTGCCCTCGCAATCGTCGCTGCACCAGCATACGCAGTAGCATTTGTGTTCATCAACACAGTCGTCGTGAGGCGTCGTGTCGAAGAACCTAACGTAGTCTTCTGCATGTTCTGGCGCAAGTTTCCGTATCTCGATGTTCATACTTCAGCCGTCTCCTTTCGACTTACTCTCTTGCGAACATATGTTCTATTTTCGTCTCCTAAATCCTTTTTTCCACAAGGTGCACCACAATATTTTTTGGCTTTTCATCAGTAGCTCTACTTAAGCCACTCGACGCAAACGAACAAACTGCGGTTTCCCGGTTAGTACCGAACCGCAGCACAGGCAAACAAGCGAGTTTGTTACAAAGTAGCGTAAAAAACTAGCTCTGCGCCTCCAGAAGCGACGTGCTGTGGGCTGAGAAAAACTCCGATCTCGAGATCTCCATGAAAACGAGATCGTGCCAGATGCCGTCCGGATCCTGCCAGAAGTTCTGTTCGGTCTTCACCTCGTAAAACCCAACCTTCCGGTATAAGGCCTCAGCTCTGACGTTGTCCTTCAAGGTGTCGATCTCTATTTTTTGGAGGCCAAAGCGGTCAAAGAGGTAGCGCATAAACGCAAGCAGCGCGTCCTTCCCAAACCCTCTGCCCTGAGCAGAAATCTCGCAGATCTTGATGCCCACGCGGCATTTTCCGACTTCCGTATCCAGTTCGCCGTAAGAGAGCTCGCCTATGGGCGCTTCAGTTTCTCGGTCCAGGACGACATACCTCCTCCGCTCGCGGTAGGGGTTTTCATCGTCAATTTCCTTTTTAAAGTCTTCGTAAAGCTTTTCCTCGGTCACTCCAAGCCCCTTCCTGAAACCCACAGCCGCCATGAGCCGCCCGTCATTCCACCACCTAGCAAACAGCGGAGCGTAAACTCCGGATCTTGGTTTTCGTGCCCTCGGCAACAACCGTCATGGAAATCCAACCTCCTGCATCTCTCATACTTGATTTGCTGTTCATCTTGCTACATCACTTCTCTACTGCTTCTTTGATCATCTCGGCCGCTTCGACCGCGGAGATGGAGCTAACATCGATCTTAATCGTGTTCATCTGCCTGTACAGGGGGAGCCGGGCAACGCTGCGTTCGATGATATCCCCTTCACGCCTTCCAGAGGCAATGTCCTTCTGCAGTCTTTCTGTCAGCGCGCTTTCCGTACAGACTAGGGAGAACTTGTGGAGTTCAAACTCCAGGCCTGTAAGGCCATCGACAATCCAGTCCAAGATGCTTTCCTCGTGCATCACCCAAGAAAAAATCACGTAGCTGTACTGGGAACAGCTGAGGAAATTCCTGAGGAGATAGGTGATGTTGTCAAGTACCATTTTCTTGGTCTCCTCCGTGACCTCGAAGGGATGCATGTACCAGCACCAGTCTCCGTCCAAGTAGACCCCGGGAGTGAGCATCTTTAGAAGCTCTGTAGATACAGAGGTCTTTCCCACTCCCATGGTGCCGTTTATCATAATGAGCTTTTTCATGGCATTTACTCCTATCTTTTGGGCTTGTACCTGCATCTTCAAAATCATCAGAACACCGAATAGCTTGACTCCCCTACCGCATCACTGCTTCGGCGCTGTGTGGAACTAGCTGGTAAGTCCTGATATTACCTCAAGCGCCTTTCTCTCGTTTTCGTACGCGTCTTCCAAAAGCTCGGCGATTTTGCTCCGTACTTTAACGTTGTTTAGATCTTCTTTTTGCTTGAGATCGAATGCCTGCTGCCAGAGGAGGTAAACGTTTTCGTAGAGCCTTGCTAGCTCCATCAGATTCATTTTAGCAAAGTACCTGTGGGCGAAGTACTTCAACCCTCCGTAGGTGCCTAAATAGTACTCGATGTTCCAAGATCGCTCGGGATTGAAACTTTCTCGGAGGTTTTTGACAATCACCGGATACGCGCTGAGGCCGCTTGCATTTGAGCACCACTCCATGCCGTTTAAGTGGAACGCTGCAAGCCTCAGAGTGTCTTTCAAAATGTGCTCAGGGCTTTTTGTCGATCTTCCTTTAACTGTGAGCACCGAGAGGATGGGGATCTCTCCCTTTCCGAGCTGGTCGTATGACATTTCTTCCTCTCTTCCAGTCACCGAAAGGACTGTCAGCTTTTGCCAGTCATCGTCGTACCCGATGACAGCTCCCCATTCGGGAACGCCCAGATCCCAAGCAACAGCCGGAATGCCTCTATCTATGGATTCTTTAATGATTTCTAAAGCTGCAAGGCGCTTCTCTTCTTCCACCTGATCCATGTTCCAGTATCTTCCTACATAACCGCACTGGAGACCGCCGTTTTCTACCCAAGGTTTCTGCCCGTCGAAGTCCCAGATGCTCGTGGCACTTGGGCAGAGATCCTCAGCTGCCCACATCCTGAAGGCAAATCCGCTGGTTGCAATGATGTCTTCTGCAAACTCTGCATATGGACTGCATTTGACCGCAAGACCAAGCGACTTGGCAAAAGAAAACAGGTAACCAGTGCGGTCGTAAACGCCGCGATCCCAACTAACATCTAGTTTTTTCATATACCTACCTCCGTACATCGCCGAATCTACTGGCTGGCAAACGATTCTCCGTGTAGAAATCTTGCTTGGTTAAGGTAGATTTCTTCCCGAGTTTTTCCTCTCCTTTTGGAGGTTCGAATTTTTCGGCAAAGCAAAAGGGTGTGGTTTGACACACCCTTTTGGGAAGACCCGTTTTCAAGATTTATAACTTGAGACCCGGTTATTTCCCTGTATACTGCTTGATGAAGCGGTTGTACTCGGCGATCTTGACTTTGAGATCGCTGTTCATCTGCGCTGCTGCTCTCAGGAGGGAGTCCTCAGGCTCCATTCCCTGAACAACCACTTCGTTGATGGCAAACTGAATGTGCCTGTTTACCACGTTCTCCGAAGCGATGGCAAACGGAGGTGTGGTGGAAAGCTCTGCGATCTGGAGCAGAACCTCTCTGTGTTCTTGGGGAACGGGCATAGCCGAGTACGCACTCCTTGTAGACGGGAAGTAGAAGACTCCGGGAATGCGCTCGGTGATCATCGCCGTGTACCTCTTCTGGAACTCGGCACTGGTAAGGAACTTCATCAGAGTCCAAGCCTCTGCCTTGTGTTTGGTGGCTTTGAACATGGCCAGAGGCGTTCCTGCCGCCCAGTTGGTACGGTTGATCGTGTTACCCCTCCTTGTACCGGGCACCACAGAGATCGTGTACTTTCCTTCGAGTTCGGGAAGGCCGATGGTGTAGTTGGCATAGGTCCAGTGCGGTGCGCACGTCACCGGCAGCTCACCCCGCCGGAAGGCTTCAAAGTGCTGGGGCACCTGCGGAATCTTATATTTGGTGTAAAGCTCGGTATACTCGGTAAACGCTTTGATGGCCTCTGGAGTATCCCACCCAGATTGAGTGCGGTCGTCTGTGTACATCTCACCACCGTTTTGCCAGAGGAACATCTGGAAATCCCTGAACGACTCGGCGTCGATGCCGTAAGCCAGGGCAAAATTCATCTGATTGGACTGGAGTTTGGGAATCATCGTCCGCACATCGTCCCAGGTTTCGGGTTTTTCAAGGCCCATCTCCTGAAGAACGTCGATGCGGTAGAACATGGCAGAGACTGCCATCTGGAAAGGCACGCCAAAAACCGCCCCCTGGAACTCATAGGTTCTAAAGGCATTGGGGAACGAATCTTGGATGTGGCTGGCAAAGTCGTCGCCGAACTCCAGCTTCAGGTCGACCATAGCACCACGGATGCCAAGTTCCGCGGCTAAAAGGCCGCTCATGAGAGCGATATCAGGAGCATCTCCCGATGCAGCTGCCAGCATCATTCTGCGGTCGGAATCTGCCCAGGGAAGTGGATCGATCAGGACTTCGATCCCTGTTTTGGGCGTGAAGTCCTCTTCCAGGATGTCCTGGATGATTTTGGCCTGCTCATTGCTGATGCCAACCATCCAAGCCCTGAGCTGTACTGCCGAAGAGAGCAACGAGCACAGTAAAAAGATCACCAACAAGAAAACTATCGAACTACCCTTTCTCACAGTTTTAACCCCCTGTTGATGTTTTTAAAACAGCATTTCTGCT
>LFSI01000086.1:0-37684 GCA_001512545.1 Clostridia bacterium DTU065 | reverse complement strand
TTCTGCAACATCTCCAAAAAAACCTGAGGGAAAAATGGCAAACTTACAGGAACGAACAGGTTTTTCTTGAGTGAAGAGCCAATATCTTATATTTGTAGCGTTGTCGGCTTTTCAAGTACTGGGTTGGCCACCGAAAACTCAAAGCAGGGAGGGTCCGAAATGGCCGATTTAGGACAGATTATGGAGTGGACATTTCTGCAGGAAACCAGCGTTCCCAAAGAAGTGGAAGAGGTACTTCTTGAGGGCGAAGTGGTAGAAGCCTGCTACAAGACAATCAGGGACGTTGCGGTGATTACCAACAAACGCATCATGGTTGCCGACAGACAAGGAATCACCGGCAAAAAAGTTGAAATCTACACCATTCCCTTCAAGTCCATAGTGATGTACTCGTCGGAAAATGGCGGAATCATCGATTTGAACTCCGAACTGGAGCTGTGGACCAGGGTTGGCCGTTTTAAACTGAACCTGAACAGGAAAGTGGATATTAGAAAACTCGACCGCATCATCGCAAAACATGTCCTCTAACCCAAGTCGCCTACGATGCAAAGAAAGCTGCTGCACAAAAACATGATTTTTTTTAGAAAAGGATGTGAACTGCATTGATCGTTGTATTACTTTTGGTTTTAGCACTAGTCGCACCCGCTTTGGCAACCGAGCCTGCCGTTGTGCAGGAGGGCTTCAGGAACTTCCGTACTAAGTCCGGATACGCCAAGATCTCTGACAGCACTTTGGAGATCACTCAGATGTCTTTTGCCGAAGCATCCACCGGAAGCCTCCTGTGGGAAAACTACGAGATGTCGTTCAAAGTTACTCCCCTGGAGCTTGGCTCTCAGTATGCCGGTTTCAGCGTATTCTTCCGTTCGCTAGGCGGTCATCACTGCTACTCGCTGAACGTTACCCCAACCGGCGTCAGCCTCAATAGATATCACGGCGTTTACACCGATAGAACTGTGCTTGCCTCCTATACCAGCGGCATCCAGCTGGGCGAAACTGCCGAGGTGACCCTCAAAGCCGAGGGTAACGAGTTTGCGGTCTTTCTCAACGGAAGAAAGATCATCAGCGCCAAAGATCCGCTGAACATGTACCCCTACGGTCACATCACCCTTAGAGCCGAACTTGCCCGCCTGCGCTTTGAAGACTGGAAAGTTGAAGCCTTCGAGATCCAGGACCCAGAGCTCCGCAGGAGAGCGGAACTAGGCTATGGCCTTCCTGTAGAAGTGGCAGATGGCCAGATGCATCCGGTGCAGGAAGGCGAAAATGAGCCGGAAAACATCGTGCTCATCTACGAGCAGGCAAGCGGCAAGAACTGGATCACAGTGGACGCTCTGCCCTATGTAACCTATATCTCCGAATCGTACCAACCTCTGGACTGGTTCTTCGATACGTTCCTCTTCTTAGGTCTAAGCGCGCCCGGTGGACGCAACTTCCAGGGAAGTCCCTATGCTGTTCGTTCCGACTACGAGTGGTGGCTGGACAGGCTGTTTGCAAACGACAAGAGCGGCCTTTGGGCCTTTGAGCGGGCTGTTGGAAACAATAAGTACCTCCTAGGCGATCCCGACTACAAGGCAAATGTCATCATCATGATTCCCTACCCCAACGAAAACCCCAACACTCCATTTGGCGAGATCAACGGCGTACAGCCCGTTCTCAGCGGTAACGTCCAAGCCGCCGCCAAAGGCAGACTCTCGGTTGTAGAGTGGTATATCAATGAAGTGCTGGACAGATGGGAAAAAGCCGGTTTTGAGAACCTCCGCCTTATCGGCCTCTACTGGAATGCCGAAAGCATCGATACTACAGGCATCGACAGACGGTACCTGCCTGAGGTTGGCAAGATGGTGCGCGAACACGGCTTGAAGTTCTACTGGATCCCCTGGTACAAGGCTCCTGGATACTCCCAGTGGAAGGATCTCGGATTCGATGCTGTTATGCTGCAGCCGAACTACATGTTCGACCACGACATCTCCAGGACCAGACTGATTACCGCTGCAAGCGAAGCACGGAAGTACGGTTTGGGTATGGAAATCGAAGCAGATAGCACTGTCTTCACTCCTGAAGGCAGGGAACGCTACCTCGACTACCTCAGAGCTGCCAACTCCTACGGCTATGCTTCAGGGGTTCTGAAGGCGTTCTATCAGGAGACAAGCCTCCTTGCAAATGCAGCGCTTAGTTCCTTCCCGCAGGACAGGGAACTCTACGATATCACCTACGACTTCCTCAAAGGTAACTTCACAGAAAAGCTGCCTATCATAGACTAAAAAACGGAGCTAGAAGGTTTTCCGCCTTCTAGCTCTTTTTTCGCTTACTCGCTTTTTGGTTTTCGGTTATGTTTGGTGGAAGTTTTCGTCCTGCTGCTGCGTTCAGTTCATCGGCTCCAGCAGCTTTTTTGCCTCTCGAACCCCTTCTTCGGTCAGGACTGCGCTTTTTGCTCGACTGCTGTCTGTGCTAAACCCTTTTTCGGCGAGCTTGTCCCTGTCTTGCATCGACAAACCTTCTTTCGCCGTCGTCACTTATATGTACATGACAAAAGCCCTTACATTTCACATTCCACAGGCCTTCAGCTGTCAAAAACATACGCTCCACCCCGGCATCTTAGGCTAACTTGGAGGGTTTTTCGAGCGTGATCAGAATTTGTTAGTTGAACGAGATATGCTGTAGACGAGCAGCCAGCAAAGCGAGGCGGATGAGATGCTAAACCATACTTTAGAACTGCTACGATCTAGCGCAGAGAAGGCCACGCTGAAGGAGTTTCTGACAGCACAACGTGAATGCAGGCTGAGAGAAATGGCAGAAATGCACAGCATTCAAACACAGCCCACAACCTGCAAAACGAAGCTTGTCGAGAACCTGCAAGCCAAACTCCTGGACCTTCGCCACTTCAGAAACTGTTTTCTAGGCCTTACCCCTGAGGAGATAGACCTGTTTGATAGGCTCGTTCGAGAAACGGTCGTTCCCTTTGATGACACGCTCCACAGCGCCAGCAGGTACTTCTGCTACAGCGGGTTTCTCGAACTCAGAGAGGTTGAAGGTACCAAATACCTACTGGTTTACCCAGAACTGGTGTTATTATACAGCGTAATCAACACTGAGGAGTTTCGAGCCGATCTAAGACTCCACCAAAACGTTGACCGCTACGTCAGAGCAGCGACGAGTCTTTACGGTGCAGTCCATCTTGGCCAGTTTTTCGAAATCTACAACGCCCATAACAGGCCGATAAGCCTCTATGATGTTGACCGGATCTCTGCCCATCTCGAACTCAGCTTCAAACCCTACTTTCTCCACAAAGACTACTTCCTGCACGACTCCTTTAGGGACGGTCTCTCGGACCCAGATGGTCGGCTTAGCCGCTGGCTGACAGCTACTGAGGGCATTCGTAACTATTTCTCGCCCACAGTCGACTTTTTGAAGTACGTAGATGCCGAGTATGTTGAAGAGACGCTTCAGTTCTTGGCAGTGCAGGACTTCCTTGTGGACCACGTCACAGGAGACATATCGAAGGCAAATGCTCTTACAAAACGCCTCTACTTCAAGTGTGCTGCAGACAGTTCCCTCTCGGACATTCTAAAGGAGCTTGAAAGATCAAAAGTGACCATCTCCCCAAAGATGCTATCGGGATTTGTTCCCCTTTTGGTGGAGCTGGACTGCTCCGCCCGAAAATGGCGGTACAAAGGTTTCACCTACAACGAACTGCATCAAAGAGGCACCGGTCTTGCCACCCACCGCTTCTATGTAGAGCTTAGGGAAAAGGCAGGAAAGCTAGAAGGCGACCTGCGTCTTTAAGAACAAACATTTGGGTAAGAGCCAGTGCAAATAACACCACATGTTGGACAAAAGAAAGAGAATCAGACCGGAGAACTCCGGAGTGATTCTCTTTTTCTGCGTGTTTATTGTCCTGTAAGCTTAAGGGGCTTTACTATTAAACTTCCACTGGCTCTGCAATCTTGCTGGTCTTTCGCTGTGCCATGACCAGGTTGTAGTAGATGCCCTTCTTCTTCAAAAGTTCGAAGTGGGTGCCGTACTCGGCGATCTTGCCACCGTCGATAACAAAGAGCCTGTCGGCGTTTTTCAGCGTAGAAAGCCTGTGGGCGATGGCGATAGTGGTTCTACCTTTAACGATCCGGTCCAAACTTTCCTGAATGATGGACTCGGTCTCAACGTCCAGAGAACTGGTAGCCTCATCCAGGATGAGAATGGATGGGTTTTTGATGATCGCTCTGGCGATGGCAATTCTCTGCCTCTCGCCTCCCGAAAGGGTATAACCGTTTTCCCCGATGATGGTATTGTAGCCGTCTGACGTCTGCATGATGAAGTCGTGGGCATTGGCGATCTTTGCTGCTGCAATGACCTGTTCTGGGGTTGCACCTTCCTTACCGTAGGCAATGTTGTCGTAGAGCGTTCCGTGGAAGAGGAACGTATCCTGGAACACTACGCCGATGTTTTCGTGGAGGTACTCCGGCGAGATCTCCCTGATATCCACGCCGTTGATGGTGATCCTTCCCTGGTTCGGATCGTACAGACGCAGGAGCAGGTTGATGATAGTGGACTTACCTGCACCGGACCTGCCAACAAGACCGATCATCTCCCCGGGCTTGATCTCAATATCAATACCCTTGAGGACGGGCTCGTAGGACTTGTAGCCGAAGGTGACGTTCTCAAAGGTAATCTTGCCTTCAAGAGGGACGTTTTTCGGGTTTTCCACGGCAATGATCTCGGGTTCTTCGTCGATGATCTCAAACAGCTTAACCATGCTGGTTGTGGCATCTGCCAGCCACCTGGGGAACGACACCAGCCAGCGCAAAGGCCCGTAAATGTAGCCGATGTACATGGTAAACTGGATCAGTACACCCAGAGTCAGTCCACCGCCAAGCACGCTCCTTCCGCCGAAGTACAAAATGAGAAACTCGCCGATACCGGTGAAAAACAAGAGCGTTGGGAAAAGGAGCGACCAGAGAGCTTCGTTGTCTGACGAAACCTGGGCTAGCTCTCTTGTGGCTTTGGCAAACTTCTCAATCTCCATCTCTTCCTTACCGAAGGACTTGACGGTGCGTATGCCCCTGATGATGTCGTGAAGAATGGAGTGGGCTTTGGAGTTTTTGCGCCATTGCTTTTCATACCTGAGCCTGATAAACCCGCGGAACCTAGAAAGGGCAAAAGCCACTAGAGGAACTGGCAAAAAGACCAAAAGGGTCAGGCGCCAGTTGGTGACAAGCAGAATGATGAGAACAACCACAAATACGATCATCTGCTCGATGGCCCAGCGGCCGGCGTCGGAGATGAAGTTCCTGACGGTTCCGGTATCCTCCATCACCCTCCTGATGAGGTCTCCCGGCGTCCGTTTGGCCAGTGAGTTCAAAGAGAGCTTCTGGATCTTTTCATATGCCAGAACCCTCAGATGGTTGGAATAGAGAATGCTGCACTTGTTGTAGACTCTAGAGCTGATGATGTAAATGAGCTCGCCGAGCCCTCTAGCAAGAAACATGGCCCCTGCAAGTATGATCACCTGCATGGCGGTGCCGGTCTGTGTTCGCAGGTGGTCGTCAATGAGCATTCTGCTGAAAAGCGGAACCAGCAGGTACAGAATCTGGGATAAAGTCAGGAAGAGCTGGGCGGTGATCATCTTCGGCGCGAAGGGTTTGAGCAGCATCAGTGCTCTTTTGAGCACACCCATCTGGTCGTAGCAGAAGAGGCACACCGAGATACCCTCGGCAAAAGGCCTTCCGCACTTTTCGCATACCAGCTTGTGCTTCTCTTCCGACTTGGGAAACTCTTTGGAGTTTATATAGTAGTTGACCACCTTGCAGAACTCCCCTGCCGCTTTCAAAACCGACATGGTAAAGCGACAGATCAGGACCTCGCTTTCATCTTTCATGGTGGCATACAGGAAACCGCAGCCGACGCCTCCGGAAACTGAGAGCTCGGTCATATTATCTGCAGAGAGAGTTAGTAGAACCTCTCCGTTTATACTCGAGGTGATCGTACCGCTTTCATCAAAGGTGACCGTGCCATTTGCTCTATTCATTGAAAGATCCAAATCGTAGTTAAACACGTGTTTTCCGGGCATTTGGCATCACTTCTTTCTCAGGTTCTACCTAGAGCAGGTATGGTTCGAGCCTCTTTAGGCTCTTTTTGTCCAGTTTGGACAGAGACTCCACAATATACCTGTTGCCGTCTACGTCGAAAATCGCCAGCGTATCTTCGCTGAGAAGCCTGATGTTGCGGGTCACGTCCTTTACCGCGCAGTTTTTGGTGTACGTTGCGCCGTTTTTCCCCACCAGAAGCTCCATGTAAACGTAGCCTAGTTTGTCTTTAACGGACTTAACCTCGTACACCGTAGGACTGTAGTAGCGCTTTTCCAGCTCCGCTACTACAATCTCGTACTGATCCTTGTCGAGGNNAAGGCTTGCCGATAGGAAAGGCCCTGCGCAGCGTGATGCGCTTGTAGTCGTTGCCTTCGTATCTCAGACCTGTAAAACCGCCGGCAGTAACGTAGAACTCTGCCTTTTTGGGATCTAAAAAGCCAATATCTATAGCAGAAGCTAAACTTCTTGAAGCTTCGTTTGTGTTTTCCATTACATTACCCTCCTACCGAACCTGAACTTCTAAGCATCCATATTGATAATTTTTAAACCTTCCAGCTGAATAGTGTAAAGCTTGTGGTACTCACCTTTTTTCTCCATCAGTTCTCTGTGCGTACCGCTTTCCACAATCACCCCATCCTTTAGAACTGCCAAGGTGTCGGCATCTCTGAGGGTGGAGAGCCTATGGGCGATGGCCAATGTGGTTCTGCCTCTCTGCAGCTGGGAAAGGGCGTTCTGGATTTTGGCTTCGGTTTCGGTGTCCATAGCAGCAGTTGCTTCGTCGAGAATCAGGATGTCGGGATCCTGCAGGATGGTGCGGGCAATGGAAAGACGCTGCTTCTCTCCGCCCGAAAGATCCTGCCCGCCTGCGCCAACCCTGGTTTCGTAGGCGTCGGGCAGCTTCATAATGAACTCGTGAGCTGCTGCCGCTTTTGCCGCCCTGATTACGTCTTCCATTGTGGCTTCAGGCCTGGCGTAGCGGATGTTGTCGGCGATGGTGCCGATGAACAGGTAAATGTCCTGGGACACTATACCGACGCTCTTTCTCAGCTGCTCAAGCGAGAGCTCTTTGACGTTAACCCCGTCGATGGTAATGGTACCTTCGGTAACGTCGTAGAGGCGGGCAATGAGGTTTGCCATGGTGGACTTACCTGCACCGGTCTTGCCCACAATGCCGAGCATCTGGCCTGCTTTTACTGAAAGGTTCACGCCTTTTAGTACTGGAGTTGCGGCATCGTACTCGAACTTCACATCCTTTAGCTCGATGTCTCCCCTGATCCTGTCCAGGACTACAGGGTTTTCTGGGTCAGTAACTTCTGGCTTTGCGTCGATGATCTCAAATACCCTCTGGGCCGAGTCCACGCAGCGAGCCCACCAGTTGGATACCCAGGACATAAACTCCAGGGGTCCGTAAAGCATCGTCAGGTAGGAAATGAACGACATCAGTACACCGATGGTCATACCTTCGGTTCCGTTCAGCACCATGATACCGCCTACACCGGTTACCACTACCTGACCCAAGAACATGAAGAGATAGATCAGGGGGAACGCGGTCGTAACCGTGTTCATGGTGTGAATGTCCACAAGGGTCTGCTTCCCCGACACCACCGAAAAGCGCTCCGTTTCAGTGTCTTCCTTGGCGAAGGCCTTAATGACCCTCTGGCCATTAACTGCATCGCTCACCAGAGAGTTGAGCTGCGAGTGGTAGACCCAGTTTTTGTGATGGAAGCGTCTGAAGATACTCCACAGCACTCGGAAAAACAGAATTGCCAAAGGAATTATGACCAGACAGATGATAGCAAGTTTTGCGTTCAAAAGGAACATCACCAGGACCACGCCTGTGAAGGTGAGAAGGTTCACCACTACATACGGAAGTCCGTCTACAAAGAACCAATAGATGTTGTTGGCATCTTGGTTTACCCTGTTCATCAGGTTTCCCGTGCGCTTTGAGGTGTAGAATCCCACGTCCAAGCGCTGCATGGCCTCAAAGATCTTCATCTTCAAGTCCTGCACGATCCAGGGAACGGTCCTAGCGAGAACGTAGGAGTACAGGATGTTCAATCCCGTGTTCACCGCTCGCACGATGAGAATCATCAAAACCGCTCCGAGAATGTAGCCGTAGTAGCTGCCGCCTTCTGTAAGGACCTCGTCAAAGAAGAACCTGCTGCTTACAAGAGGCGTGATCATGGAGAAGACAGATCCAGCAAGCATCGTCACAAAAACCCAAAACACTTTGGTTTTGTAGTGGCCAAAAAAGCTAAAGAGCCTCTTGGTGATGGAGACGCGATCCAAGCACTTCGGACAGATCTTGCGGACTGGTTCGGGGTATCTGGTACCGCATTTGGGGCAGAAGAGTTCTTCTTCTACCGGTAGATCGGTCAGGGGATCCTTCCCCTCGCGGATGTTGCTGATGACCTTAATGAGTTTTTCTACAGCACCTAAATAACCGATGGAAAAGACCAAAAGAATGCTTGTCTTATCGTCCTTTTCGCTGCAGAGGCGCACTGTTGAAACCAAGCGTTCCGTTGAAAGGTTCCCCACATCTTCCAAGGGAATGACGTGGAGTTCTTTGGGCTCGTAGACCGCAACGATTCTCCGCGCCCCGGAAGCCTTTACCACTTTCTCCTCGCCTAGGAGGATGTAGAGGCTATCGCTACTTACAGCTAAATACGCGTCCAGATAGCCGCTGTCGTCTGAACTGTCGGCGTGAACTGCGTAGATCAGCTTTGATGCGTCGATGCCCTGCGTCTCAAAAGGCGAGACCATGTACTCCGGAATCAACGTTTTCATCGAAACTTCCTCCCTAAACTCTTCCAAAACATCCGGACGTCATCCTAGATGATCGTAGTAAAAATGCTAGTTGTGCTGTGCCAGTTTTCCTTGAAATTACAACGCATCCGCGGACTCTACCGCTCATATTCGCTCCCCATCTACGTCTACCTCCAAAGATAGTGAAATTTTTCTTCAAAAAGCAAATTTCGTGAAAAACCCGTTCGTGACCCTGCCCCATCATATTGAAGCATCAAATTCGGTGAAAGAAAAGGGTATGGTCGGTTCGTAATCAACTCTCCCGAGGCCTTACTGCAGGGGCTTTTAGCCCATTGTCTTCAGCGTACTCCAAAGCCAAAGCTCCAGGAAGTAGGACTTTCTACCGATTTAACCTGCGGAAGCTGCACTTCCACTCCAGCTCGGCAGGTCAAAGGCAAAAACTAGCCGTTAAAAAAAGGTGCGCTCAAGCCACGCACGCTTTCATGCCCGGAGGTAGGTTAACCTCTCAGGCAAATACTGCAGAATGCAGTGTATGGAGTTTTCCAAGACAACGAGTCTCTCGCCTTCCTTTACCACTCTCGCAGAACTTCCATATAAATATCGTCGCACCACTTGCCGTCTACATAAACGCTCCTTGTTCTCCTGCCAAACTCATTGAAGCCGCACTTTTTGTATGCGGCGATTGCAGCTTTGTTTTCCGCATTTACCTTGAGCATGATGTTTTTCAGGTTCAGGTACTTAAAACCGAAGTCTACAATAAGCCGTAGGGCTTCGGAGCCGTACCCCTTACCCCTGTCTTCCTTGTTTCCGATAAATAGCCCTACTTCAGCGGTTTGGTGCAGATGGTTTACCTTCATCAGCGAGATGTTGCCGAGCAGGCGGTCTTCTCCCTTCAGAACAATGGCAAAGTTGTGCTCGCCTTTTGCAAGCATCTCCAGGGCTTCCCGCTCTTTTTCCAAGCTGATGGTTGTTGCAGCAGCACCAAGGTACTTTGTCATCTCCAGGTCGTTCATCCACCGGGTGTACTGTTCCAGATCGTCCAGAGACATGGGAGATAGGTAAACCGCATCTCCAATGATCTTCGGGAAGTACTTTGCCATACTTATACCCCACTTTCATCTTAAATAAAAGGCTTTCCAGAAAGCGCAACGTGCGTCTTTCCCGCGTTACAGCCCAATACGAAAAAACCGGTCCCAAAATCGCACTGAATCTGCGAATATTTACCTTAACAGCTCCTCTGCAATAGTTCTGTAGTTGTTCGCCAAGAAATGCGTTGTTCCTTGCGATTTCTGCCGCTTTGTAAAACTTTTTTTATGGTCTACTTAAAAAGCTTCGCTGCCAAAAAAGCCGATGCATGAGCATCGGCTGAAGCGCTTTTTAAGGGTTCCCCGCAGCATCTCAAGTCCTCGGTTTTTTGAGAGTGACGGTTTTTATCTTTCTCTGTACTTTATGCCCTGGAAACTGTCCCGCTTTTTTAACTCCTGATCGATCCCTGAAAGCACCCTGAGCTTATCGAGGCTCCACCAAGGCCCTACTAGCCTGTCCTTTTTGCCGTCTCCGGTGAGGCGGTGCACAACCATATCAGGCGGGAGGATCTCAATGGCGTCGCAAACAACACCGGTATACTCTTCCCTGGACATAAGCGGGAAGGGGTTTTTCAAGTAATATCTGTGGAGGTCGGTGTCCATCAGTACGTGGAGAAGGTGGATCTTTACGCCCCAAACCCCGATCCCTGCCACATAATCTGCGCTTTCTAGCATCTCTTCCCGAGACTCGCCGGGAAGTCCGAAGATGAGGTGAACAGCAGTCCTGATTCTCTTTTCCTTAAGGTTCTCTACAGCAGCCTCGAAGCATTCCAGGTCGTATCCCCTTCTAATGAAGACAGCGCTTTTAGGGTGAATGGTCTGCAGCCCCAGCTCCACCCAGAGATAGGTTGCTTTGGACAGATCTGCAAGGAGTTCCACCGTTTCTGCAGGTAGGCAGTCGGGACGGGTGGCGATGGCAAGCCCTACAACGTCTGGGCAGGAAAGAGCTTCTCGGTAGAGTCGCTCCAGCTTCTCAATAGATCCGTAGGTGCTGGTGAAGTTCTGGAAGTAGGCGATGTATTTTGCGCCTGGCCACTTGTGTGAAAGGAGCCTCTTCTGCTCTTCGATCTGTTCCCTGATGCCGAGATTTCGGCTACCGGCAAACTCGCCGCTGCCTACCTCGCTGCAGAAGATGCAGCCTCTCGATCCAAGAGTCCCATCTCTGTTGGGACAGGTGAAGCCGCCGTCGAGGGAGAGCTTTGCCACCTTCCTGCCGAAGGTGGTCTTCATTTCGTGGTCTAGTGTGTGATACCTTTTGTCAAACCATCTCATTTTTGCCACCACGATTAAGTAATATGAACGTCTCTTCCGCTTCCTCTTATGCACACCCTGCAAACTGCCAGCTTCATTTGCCTCTTACATTATACCAAGAGTCTTTTGGTTCTACTTATGCTTAAAACTTGTTTTGCTGTTTTTTTGTTACGTTCAACGTCTTTAATACATTTGTAACACTCTTAATACTGACTGTGAGTACCCCATATACCGGGCGGATCACATATAGTAGATAGCGATGCATACTAGAATGCTCCCTCTACATCCATTGCGCGAGAGAGCATTTTTGTCAATGAACTGTCCGGGTTTAATGCCTCGATGAAGCACCTACATCCAACTCAAAACTTCTTAGGGCTGCACTGTTTCTGGTTCTGAGTAGTTCAGCTGCCAAGAGACACCAAACCTATCGAACACAGAACCGTAGCACTTGCTCCAGTGGGTTTCTCCCAGTTCCATCTCCACCTGACCGCCGACTTTGAGCTTTGCAAACCAGGATTTGATCTCGTCCATGTCATCGCTGATCACAGCAAGGCTCATGTGGTTTCCCACGTTGTAGGGCATGCCAGGGAACTGATCGGAAAACATGATAGTGTCGCCGGCTATGGTCATCTCTGCGTGCAGGACGAGACTCTTTGCTTCAGGGGGAAGAGAAAAGTCGTCATTGCCCTTTGGAAGGTCTCCATAGGTCATTACTACCGGTTCGTCGGCACCGAAGACTTCCCTGTAAAAGTCCATCGCTTCCCTGCAGTTTCCGTTAAAAATCAAATACGGCTTTACGGACATGTCTATCACCTCTGATGTAGATTTACCCAACCATCGGTGTTTGAATCTACTTCCGTCACTTGGTTTGCAAGTTTTTCGCGTTCTTCTATTGTCTTACAACGCTACAAGCCGTTTTTGGGGTTGCTTTTGGAAAGAGGGTATTTGAACTCTTTGATCAATACTATAAGCAGCAGACCGCTCTGGAAATTTTTTCTGTCAAAAATGCAACCTTTTGAAAACGAAGCGGCTCGTTTAAAGTGAAGGAGGAGATTTTTGTGTCCCTTACCGCGGGAGGGTCTATCTCCAATCTACACTTGGACTCACAAGCAAAACTGATCGAAGGACTAAAAAACGGGGATGAAAACGCCGTAAAGCAGCTGGTCTTTCTCTACTCGGACAGACTGCTGCAGGTTGCAACCCTCATCCTCAAGGACCAGTACCTGGCAGAAGACGTGGTGCAGGAATCTCTTCTTGTAGCCATCAACAAAATCCATCAGCTTCGGGGCGACGATCTTTCTCCCTGGCTGTACCGGATTTTGGTGAACCGCTGCCGCAAGGAGCAGCGGAAAAAGCCCTGGTCGGTGGTGGAATACCTGCCAAAGAACGAGCTTGAGCTGGTTCCGGCCACGGGGGTTGATGTGGAAAGGGATGTGTTGGAAAAGGATACAGACCGCGAAGTCATGTACGCCATCGCACAGCTGCCTGCAAGGTACCGGGAAGTAGTTACACTCTACTACCTCGAGGAGTTCTCCCTCGAGACCATAGCCAAAGTTACCCAGGAACCTCTCGGCACCATCAAAAGCAGACTGCACCGGGCGCGCAAACGACTCCAAAAGATCCTGATTGAAGGAGGGTTTTTTGATGGATTTGAATGATCGCAAGCTGAAGCAAAAGCTAAAATCGGAAATCGGTAGCATTAAGTTCTCCTCTTACCAAAAAAACCAGCTTGCAGAAGCCCTCATCGCCGGGCAGAAGAAAGAGAACCTTCCCAAACGCACCTTCCACTTGCTCTCGGAGTTTTGGCACGGCACCACCGAAATACCTCTTTACCTTGGAGCTATCGGTCTTTTGGTCCTGATTCTCGGTGTAAGAAACACCGTCGATATTTTCCTCATTGACAGTGAGTCTGCAGCATTCCTCCTCCAACAAACAGTTGAAATTATCGAGAGGAGCGGTCTTTGGTGATGCGGACGATAAAGATCAAGAATAAATACCTCATTATCCTGGTTGCGGCAATACTGCTTTTTGGGGTGGTTATACCGAACCTCGGAGGAGACGTCCTCTTCTCTTTAGCCGAGCGTAACTTCAGAAAGTCCAACTCGGTAAAAGCCCTCGCCTATTACAACAAGCTGATTGAAAGGTATCCGCACCACAGAAACATTCCGGAAGCTTTGTACCATTCAGCTATGCTCTTGCCAAGTGAGGCTGACTCGATGGCAATGGTTTTTTCCGACTACTGGTCGTACTCCCATTCGAAAGTAGATGAAGAAAAGTACGCTTCGCTATTGAGTAAAGAAGAAAGGTTGTGGCGCCTCTACAACGACTATCCAAACCACCTTTATACCCGAGACGCAGAGTTCTACCTTGCAGAGATTCTGGACGTCAAAGGCGATGCGGAAAGAGCCATAGAGCTCTACCTAAACTGCCTGCAAAACGAAGAAGCACAGTTCATGCATAGAGAAAGCGCCACGCATGCTCTGATTAACCTGTTCTTGAGGCAAAAGGACACTGAAAAAGCGAGGTGGGTCTACGAGTACTACAAGGCAAATGTGCCTAATGTTCTTTCTGGAGAAAACCCCTACATCCAAATGGCCTACGGCGACATCCTCCTTGCCGAAGGAAATAAGGAGGGTGCAAAGGAGGCTTATGACAAAGCTTTAGAACTCTATTACAGTAAACACTACCGAACGGTACTTTTAAACGATGGGTCTGGTTTTCCCGTAGGATACACGCCTGTGGAAACTGCAAACTACTACCGGATGCAGATCGAACACAATCTAGGTGCACATGACTTGCGAAAGATCGTTGCCGGGCAGGTCACCCTAAACGGCGAACCCCTCTCAGGTATTGAGGTCCTTCTCTGGCCAAGACCTGTCGACGGCGCGGTTTTCAGTTCTCGGATGGACGACAAGATCGTTCAGGTTACCGACATTAACGGCGAGTTCGTCTTCTCGTTAAGCCCGGAGCTAACCTACCAGGTGGGCATCAAGCTGAATCGTGGGCAAATGGAACGTTTTGGAGATTACTACCTGAGCCTTAAAGACACCTTCATAACTTCAGACTTCTGGCCTGAGAAGGTGGAAATCTCCTTTATAGAACCTGTTAAGCTCAAGAGCCCACAGCCGGGAACAGTATTGAACGGAGGACAGTTCACCGTCGAATGGGAGCCCTATCCAACGGCAAGCTTCTATCTGGTGAGCATCGACCCCATCTACAAGGTTCAAGCAGGCAGTATGTTCCACAACGGGTTTTCCTACTATACCGAAGACACCAGCGTCACCTTTTCCAAAATCCCCTTCCTGTTTGGCATAGTCCCAGAATCCAACCAGGGCATCCACCCTGGCTACTTCACCTACCCCGATGCTGTGAGAGTTGTGGTTTCTGCCTGCGACGAAAACGGAGTTCTTCTTGCAAAAAACACAGGTCTGCCAATTTCTCCAGCCACAACTGCAGATTATGTGTACAACGTGGAAGCACCGTTGAAGCACGAAGAACAGCTGCTCGCAGAACTCCGCTTCGACCAAGCGGTGGAGAGTTTGGAACACCTCCTCAGATTGAACGAGAACGACGCTTACGCATTGGGTCTTCTCGCCAAAATCTACGCCACAGGAACCCACTACCTCGACACCAACTACCGGTACCGAGCCAACCAAGACGTTGATAGGGCTATCGAGCTGATGGAGCGGCTGGTGGCAATCGATCCCTCGTCAGAAAACCTGGAGCTCCTCGGTAATTTGTACGGGAGGGTCGATAATCCGAAGCAGTACGAACTGTTTCACATTCTCGAAGAGCGGGGAGAGCTTCTTCCCAAGTATTACGGCACCCTGGGCGAAAACTACCTCTGGAACGAGGACGACTACAAGAAGGCTATCCAGTACTACCTCTTTCCCCACAGCCTGAGCATGGCAGACAAGTTCCTTTTCCAAGAGGAACTGGTGGGCCTCTACTTGCTTCTAGGAAAACCGGAAGAAGCCATAGCCCTTGTTGACGGACGGGATATCCCGAGCTTTAACAGAGACCGGCTGGTCGATCTTCTTTCGGACTACGCTGCCTACATCCGCTCTGGAGAAGACATCTATCTTTCAGTGCTTTCCGACTCCTTCCTGGAATGCCGCAGGATTTGGCAGGAGACGGATACAGCTCACGCCAGGTTCCTCTACATCGTAAGCGAGATGATTCATCCTGAACGCTTTGATCTCAAGGAGGAACTTCGAGACAGGATCTCGAGTTTTGGAGCTACCTACGGAAAATCCCACCCTCAGCTTTCAAACCTTTTGCACGTCCTCGCAGATCTTTTCCATATTTAAATCACTCCAAAACTTCGGTGAAAAACGCCGTCTTTGGGTATGTAAACCCTTTTCCACTGCAAAAGTGACAGTTGCTGGGTTTTACAAGCTTATCTCCATATAGAAAAACGGGCTCCCGCTATCGGGAGCCCAATTTCTTTTTGAGGTTTTTATTTGGTAAGTTCGATGAACTCCTCCACGTCTTTCTCCAGAAGATTGATGCCGTTAAGCCAAAAGTCTTCTTTGGTTAGATCCACTCCCAGGTGCTTTGCAGCAAGGTCTTCTACCTTCATCTTTCCTGTGTCCTGCAGGAGGGCAATGTACTTGTCCTCGAAGCCTTCGGGGTTTTTCAGGTACTCTGCGTACAACCCCAAGCTGAACAGGAAGCCGAAGGTGTACGGGAAGTTGTAAAAGGGAACGCCTGCAATGTAGAAGTGGAGCTTGCTGCACCAGAAATGAGGATGGTAGCTTCCCAGCATATCGCAGTAGGCTTCTTTCTGGGCGTTTTCCATGAGCTCGCTAATTCTCTTTGTGGAAACTACACCCTGCACTCTCTCGTCGTAGAACGCCGTTTCAAAGAGGAAGCGGGCGTGGATGTTCATAAACATGGCGATGGCGTTTTCCATCTTAGTATTGAGCAGAATGGCCTTTTCTTCTCTGGACTTTGCAGCTCTTACTGTAGCATCGCTGACGATGAGCTCTGCAAAGGTGCTTGCAGTTTCGGCCACGTTCATAGCGTAGTTCTGGTTGAGGAAAGGAGCGTCCTTCAAGACGTAACTGTGGAAAGCGTGTCCTAACTCGTGTGCGAGAGTGCTCACATCAGACGAGGAGCCCGTATAGGTCATGAAGATCCTTGACTCTTTAAGCTCCGGAAGGCCCATACAGTAACCCCCGGGCCTCTTGTTGGGGCGGTCTTCCGCCTCCACCCAGCGGTTTTCTAGAGCGTTTCGAGCAAAGGCTTCCAGCTTCGGTCCGAAAGTGGCAAAGTTCTGTAAAACGAAGTCGCAGGCTTCATCGTAATCGTAACGAGAGGGCTCCACGCCGCCAAAGGCAATGGGCGCATCCACGTCCTGCCAGCCTAGTTTATCCATACCCAGCACTTTGGCCTTTTGCTCCAGGAACCGTATGAATGGCTCTTTGCTCTTTGCTACAGCGCTCCACATGGCATCCAGAGTCTCTTTGGACATTCTGTTGATCTCCAGGGGCTCTTCTAGATAGTGCTCGCGGTTGTGCAGCTTCTGCAGAGTGAGCCTGTATCCCGAAAGGTGGTTCAAAATGTCGGCAAAGATAGGAGCGTTCTTCTCCCAGGCTTTTTCCCAGTTTTCAAAGAGCTGCCTGCGCACTTCAGGATCGGGATCACCGTACATTCTGTTCATAGCCTGCCCTACCGAGTATTCAACAGTCGTGCCGTCTTTGCCGGTGAAGGGGATGGTCATGGTGGAGACAACGGTGTCGTAGATCTGGCTCCAGCCCGTAATGCCGTCTCTGTTAAGCTCGTTAATGATTTTCTCTTCTTCTTCCGAAAGGAGTCTCTTCCCCTGGTCTCTAGCTTCATTCAGGGCAAAAGCCACTTCTTTCAAAGTCGGATCCTCCAGGAGATCTGCCCACAAACGGTCTTCTACAGCTACCATCTTTTTAATGAACACGGTCTGGTAGTTGTCCAGTGCCGTTTTAATCATCATGATCTGGCCTAAAACCACCGGTCCGTAGTCGTCCTTGGTATTGGCATCAAGGGACATTCTCACGAAAGCGTAGCCCTGGATCAGTCCCTTTTCGATGCTGTCGAGCTTATCCAGTAAGGCTTTCAATGGTTCAGGGGAGTTGTCTTCTGGGTTCCATGCATCGAGTAGGTCTTTAAATTCCCCGACTTCAACTTCGACGCTCTTAACTTTCTTCTGCAGGTCTTCCGATCTGGTTCCCCCTGCAAAAATCGCTTCCAAATCCCAGGTGTTTTGATACTTCATTTAATCATCTCCATTTGCACGGGTTTAGTTGGTTTTCAGGTGGCCGCTGCTTACCCTTAAACGCGTTGATATACATATTTTGCCGTTCTGCTTGCATTTCCTCTGACGTTTTAAAAAAGCGACGCACTTTTGCAAGCTAGGTGCGCTCTTTCCGAACTATCTTCAGAATACCCCGAAAGCTCTTATCTCAAGCGGCCCGCTGTAAGAAACGTCCCTCTTCTCGTGCCGATCCCGGTTTTTTTCGCCAGATATGCCGCGCATACATTAGGACCGCAAGTTCTGTAACGACAAAGGAAAGCCAGATGCCGGCCATCTGCAGGATACGGCTGAGCAGTAAAACAGCTGGGATCAGAAGGACGCAACCCCTGAGAAGGGATACCGCAAACGCCGGTCGGCTCCGTTCCACAGCGCTCAGGTACTGAGCAAAAGCGATGTTCAGACCTGCAAAGAGAAAGCCCGTGAAATAGATCCGCAGTCCCCTGTTTGCCAGGGATGCGATCTCTACGCTTCCCTCGCCGTTGAAAACGCTTACAATCCCCTCTGCGCCAAAGAACACCAAGAGGTAGATCACCAAGCCGATGAAAATCGACGTTAGGGTAGCCATTTTCAACAGGCTGGATGCATCCTCGGGGCGTCCCTTTCCGTGAGCCCTGCTAAAAAGGGGCTGCACACCTTGAGCTAGTCCGGTAAAGATGGCAGTGGCGATCAAGGCCAGGTTGGCAACTATTCCGTAAGCTGCAACCCCCGTGTTCCCTTCCAGGTTTACAATGGCAAGATTGAAGACCATGAGTGTAACCGCCGAAGAGATTTCGCCTACAAAAGATGAGGCTCCAAGACGAGCTATGGTAAAAAACTCCGCCGGTTTGAACTTGGTCTTTACCAGTCTAAAACCGTTCTTCCTTTTGGCAAAATGCACTGCTAAGATCGAAATGCTGATCAGAGGTGCCAAGCAGGTTGCAAAAGCCGCACCGAACATACCCATTTGCAGGGGAAACATGAAGACGTAGTCCAAAACAACGTTAGATGCACTGCCTGTCAACATGGCTATCATAGGGAGCCTCGGGTTTTCGTCGTTTCTGACAAATGCCAGCAGAATGTTGTTTGCAATAAAAGCCGGTGCGAAGACGAGAATGGTACGCAAGTAGGTTTCGGTCATGGGAAAAACGTCTGCATCGGCTCCCAGGAGCACCGCAAGCTGCCTTGTGCCAAACACCCCGACCACAAACAGCCCTGCTCCTAAAACAGCTCCCAAGACAACTGCAGAGGTGAAAACTCGGTTTGCCTCTTCATGTTTTTTCTGGGACTGCAAAATCGCGTACCTGGCTCCGCCGCCGATTCCCACAAGCAGGCCAACGCCGGCGATTATGCTGTAGACGGAAATCGAAAAGTTAAGCGCTGCAATGCCTAAAGGGCCTAGAGCTTTAGCTATGAAGAAAGTGTCTGCCAAGATGTAGCAGGAAAGGCCAATCATGCCTAGTACGTTCAAACTTACGTATTTTGCAAAATCTAGAGCTAAAGTTTTCATTCTATCCTCCAAAGAAAAAGTGCCCCGAGCATTCCTTTTTAAGGTATAGGGAATGCCACAAGCACTTCCGTTGCTCTGCCCTACGTAAAGAGCCGTAGATACAGTTTATCTCATTCTAAGGAAATCTACCGAATCAGTCAACAGCCCTCATTCTTGCGGCAAGGTCGCACTCCTTTAGCACTACTCCATGTAACCAAGGATCATGGCGGGGACCTCGTCAGGAGAGATGCTGAGGGCGATGGCAACCTCTTCGCTGAGGTTCTTCTCTGCTGCTTTCATGATCTCTTCGTCGGTTTTCATGAGCTTTTTGCCTAACTGACTCTTCTCCTCTCGCTGAAGATACAGAGTTTTAACGAGCTTGACCCAGCTTCTGCACTCACCAGAGTTCAACTCGCTTTTGAACGTGTGATTTCTTTCTCTGGCATCGTCGATCCAAGCGGTTTCCGTGTCGGGAATCCCGGCCATCAGTTCCAAAATATCCTCACGGCTTCCAACCTGCCTCATATACACCTTGCGGCAATCTGTGGGAATCTTTACCGTAAGGTTGCCGCCGAAAGCGGGTCTGAGGATGTAGTACTGGGTATCACGGTTTTCTATATCTTTTTCCGTACGTATATCCACGATCCTGTATACACCGGTAAGGTTGTAGACTACGTAGTCGCCTATCTTAAACACAGGCATCCTCCTAGAGCTTGCTTGGCGATATCTTCCTGCATCAGGCAAGACAGGGTGCAGTTTCAGTATGCCCTAAGCGCCTCAAATTAACCGAAGGAGGTCCCGTGTAAGAAGACACATTAGATGATAACCGAAGTTTACTTCTTGTTCGCAAAGTCCATGTAGAGGAGGCTTGGCTGGATTCCGCTGTTGTTTTGGTACTTACCGCTGGAATACTTTTCGTACTCTCCCATAATCAGGTGGTAATAGATCTGGCAGATCTCAACTCCGGCGTAGATCCTGATGGGCTGCACGCACTGGATCTCCAAAGTCCAGTATCCACTAAACCCGACGTCCCCAAACCCTGCTGTAACGTGGATGTAGAGCCCCAGTCGCCCTACCGAAGAACGCCCTTCCAGCATGGGCACAAACTTGTCGGTTTTCGTGTACTCTAAAGTCCGCCCTAGATAGAGCCTTCCAGGCTCTAGAACCAGACCTTCCTCTGGAATGACAAGCTTTTTGGTCTTGTTGGGCTTTTTCATGTCCAAAACAGGTTCATCGTAGACGAGAAGTTCGTTGTGAAGTCTTAGGTTGTAGCTGTTGGGATTAAGGTTCTTTTCGTCGAAAGGATCAATGATTATTTCTTTGCCAATGTGTTTTTTGATCTCTAGTCCTGAAAGTATCATGTCTATCTCCCCCAATTCTGCCTCTATTCTTCAAATCACATACCCAGTTTACTTAGGTTTAACCAACGTCGATTGACTGACAGGCTCCATCGAAGTCTACCTCTGCCTTGCCACTATTGCTTTCTTTCGGGCGTCCATTCCCTGTCACCGTCAATGGAAAAGTATCTCTCTTATTAGGAACTCTTAGTTCCTCAAGGTTTCGTCGATAAAAAATCGACGGGCTTCAACGCGAGGCTTGAGCCCGTCGAGTAAAATGGATACTCACCAAAAAAACAGCGGAATGGGGGGTGACCACCTTCCCACTTTTCAGCTATTGATTTCTGCTTCCATTTTTGCAATAAGATCGCTAATGAACGCTTCCACTTCTTCTAGTTTCACGTTGACCTTTGTGGACTTATCTCTGGTTACTACCTCTACTTCTCCATTTTCCAGATTCCTCTTGCTGACAATTACTCTAACAGGTACACCGATAAGGTCGGCATCTGCCAGCTGGAAACCAGCGGACACGTTGCGGTCGTCCACAATTACCTCAAACTTGCTGCCGAGTTTGTGATAGAGGTCCATTCCTGTATTTCGTACCTCTTCGACGTTGTTGTTCAAGATGCAGATGTGGACCTGCCACGGTGCCACGGTAATAGGCCAGATCGGGCCGTACTGGTCGTGGTGCTCTTCTATGATGCAGGCAAGGAGTCTGCCTACGCCGATGCCGTAGCAGCCCATAATCGGCGTCTGGAGCCTGCCGTTTTGGTCCAGATAGGTCATGTTCATGGACTTGGTGTACTTGTCGCCAAGCTGGAAGATGTTTCCGACTTCAATACCTCTTGTGATCTTCAGCGGATTACCGCAGAAGCTGCAGCTGTGCCCTTCCCCTACGCTGGCAACGTCCACGAACTTAACGTCTTTAAGATCTCTAGGTACGCTGACGTTCTTCAGGTGGTAGTCGGTTTTGTTGGCACCGCAAACCATGTTCTGCAGACCGTCAAGAGACTTGTCGAAGATCACCTCAGCGCCCTCGGCCTTCAAGCCCACAGGACCGATAAAGCCGAAGTCCAGGTCGCTTTCTGAGTAGTCTGTAAGGGGATAGATCTCCGCCTTAACCACCTTAGTGACTTTGGTCTCGTTCACCTCGAGGTCGCCCCTGACAAACACCACGACAGGTTTGTTGTTATCTTTTCTAGCAAACACTGCCGCTTTGATGGTCTGCATGGGCAAAACTCCCAAAAACTCTGCAAGGCTTTCGATGTCCTTGATGCCGGGAGTGTGAACCTCCTGGATCTCTTTTTCTTCACCGACGATCGGCGCCGGAGGCGTTGAGACTGCGACTTCCATGTTAGCTGCATAACCGCAGCTTTCGCAGTAGACGATGGAGTCTTCCCCACCGTCGCAGATGTACATAAACTCGTGAGCGGTGCTTCCGCCCATCATACCAGTGTCGGATTTGATGACTTTAACGTTTCCGAGACCTGCCCGTTTGTAGATCCTCACATAGGCATCGAGGACTTCATCGTAGTAGCTTTCTAGATCCTCCTGGGAGGTGTGGAAGGAATAGGCATCCTTCATCGTAAACTCCCTGACCCGAATGAGGCCTCCTCTGGATCTGGGCTCATCGCGGAACTTAGTTTGAATCTGGTAGATCATGAATGGATACTTCGTATATGATTTGGCCTCGCCCCGGGCAAGATGCACGGCGGCTTCTTCGTGGGTCATCCCCAGCACGAAATCCTGGCCAGTCCTATCCTTAAACCTTAAGAGCTCGCTGCCGACGCTCTGGAACCTCCCCGACTCCTCCCAAAGAGAAGCAGGCAGTACCACAGGAAACAAAACCTCCTGTCCGCCAACTCGATCCATCTCCTGGCGAATGATCTCCTCGATCTTTCTGGTGACTCTCTGTGCCGGCGGTAGCAGAGAAAAGATACCGCTTGCAACCTGGCGGATGTAGCCGCCTCTCAAAAGAAAGATGTGGCTGATGAGGCTTGCGTCTGCTGGTTTTTCTTTGTAGCGCTCTCCTAGCAACTGACTAACTCGCATAATCGTCCCTCCGTCGTTGTTCAAACCTTTCACCGTTTTTTATCTCTGAAAAGCAAACTGTTTGACTGTTTCCTCTGTTAGTTAAAAACACTCTGATTTGCTTACTGACTATAGTATAGCAGAAAAACTGCAAGGTCCCCAAAGAAAACCTTGCAAAAAACCGAGAGGCTTTACCGTTCCAAATAGCCTTGTCAAAAACTTCCATGGGCCTTGGCGACCATTTCGCCAAAGCCCTTTTGATTTTTAAACTAGACGGTCCACTCGTTATTGATAATGCCCACCAAATACCACTGTCCCTCAAACTGTTCGAAGACCAGGCGCAGGCTGCGCCAGTCCAGTCCCCCGTAGTCTGGGTTCATGCCCGGGAAGTAGTACTCCACCACGATGGGGTTGTGATAGACCTTAAACTGGTTCTCTAACATGTTCCCGTAGCTGAGGACCTCGTTATAACCCACTTCAGGGGCACTGGCAAAGTCTCGGGTGTAGATAAACCTTTGGTAGTACTGCCTGGGCGTCATCAAGATCTCGTCGCCGGTTCCATCAAAGTAGCCCCATAGATACTCGGTGTCGTCCTCAAAGAAGTCGGCAATCTTATCCCTATTCAGCACCACATCAGTGTCGACCATTACATAGGTATACGGAGTAAACCGCACTCCCTTTTCCGGATGGACAAAACCTGCCAAAGTCCTGAAGTCTTTATCCCTGATCAGTCTGATGACCCTGTCGGACCGTTCTTCAATCACCGCTTTCGCCTGCTCGGGTACGATGACTCCGTCTTCTGTGTAGTCGAACTCCTGCCTGACGATTTGCGGAGCCTCTTCCCCGCCCTGCTCGAAGCCTCTTAAGTCCTGGCCGCCTTCCTGTTTGGAAAAGCAACCGCAAAGCGCAAGCATAACGGCAAGTACTGCTGCCAGTTGAGCTCTTTTCACTGCACTTCACCTCGCGCTTAGTATACTCCCTGAGAGTTTCGCAAATACCCTGCCGATCCCTGCTACCTTTAAAGGTGATTGCTGCACCTTTCCCAAACCACTAGCGCAGTAAAAGGCGGGTCTGCCTATAAATGGCAGCCCGCTTTGATGTCAAGGTTCTTTGGTTTCCTGATCCTCTCTATACCCTTCTCCTGCCAGTAAGTAGTTGTAAGTCCTGCTGCAGGAGCTTTAGGCAAATGAAGGTTGCAAGTTAAAGGAATCCGCCAGTTCTTCAGTCATCTTTTTCTTTTCTGCATCCTCAACGTACCATTTTTCCTGCGACTTATACAACCTGTGGTACTCGCCACTTCTTGCAATAAGCTCATCGTGGGTACCAACTTGCACCACTTTTCCATCCTTCAAAACCACGATTCTATCTGCAAGCTTCACCGAACCGAGCCTGTGGGTGACGATCACTGCAGTTTTGTCTTTGGAGATCTCGGCGAAGCGGTTGTAGACCCGGGTTTCTTCGTAGGGATCGATGGCAGCGGTAGGTTCATCGAGGATGATCAGTTGGTGGTCTCTGAAAAAGCCTCTAGCGATGGCTACCCTCTGCCACTGGCCGCCGGAAAGATCAACTCCGTCGAACTCCCTTGAGAGCATGGTCTTGTAGCCTTCAGGGAAAGACCTGCCGTTGGAATCCACCCCGGCTTTCCTGCACGCATCATCCAAAGCCAGGTCATCAAAGGTTTTTTTCGCATCGCTGATGGTGATGTTGTCCTCAAAAGTCATCAAGTACCTCTGATACTTCTGAAAGACCGCGGAAGTGTTTCTGTACAGCGCGTCTAGCGGGAGGTCTCTGGTATCTACGCCGCCTATGGTTACCCTGCCTTCATCGGGGAGGTAGATCCCTGTCAAAAGGCGGATCAGCGTAGACTTGCCTGAACCGTTTTCCCCTACGATGGCCAGCGTTTCACCATGCTTCAAGGTAAAGCTTACATCTTTTACAGCGTATTTTTCGGAACCGGGGTACTTGAAACTTACACCTTCCAGGACAACATCGCCTAGCTGGGGCACCTCTTGCACCTTGCCCTGGCGCTCTTCTAGGTCCAGGAAGTTTAGGTAGTTGGTGATGCTGCCCATACTCTGAGCCATTTGGCCTGCGTGTCTGCAGACGACCTCTTCCATGATGCTGTAGAGTAGGCCTATCGAGTTAGTTACCGCAGCAAACGCACCTACCGTAATCTCGCCTTTCATCACAGCATCAAAGAGCATCAAGAAGATAGTGGAAAAACCTAAAACTGTTAGAAAGCTCATCAAAAGCTCCAGGAGATTGGTCTTCAGCGTTGCTTGGAACTTCAACTTTTGCAGTGTATCCAAAGTGTCCAGGTACAGCTTCTTGAAATACTTGTAGCCTCCAAGGAGCCTGGTTTCTTTAAAGTACTCCCTACTTACGATGCAGCTTTCGTAGTAGTCGAACTCGCGCCTTTTAGGAGCCGATTTGTCTTCCAGTTTGGCAAAGACTTTAGTGCGGACGATTTGGGTTAAAAAGGCCGGAATGAAGATGATCACGATGCTGATCACCAAAATCGGCTTTAAGGTGAACAGATACCAGCCCATAAAGATAAAGTAGGGAACGTAGAATGTGAAAATAGCACAGAGCATGAACACAAACCACAAGGCGTTGTTCTGTCCCTGAAGCGCCTTGTTAATGTCGTCGAGAACATCTGTGTCTTCAAAGCATTTAGGATCAAGTCTTGCCATCTTTTCGTGAATCCCCTTACTGAGCCTACCGATAACTTTTTGGCCCAAAACCTCCGGTACGAAATTCACGACGCCGTTTAACACTTGGCAGAGGATGTTTGCACCGCCGAGAAAAGCCAGTGCCACCAGCACGCTCCTAATGGTACTCTCTCCTTGAGCGAACACAGTGGCGGCATCGAAAAACCGCTGCTGCATCATGGTCTCAAATCCCCAAGAGACGCCATGGAGAATGGCCAGTACGCTGAATGAGATAAAGAAAACTGGAGTGGCTCTAACCACGATCGGCACCAGACGCTTTACTACGCCAACAAATCCCAACTTTTTCTTAGATGGACTTTTTTCACTCATTTGTACCAGCTCCTCTGGGCTTCGAACATCTCTGCGTAAATGCCCCCGAGTTTCAATAGCTCATCATGTGTGCCTTGTTCCTTAACCTGACCGTCGTCGATGACGATGATCTGATCAGCAAGCTTTGCTGCACCTAAGCGGTGAGTGATGAAGATCGTCGACTTGCCCTTACTGATTCGGCCGAACATCTCGTAGATATTGCTTTCTGCAACGGGGTCCAGAGCCGCAGTAGGTTCATCCAAGATCCTAATTTGTGCTGGATTGTAGAGGGCTCTGGCAATTGCCACTTTCTGCCACTGGCCTCCTGAAAGGTCTACCCCACCTTCGATAATCTTCCCGAGGGGAGTGTCATAGCCCATAGGCAGGTCCTTTACCTCCTCATCGAGACCGATGATGGAGGCTACCTGCTGCACTTCCTGATCATTGAAGTTCAGCACATTTCCTAAGGCGATGTTGTCTTTGAGCGGAATGTAGTATTTGGCAAAGTCCTGATAAACTACGGCAAATAACGCCTTCAGCTCAGCCTGGCTGTAGGTTCTCAGCTCTCTACCGTTTAAGAGAATCTCCCCTTCATAGTTGTCGTACAGACCGGTAAGAAGCTTTGTCACCGTAGTTTTGCCTGCGCCGTTAATTCCCACGAAAGCGTAATGCAGGTCCTTTTCCAGCCTCAAGTTAAAGTTCTTCAAAATGTATCTATCGGTTCCCGGGTATTTAAAGGAAACGTTCCTAAACTCGATGTTCTCGAAAACCACGGAATTTTTGTCTACAGGAAGTTCCAGCGCACCGTCGGTCTCCGACAGCTCGGAAAACTTGGTGAGATCCTTAAGGTATTCGCGGTTTCTGGCCAGCTCGCTCATGGTCCAGGAGAGCTGCCAACTCATCATCTGGATGAGGTTCAGCGTTCCTATCACAAGCCCCATAAACATACCGACGGTGATGATTCCTTGTGAAAGAGGTGCAAGGAGCACGCCGGTAATCGCAATTGAAAGAAAGACCGTGATGAGACTAGAGCCTTTCATTCTGATGAAGTATTTAAGACGGACTTTAGTGTTGATGATTCTCGACTCTTCGTACTTCCCCAGCCACTTCTCGTTGACACTGTCAACGTAGCCAAACAGAGCCCGTTCTTCCACGTTTTCTCTGCTCTGCAAAAGGCTTTGAAGGTAGTTGGCTCTCCTCATGTGCTTCTCTGCTTCAACGCTGGCTTTGTAGGTGGCCTTTCCGCCTTTAATGGCCAGAGCAAAAAGAGGCACCGAGATCAGAACGATAGTGACTCCCGCCCACGGAACCTGGGCCACCAGTACAGACAGAATCGAAAAGACCTGAATCACAATACCCGCAGCACTGAGCAGATTATTGAACCCTCCAAGGATCCTGCCTACCGGGTCCTGACAGGTGCGGCTTATAAGATCCCAGGTGTCGTTGTCTTCGATGTGCCGGTACTCGAGCTTTGCCCGTTTCTCCGCTATTTGGCTTCTGTAAGCCCTGTTAAGGTTCATCTCCAACTTCAGGTTGACAAAATTCATCAGATGGTTGTTGAGATTGGCGTAGGCGATAAACAGCATGAAGTAGACAAGTGGCCTGTAGATCTCGACCCTGGCGGCTTCTCCACTGAAAATCTTCATAGCCGTGTCGATGAAATCTGCAGTTACCAAGATTCTCAGCGCAGGAATGAGCGAGAGCAAAACCTGGTTAAAGATCTTGATCAACGTGAGAATAGGACTTACCTTCAAGGGAGTAAGAACGAAGTCGTAAAACTTGTATTTGCGATTTTGAACAAGACTTGCTTCCACTAGTAAACCCTCACTTTCCCACTCTGACTCCACCACCGGCTCTAATCTCACCTGTCACTTCTGAACAGGTGACGCTACCTCCAGCATTCACATTCCCATCTATATTGCCACAGGTAATACTACCTCCAGCTTTAACATCTCCGCCAACATTGCTGCATTTGACCGACCCTCCTGCGGACACGTTCCCTTCAACGTCTCCGCAGCTGAGACTGCCGTAGACATCTACATCGACAGCTTCTCCATTGTAGGTTACCTCAATGGTTTTGCTCTCCGGAGCGGATTTCTCCAGAAGCTCGTGTCCCAAAAAGGCCACAACCCGGAGCTTGCCGTCGTCGGCCCAAGGCAGACCTCCTGCTACCATACGTCCAAGAGAACCGCCTCCTCCTTTTGGCAGTTCCTTCAGTGCTTCGATCATCTTCTCTGCTTCATCAGCGTTGATCTTACCTTCTTTGTAAAGATCCATGATCTTTGTGAGGGTTGGACTTGCCACCTTCGGTTCCTCCTTTACTATCACTTGGGCGCTTTCTTTTATGATCTTCCGCACCACACAGGTGCTGTCGATTTCAGCTTCACCGTCGACGTAGAGCACATCCACTTCGCAGTAGTCGGAAAGCTGTACGCTGTGCGCTCTAACAGTCTTGAACTTTGTTCCAGATGCGGTGAGTGACGTGCACTCTACGCTGTCCACAATGCACTTCTCGGCATCTAGCTTCCTGCCAAAGTAGGAGCTTATCAATCTGGCAAACTTCCCATCGATGGAAATCTTATCCCCTGAACTTCTCGCATAGCGGATCTTTATCTGGTCGCCTACCAAAGATGCAATGGAACAGACTCCCTCAAAGTCGAACTTGTCGGTATTGATCTCTTCGGTGCAGGTGATCACGCCGTCGCACTTGATTCTATCTGCCATGAGAGATGCCCGTTTCAGCTTCAAAATCCCGTCAATGATAACCTCTTCAGCCTTGATGTCTCTAAAGGCCCTGTGCACCCCTTCGATCTTCAGGGTTTTAGCTTCGATCCGCCCTTTCGACTTAAAGAACCCCTCGATAGTGAAGGTCTCGGCTTTCACATCGCCCTTCAATTTGGCAAGGCCTTCAGCCTCGATGGATTCATACTCACCGCCGACAATCGAACCGATCCCCTCAATTCGCTCTTTTCTCATAGTCTCACGATCCTCCCAACAACCGCTTTCTCTGAAATCCTGATGGAATTTTTGTATGCGACCTCTTCCACGACGCACAGGTCGCCAATCTCCACGTCTATACCGGAAATCGAATCAGCACACACGTTTTCTACGGACACTTTGTCCCCTTCAATAGAACCGATCTTAATAATTGCTCCTCTGGAATCGGCATCTCGAACGGCCAAAGTCTTCGGTAGCTTCCTAAAAGCCCGATCGGGCTCAAACCGCTTGGATACGGTAACTTTAGTGCCCGCAACTTCGCCGATCTCGGTCCCGTCTGAAGTCAAGATGAACACCTCTTCTGCGTTAACAGCTGGAGCAAAAATCTTTGCCAGACCGTAGAAGTTGGTGCAAACGATTTCCGCCTTTGCCCGCATCTCTCCGGTGGCGATGATGTTTTGAAACTCGTACTCGCAGGACAGCGTCAAAGGCATCACAAGTTCGAACGTTTCGGCCTTGTAAAAACCGGAAAGGCTAGGCGCATTATTGGTTTTAGCTTTGGGAAACCCGAACCTAAGGCACTTGCACTCCAGATATTCTGCAGACACGTCCCCAAAAGCCACAAAGTCTTTGGCTGTGCAGACTCCTTTAAGCTCTATATCGCCTACAACTTTGGCCGAACCAAGCGTCACTTCTTCCCCGTTAACGTCGCCTGCAGCCCGGACCTTTTTCACTTCTGACCGTTTGATATCCACATCTCCTGCAGCATAGATCGAACCTATTTTGCTGTTTACAAGTTCGATGTCCCCTGCAGCAAAGATACGCTTGTAGGTGCCTTCAAAGTACTTATCTCCAAGTGCAATGGTCATGTTAAAACCTCCCCGGGCTTCATGAGGGTTATCTTCTGTTCGTTTGTTTCCCGCTCTTCGTCGAACTCGAAGTTGAAGCTCTTTCTGTACTTCAGCTTCATGTTGCTGGACACTTCGTTCAGGCGAATCTCGTCAACCTTCTTGATCCGCTTATCGATAAAGACTGGTACGTTTTCATCCTGAATTACAGTGAAGTAGCCGCCATCGTGGCTGAGCAGGAGACACAAAAAGTCTGTCTGCTTGATTTCGTCTAGGTAGTCCTTGGCACCAAGGCAGAGGTTCTCCACATCCACAAGCTCTAGATCGTGCTTTTTGTAGAAGGTGGAGATAGCGATGAGAAAGAGAACCTCGATAAAGCTGAAACTCTTTTTCTCAAACACCTGGAAAAACAGCGGTATCAGGCCGTTTTCTACCTCTTCAATGATCTCCAGATCCCTGTGGGAAAACATCCTTTCCGAGATCTCCGGCGACAGCATCTTGGCCAGCTCTTCTAAAGAATACTGATCCTTCAGACGCTGAATGGCGTTGATGCGCGCGAGTATCTGCTTCTTGGGGAAAAAGGTCTCCTGACCGGTGAAAGTCGACTGCTTGATGAACCACTCATCGGGTATCAGCCCCTGCCTCTTCCACCGGTACAGCTGACCGTAAGAGATCCCCGTTTCGGCCAACAAGTCTTTTTTAGAAATTAACATAGCACTCACCTAACGTAACAATGTTTTGTTACGTTCACTATAACATAACATTGTTACGCTAGGCAAGGGTCATTTTAAACTTTTTGCAAAATTCTCCCAAACCTCTATTGGCAACGAATACGCACCTTTAAAAGGAAAAACGCCCGATGTCGGGCGTTCTAAAGATCTATCACTTCTCCGTTTTTGATCACTGTTTGAACACGGAATCTCCCGTCGCAAAACCTCCCGAGGACGAGATCTGCTGGCGCTCCTTCCTCGATGCCGAAAGACTCTTCGTCCAAGAAGCGGTACGGTCGGAGGCTTGCCATCTCCCAGGCTTGCTCGAAAGTGGACAGACCGGTCCTTGCCATAAACTCCACAGTGTCCAGGAGCGCTGCAGCGGATCCTGCAAGGAGCCTTGGATCCGACACCATCTGGAGCCTCCCCTCCTCTGTGAGCTCGACCTTCCCTCCGATTAGGCTTTCGTACACTCCAGGCTTGCATCCGGCAAAGCTCACAGCATCGCTAACCAAAATCGCTTTCTCCTTTTTCACTTCCAGGAAAACCTTGATTACCGCAGGCGGTAGATGGAATCCATCGGCGATCAGTGTCAGCCAGAGCCGATCTTCTGCCAGCTGGTCCCAGATGTAGTTGGGGTGTCTGGGCAGAACCGGGTGAGCGCCGTTTCCTAGATGGGTGGAAAGGGAAGCCCCGGCCTCTGCTGCAGCCTGTATCTCGTGGGTGTTTGCTGCGGTGTGGCCAATTGCAACTTTAACTCCGCTAGCTGCGCACTTGGCGATGAAATCCGCTGCTCCTTCCCACTCAGGCGAAACCGTGACTATCCGGATGCCGCTGCCAGCAGCTTCCTGGAACTCCTGAAACAGAGCCCAGTCTGGCTTTCGCACGTGCTCTTTAGGGTGAGCTCCACGGGGGCCGTCCTGAGGTGAGATGAACGGGCCTTCCAGGTGGAAACCGCAGATGAAACTCCCCCATTTGCTTTCTTCCTGGAACCGCCGTAAAAACGCCAAGCGGTCTTTGATGGCCTTCGGACTGTTGGTGATAATCGTAGGCATAAAGCCAGTTATACCGGTCTTAGCCAGTGCTATCACGGCCTTCTCTAGGTCCTCACAGGTGAGATCTGGGCCGTTAAAGTCCACTCCGGCAAAGCCGTTGATCTGCAGGTCGAAAAGGCCGGGAAGAATCAACTGCTCAGTGTTGGTACCATCGGAGATCCGCTTAATCCTTCCCCCGGCGATCTCGATGGCGACGGGCTTTTTATTGAGATAATCAATTCCTGATATCATTACCCCTTACCCCTTCTCGGCCTTAAACTTCCTTACCGTAGGCCGCTTTGTCCAGGAACAGGATGCAGTTTTCCTGATTGCGGAGAACAGAAGCGGGGCACTCAGTAGAAATAGGACCGTAAAGGGTCTTGGAGACTGCTGCGGTCTTTGTGGGACCGGGAACGATGCAGAACTGCCTGTCGCTTCTTAAGAGCCTTGGTATGGTCAGGGTAATGGCATGGGTTGGCACGTCGTCTATGGTAGCAAAACAGCCATCATTTACCTGCTGATTGCGGCACACTTCATCGAGCTCTACGATCTTCACGTCGAATGGATCGTTGAAGTCGGCAACCGGCGGATCGTTAAAGGCCAGGTGCCCGTTTTCTCCGATGCCCATAAACACGATGTCGATGGGAGCTTCATTTAAGAGGTCCGCATAGCGCTGGCACTCTTTCTCCGGATCGTTGGTACTATCTATCAGGTGAACGGTCCCGGGATTGACTTTGTCGAAGATTGCCCGCTTCAGAAAGTTGCTGAAGAGCTGAGGAGCACCGGTGGGAAGCCCGATGTACTCATCCATGTGGAAAACGGTGATCTTCGACCAGTCGATCTCCTTGACCTGGCAGAGATTTGCCAGAAACTCGTTTGCAGACGGAGCTGCAGCAAAGATCAGCCTGGCAGAGCCCTTCTCCTCGAGAACCTCAAGAATTCGCTTGGAGCCCTGCTCTGCAGCAGATCTACCCATATCGTCCCTTGTTTCGTAAACCTCCACTAAAAGCTTGTCGTACCTGCGGCGCAGGACCAAACCGTTATCAGACAACGCAATACCTCCTACTATCGTTCTGTGCTAAATACTACAGACTTTTGATGAGCTCCATCAGGTGCGTCAGGCAGTGCTCTGAAGCTGCGTAGCCGCCTTCGGAGAAGTCTTCTCCTCCCGGTCGCATGAGCTGCTCTTCAGATAGCTTCTCCTTGAACCTGTAGTGGGTCTCTACAACCAGGTAACCCTGGTAGCCGTCTTCATGGAGCCGTTTCAATATCGCCCCAAAGCCCACCTCACCGAGTCCGATTCCGACCGCCTCCACTTCACCGTCTTTCTTCACAGCATCTTTTAAGTGGACGTGGCAGAATTTGCCTTTCAGAAGCTCGTAGGCTGTGGGATAAGGCTCTTCATACTCCGGAGCCCAGATGTTGTTTCCGGGATCGTACAGAGCGTAGAGGTTCCTAAAAGGGCGGCTTTCAAGGAGTGCTGCCACCTTCGCTGCAGTGCAGGCGTAGACCGATGGGTCGTACTCGATGGCAAGGCATACCCCGGTTCCCTCGAGAACCTGGTCTGCAGCTTCGTACCACTTCAAGATCTTCTCTTTCGCCTCGGCAAACGGCTTTCTCGCCCAGAAGCTGAAACCCCGGACGATGCCTGTGCCCAGGAGCTTGGCGATTTCAATGTATTTCTTCAGAAGTTCGATGTGCTCCTTAGCTTCAGCGTCATTCAGCTCGCACTTGAAGATCGGTGCGGAAAGGGCGCAGATCTTCTTTCCAGCCTTTTCCGCCTTCTCTTTAATCTCCAAGAGTTCTCCCTGCTCTAACTTGTGGAGGGGCCTACCGTAGACGCTGCGGAGCTCTACTGCTTCCAGATTGAACCTGTCTGCAAGCTCCAAAGCCACATCAAAATCCTGAGAAACCTCGTCTGTAATGATACCCAGTTTAAACCTATCAGGCATTGAAATCCCCTTTCAAAGTTTTACTGTCTTTCCGGTTTCCCGGCTCTCATTGGCTGCCTCGATGAATCTGATAACTTCGTAGCTTTCTTCAAGATCGATAGGAACAGAGCCTTCCTGGAACATCTTCATGACTTCCTCCAAGAGGCTGGCGAAGTAGGGCTTCTTGTGGCTGTAGACATCCACAAACTGCGTTCCCTGCTTTCTGTGGACCACGCCACCGAACTGGGAGTTCCCGGAGCGGTTGCCCCTGATGGTACCGATTCTGCCATCCTCCCAAACTCCCACGATCAGGTCGTGATCGTCGTTGGTTGTAGCGGTGACCTGAACGCATCCCTTTCCGAGTGCTGCAAAGAGCATCTCTACTGTGTGGATGCCGTACCAGAAAAGACCGGGCTGAGTTGGCTCGATGGCCATGGGACCGTAGAAGTCGGCACCGATGATTTCGCCTTTTGCGTCATCTGCCAGGACTTCCTGAAGAGCTTCCGCGTAGCGGAGAGCAGATGAGGACATTAATGGTATGTTGTGCTGTCTTGCAAGTTCGATCATCTCGCGGACGTGGGCGCTTTGCACCGCAAAGGGCTTGTCGACGAAGATAGGCTTGCCGTAGCCGACAATCTTTTTAAACTGCTCAAGATGTACTCTGCCGTCTACAGACTCAAGAAGGATGGCATCGGAAGCCTCGGCAACAGCTTCAACGCTGTCAACGATCTCTACGCCGTACTTGGTCTGCAGTTCTTCTGTAAAGCCCTTTACCCTACCGATACTGAGCTCAAAATCCGGTGAGCCGCCGGGATAGGCTACTAAAACCTTACCTCCGGGAATGTGGTACTCGTGGTTTTTGTCGTTCAAAAGGCCTGTAAAAGCTACAACGTGCGAGGTATCTAAACCGATTATGCCGACTTTCAACTCTTTCATCTGAATACCTCCGATCTAAAAAAACAGATTTCGCATTTTTGGGATAGAAGGGTCCCTGAGGACCTTCTATCCCAAAATGATTTCCTTACCGGTTTTTGACGACTCGTAGATTGCCAAGATCAGGTCTACGGCCTTTCTGGCTTCCTCTCCCGGAACCATCGGTTCTCTGTCTTCGAGGACGGCTTTAGCCATGTCGTCGATCTGGATGTAGTGTCCAGAAAGGCTAAGAGCTGCAGGATCTGATGCTGAAGTCACGTAACCCTCTACCTCTGGGACTTCCTCTTCGCCACCTAGGAACTTCCAGGTCTTGAAGCCGTGGTCGTCGAAGATGACGGTGCCGAGCTCCCCGTGGACCTCAAAACGAGTGTCCAGACCTGGATATACGGAGGTTGTGCCCTGAATTACGCCGTAGGCGCCGTTTTTGTACTTCACAATGGCGACTGCTGTGTCTTCTACTTCAATGTCACGGACCAACGTGCCGCACTTGGCCACTACAGAATGAACATCTCCCATCATCCAGGTGATCAGGTCGATGCCGTGAATGCCCTGATTCATTAACGCTCCTCCGCCATCGAGCTCCCAAGTTCCCCTCCAACCAGCGGACTTGTAGTACTCGGGGCTGCGGTAATACTTAAGGTAGGCATCGCCTAAAACCATCTTGCCAAGCTTGCCGGACTGGATGGCCTCGCGGGTTTTTATAGCGGCAGGGAGCGTCCTTCTCTGGAAGATACCGCCGAGCTTGACACCGTGTTTTCTGCAGGCATCGATCATCGCCGTGAGCTTTTCGTCGGTGATCTCGATGGGCTTTTCGCAGAGAACGTGGATTCCAGCTTCAGCTGCAGCGATGGTGACTTCGCCGTGGTTGCCGCTTGGGGTGCAGACGCAGACCACATCGATGTCGCCTCTTTTGAACATGTCTTCGTAGTATTTATATACATGCTCTACTCCGTACTTATCGGCAAAAGCCTGGGCTTTCTCCTCGATAATGTCACAGACTGCAACCAGTTCTGTGAGCGGGTTTTTAATGATGCTTTCAGCATGCAGTGGAGCAATAACTCCTGTTCCGACAATGGCAAATCTTACCTTTTTACTCATGACATTTCCTCCTTGAATGCAAGTTGCCTATCTACCTTTCATATACTCCACAATCAAGGAACATCCTCTGTTTTCTGGCAACTTTTACAAGGCGTTTCTGTTTTACAAAAAACCAAAAAAAAGACATCCCGCAGGATGCCTTTTTCAGACCAAATGATGCTTATGCCACCTGTTGCTTTTGTAGCGAAGCACGAAAAACGTGCTGCGAACCACCCAATCGATAATCATGCCCCACCAAATTCCCAAGACCCCCAGTCCGAAGGTGGTGGCAAGGAGAATGCTGGATCCGATTCTAAAGGTCCACATAGAACCCACACCAACTAACATGGTAAAGCGTACATCGTTGGCTGCCCTTAAGGTGTTGGGCAGGGTAAAGGCAAGGGGCCAGATCAGGCAGGCAAACACACCGTGGACGATGTTGATTTCTTTTGCCATCTTGGCGGTTTCCGGAGAGAGACCGTACATCTTAATGATCAACGGGAGGCTCAAAAGGATCAGTCCGTTTACGGCAATCTCGGCGATGTAGGCGTACTTCAATAGCTTCTTGGTATAGTATCTAACCTGGTCGTACTCTCTCGCTCCCACGCACCGGCTGACCACCGAGACCAAAGCAAGGCCCATTGCTGCTCCCGGCAAAATGCCAAAAGCGGTAACTGAGTTACCTACGGCGTTAGCGGTGATGGAGGCTGTGCCAAATCCCGAGACCACGCTGAGAAGGAGGATTTTCCCCAGCTGGAACATGCTGTTTTCCACACCGTTGGGAATCCCGAGAAAGAGGATCTTCCGCACCAAGTCCTTGTTGAACTTGTACTTGAAAGGCTTTCTGATGTGGATCAGTAGATCTTCGTTGGTGAGCAGGATGGTAATGATCACTGCACCAACTGCCCTGGAAAGCAGAGTCGATGCTGCAGCACCTGCTGCCCCAAGCCCAAAGCCGTAAATGAGAACTGCGTTTCCCACAACATTGATGACGTTCATGAGAACCGAGATCTTCAAAGTGACCTGGGAGTTGCCCATAGTGCGGAACAGAGCGGCTCCGCTGTTGTAAAGGGCGATAAAAGGAATACTGGCAAAGACGATTAAAAGATAAATATTAGCATGCATGCGCACATCAGGCGCAATTTTCCCGAAAAGTACGTCCAGGATGAAGTTCTTGCCCAAGTACCCCAAGGTCATGATAAGAAGAGCTGCAAACACCACAAACACCAGGAGCTGCTCTCCTGCTTCCACCGCTTTCTCCTGATCCTTCCGCCCTAGGTACTGCCCGGCTACCACCGCACCTCCTGTGGCAAGGGCTGCAAAGATATTGATCAGGAGGATGTTTATAGAGTCCACAAGGGACACTCCGGACACAGCACTCTCACCGACACTTGCCACCATTACCGTGTCCGCCATTCCCACAAGAACTGCTAAGAGCTGCTCCAAGATCAGGGGAAGGATTAAGCGTCTCAGGTCTTTGTTGGTAAAGAGATATCTTTTTTCCAGTTCCAGTTGTTTTTCCATATAGTTCTACCTCTACGGCTGCGCGAAATAAGAAAAGCCCCGTATGCAGAAACAAGGGGCGCTGCGTTCAATAATACATATTATATTAACCTTTCCTAAGAGAAGTCAAACAAATGGAAGAACATCCAGTCGAAGAAGGTGATAGGATGATTGCAAAGTACTTAAAGGCAGTTCTTGCCTTCCTCGCGGGCTTTGTCTTCTGGCTCAGCTTGATGCTAATGGTATTCGCGAAAAACCTTTCTGCCCTCTCTAGGTCTGCGGCGGTCTATGCCGAGTTTTTCACTAAGCTGACTGTAGGGACTCTGCTACTTCTTGCAGCTTGGCTGATCGTCACTTTCGCAAGGAGATCCTCGAAGGATCTAAAGCAGGCAGCATTAATGACAGCGGCTTCCGGCGTTCTTGCCTACATCGCAATGGGCTTTCTGGTTTTCATCTATCAAGACAGCTTGCTATTTAGTCCTGGCTCCTTCAACGACTCGAGGCGCGAGGTGATCAGCCGCACATTCCCTAATGCTGAGGAGTTCTGGGTGACTGCAGCTGATGGCACAAGGCTGCAGGGTTGGATCGTAAAAAATGCGACTTTAGAAAAAACGCCTCTTGCCATCTTTTTCGCTGGTCAGGGAAGCGAGGCCTCCAGGTACCTAGAACTGGCAAACAGGCTCGAAGGTTTTTCGGCGGCTTTCGTTAACTACAGAGGCTACGGTCAAAGCGGCGGAAAACCCAGCGATAAAGCTATATTTGCAGATGCCACAGCAGTCTATGACTACCTGGTCTCCAGGGGAGATGTCGATCCCGAGAGGGTCGTTGCCATCGGCGGTAGCCTCGGAACCGGTGTTGCCACCTATCTAGCCTCCCAAAGAGACTTAATGGGCATTGTGCTGTTCTCGCCGTACGACCGCATTGCAGGTGGCGTGACTCAAGACATGCTGCCATTTCTGCCTACAGCACTGCTCTTTCGAAACAAGTTTGACGTACGAAAGTACGCTGAAGCAACTGACGCTTTTGTCCTTGCTATCGTCGGCGACAAAGACCGAGTGATCACCCCTTGGAGGTCTATGCTCCAGACAGCAAACTTCAGAAACAGTCCCTCAGTGTGGACGGTTTTCATTGATGGCGGGGATCACTACTCCATCTACGAAGCCACAGAAACCTGGACTGCGGTGAACAACTTCCTTTCCTTTCTGCTAGAACACTCCTATGAAAGTTCGGCAGAACCTCCGATTTTCATGATGCTCTAACAAAAATGAGTCTAAATTGCAGAAGCTCTGCCCGAGTGCAGAGCTTCTTTACGCTTTCCTTAGCCATGAACCCTCCAGATCTATGGCGCCTACTCTTCATAGGTTTTCAAACGCCGGGAGTATTAGGT
>LFSI01000007.1 GCA_001512545.1 Clostridia bacterium DTU065 | reverse complement strand
CGTCTTTGATAAGGTGCTAGGCATCAAGCTGGATGCGCCATTTCCAAGAATGCCCTATGCCGAGGCCATGGAGAGATTCGGCTCAGACAAGCCCGATACCCGCTTTGGTATGGAGCTGGTCGATCTTTCCGACATTGCCAGGGAGTGTGGTTTTAAAGTCTTCCGGGATGCTGTAGAAAACGGCGGACAGGTAAAGGGACTTCTGGTTAAAGGATGTGCTGACTATACCAGAAAGCAGCTAGACGACCTGACTCTTCTTGCACAGGAGTTGGGAGCGAAAGGTCTTGCATACATCCTCTACAAAGAAGATGAAGTGAAGAGTCCCATCGTCAAGTTCTTCTCAGAGGAGGAGATTGGCCGGATACTCGAGCGCATGAACGCAGAAAAAGGCGACCTCATCTTGTTCGTTGCAGACAAGAAGGAAGTTGTAGCTGCAGTGCTCGGCAGGCTTCGCCTCGATCTGGGAGAGGCTCTAGGTCTCATACCCCACGACAAAATGAACTTCCTCTGGATCGTGGACTGGCCGCTTTTAGAGTGGGACAGCGATGAGAAGCGCTACGTGGCAGTGCACCACCCGTTCACCTCTCCAAAGAGTCCGGACTTCGATAAAGATCCCGGAAATGCTCTGGCAAAAGCCTACGACTTGGTCCTCAACGGTGTAGAACTAGGCGGTGGCTCCATTAGAATCCATGATGCCGAGGTTCAGTCCAGGCTCTTTAGGACTCTGGGTATCTCCGATGAAGAAGCAGAGGAAAAGTTCGGCTTCCTGCTCAAAGCGTTTAAGTTCGGTCCTCCACCTCATGGAGGTATTGCGTTCGGACTCGACCGCATGATTTGGCTTCTAGCAGGCGCAGACTCCATTAGAGACGTCATTGCCTTCCCCAAAACTCAGAAGGCTACCTGCCTTCTGACAGAGGCACCATCGTCTGTTGATCCTAGACAGCTACGCGAACTGCATATCGCTTCCACTGTCGTCAAGGAAAAAATGGAATAAGCTTCAAGTCGAAAGACCGCCTCTGTCATTGAAAGAACGCCATTTTTGTGCTAAGATAATTGCAGACACCACCCTGCTGTGTTCGTGGTCAAGCTGAAGTGTTTATGAGCCAACACACACAAAACGGGAGTCCGGGGTTTTGCAGTGGCCGCCGAGCCGGTTTCGGCTTTGCCTAAGCTGTGAACAGGACACCCACCTGCCCGAGCAGGTTCATTAACTTTCAGCACCAGCGGCATGGCGGGGGATACGCGTGGGAGCCTTTTACGGCTCCCTTTTTTGTGCTAATCTAAAAAAAGAGTTCGGTAAAAACAGCGATACGGTTTTGATTTACGCAGAAATAGGAGTTGGAGTTTGTGGATAGATTAAGTAAAAAGAGTCTGCTCAGAACAAGCTTGATCATCGGCGAGAGCGCCCTTGAGAAGCTTGCAAAAAGTAGAGTGATCGTCTGCGGTGTGGGCGGGGTTGGAGGAGCTGCAGCAGAGGCTCTAGCCCGATCGGGAGTTGGCTCGATCACCATCATTGACGGAGATGTAGTGGATATCACCAACCTAAACAGACAAATTGTTGCCACGCTGGAGAACATCGGTAGAGACAAGGCTTTCGAGATGGCAAAAAGGCTGAAAAGCGTCGCAGAAGACGTGGATGTTCATCCTATCAAAGTCATGCTAACAGATGAGAACATCCCCGAGTACATCAAAGACGCCGACTACGTCGTGGACTGTATCGATGACGTTGATGCAAAGACCGCTCTCATCTGCTACTGCCTGAAGAACCAGATTCCCATCGTCTCGGCAATGGGTGCAGGGGGCAAACTGGACCCGTCTTTCATGCGCGTAGGGGACATCTCGGAGACTAAAGTTGACCCTCTGAGTAAGGTGATGAGGCGTAGGCTGAAGCTGAACGGCATCACCTCAGGATTGAAGGTGGTGTACTCGCTAGAGCCTGCGGTCAAAGCTAAAGAAGTTGACGGGAAGCGGGTAATCGGGTCTAGTTCGTTTGTACCGCCTGCATTCGGACTAACCCTGGCTTCGCTAGTTGTTAGAGAATTAACAAACGAACTTTTAGAAAAGGAAAACGCATGAGAAAGCTGAGCTATTTCAGGCTAGAGATTTAAGCGAAAAATTTCTAGCCGTTTTTTATTTTTGGGGTATTGACTCTTGCCTGTGTATGCCTCATAATCAATTTTCGTAAGACATTTTGAGATAGCGCAAGTAAGGTGCGTTTTCCTCGAAAATCCTCCTTTTTCGAGCCTTTTAGAGGAGCAAACTCAGATGCACTATCGCAAAGCAATCATTGCACTTCAACTATTTAGGAGGATGATCAACAGGATGAACAATCCATGGGTAATCGGCGGAGTGTCGGCTTACATTCTCATGATGCTCGTAATCGGTTGGCTTTCTAGCAAAAACATCAAAGATGCAACAGACTACATCGTTGCCGGAAGGCGGTTGCCCCTTGGTCTTGCTACCGCTGCACTCTTTGCCACGTGGTTTGGTGGCGGCACATCAATGGGTGCCGCAGGAGAGTCGTACTGGAATGGCTTTTTAGGCACCATAGCAGATCCCTTTGGTGCTGGACTCTGCCTTCTTCTTGCAGGTCTTTTCTACGTTAGAACTATGCGCCGCATGAAGCTCCTTACCATAGCAGACTTCTTTGCCATCAAATACGGAAAAACCAGCGAACTTCTGGTTGCTCTGATCACGCTTCCGGCCTTTATCGGATGGGTAGGCGCAGAGATGGTCGCTTTAGGGTTGATTGTTCATTCCGTAACAGGCCTTACCCCGACAGCCGGCATCATCATTTCAGCAATTGTTGTTTTGATCTACACCTATCAGGGCGGCATGTGGGCGGACACTCTCACTGACTTTGCCCAGATGATTATTCTCGTCGCAGGTCTAGTCATAATGTTTCCCATCGTTATCAACCACGTTGGCGGTTTTTCGGCTATTAAGGCTCAAATCCCCGATGAGATGTTCTACTTCTTCCCGAGAAACACCGGATTTTCGGGATGGATGTTCTATTTGCAAGCTTGGATTATCGTTGGTCTGGGATCAATTCCGGGACAAGACGTCATGCAGAGAGCTCTTTCCAGTAAAGATGAAAACACAGCCCAATGGGCATCGTATCTTTCAGGTTTGGGCTACATGCTTCTTGGGATCATTCCGGTAACCTTGGGTATCGTGGGCAGGTTGGTTTTCCCCGAGCTTGCTAACTCGGAGCTGGTCCTGGTGGAGCTAGCTATGAAGTTCTTGCCAAACTTCGTTGTTGCTCTTTTTGTTGGCGCTCTGCTTTCAGCCATCATGTCTTCAACAGACAGCGCGATTCTCGCGCCTGCAAGCATTGTTACAAGGAACATCCTGCCACACATCAAGAAGATGGATGGCAAAGGCGAACTAAAAGTGGCAAGAATCGCGACGGTAGTGATTACCGCCTTAGCTTTGGCCACAGCACTTTGGTTCCAGAACGTCTACGACCTAATGGTTTCCGCTTGGGGCTTTCTTCTTGTCGGATGCTTTGTGCCACTCACATTTGGCATTTGGAGCAAGAAGTCCAATACTCCAGCGGCAGTTACGTCTTCCATCATCGGCTTTGTTTCTTGGATCATTCTCGGCATCGTTTCGCCTAACACACCTAACGACTTGATCGGCGTTGTGATCAGCCTTGTGGTGTTTGTTGTGGTGATGCTGGCAACGTACAAAAAAGTCGCTCCAAAACCACTGGTCGACATTTACGGCGAGCCTATCGACCTTAGATTCAGGGGGCCGTTCCATCCGAAGAAGTTCGAACCCTCACTGGAGCCTGTAGACAAAGACGCCGTGCTGGAGAAGTAACAGTTTCAGTTAGGACACGTTCCTTGGTTTGTAGTGATCTTCCTCATCGTAAACTGCGCGTTTTGCTGCAGTCTATACCTTTACCTGTTCGAAAACGCGGTTATATAAAGAAGCAAGGTAGCGTTGCAAAACTACTTGATAAGTAGTAGCAACGCTACCTTACTTTATTGCTGGATACTGTGCCTTTAGTTTAAGTGCCTATGAAGAACCTCGCGCAATCGGAAGCATAAGAATTGTGCATTTGGAAGTTTGACAAGAATGGAAACTGCTCAAAAGAAAACGGTAAGCCAAGGCCGTGGCTAACTGTTTTTTCAGCTTGAAGTCTCGTTGAGCAGGGGAAGTTGCATCTTCTCAAGCTTTGTTTGCTCTAGCGGTATCCCCACAGATGTTGCACCGCAGGTGTCGTGCCAGATAGTAGCAGACCGAGGAATGAATGCTGCGGCTTAGGGCGAAGCTTTTTGTGAACCTGCATCGATAGGCAGTCAAAAAACAGGGCTAAGTCTATCTGGCCTGGTTTAATTAAAACATGAGACCGGCTACCTTGTTAATGTGAGCCACGCGTCCTCCGTTACCGGAGCGGGATGGGTAGGGTGTTTTCCCAGAGTCAACATTAGGAGGGTGTGAGTTGAAATGGAAAAGTTCTTGTTCACAGCGGTCATTTGGCTTTGCGCGAGCTTGTATTGTTAACGGTTTTGTACCTTCGCGTTAACTGGATTAACGTTGGTCCGTACCGCAAGGAAGCAAGTCTGATTTACAAAACCCAACATGAGACCTTACAAAGTATATCTGAGATGCTGCTGAACTCGAGGTTGAAGGCTGTTGCTCCGTATGTTCTCACCTCTGTTTCGGTACTTTATAACAGAATAATGGAACTACAAAAGGCACGTTTAGATTCTATGTAGCCTTGAAGAAAGCATGGGAAAACCGCTGAGTAAGTCAGTGACCATTAAAACACTGCGAAAAAACGCCCTTTACCTATTTTAGTAGGCAAAGGGCTTGTTTGCTTTAGATGACTGCGTTATTGAATTACATACGACCAGCCGTAGACGTAGGTTCTGCCATCGCTTCCTAGAAGCTTAATGGTCATGTTGTGATGACCGCGACCTACCGAGGCGGTGTCGACAATTACCCGCTGTTTTTCGGCATCAAATCGAGCGGACAGGTCTTCAGATTCGATATCTGCGTAAACTTTTACCACTTTAACGCCCTCTGGCAGGACCACATCAGCAATGACTGTAGCGGGTCTGTAGTCAATGACCTGAGCTTGCTCGGGAACGGTCCGGATCACCTGCAAGGGAGAACTGGTCACCTTTCTGGCGAAGTCTTCAAGGGTGTCCTTCTGGTAGAGCATGTGGCGCTTGATTCTGTAAGGATGGATGTCGTCATAGGTGTTCGGACCTTCTTCAATGAGGAAGGCAGCTTTGAATCCTGCTTCCTGGGCCCACTGTTCTACCTCGGGAGTATATGCCCCGTAGGGATAGGCCAATCCCGTTACCTCAGTTCCCAGTTTGCTTTCGATATCCTTTTTGTTCTGGGCCATTTCATACATCGCCGATGCTTTAGCGTGCGGTGAAAACAGGCTGAGGTCAGCATGGGTTACGGTGTGTGCCTGAATCGACCAGCCCTTCCGCTGCATCTCTCTGAGTTCGGTAACAGAAAGGCCACCGTCGAAAGAGTAGTCCTTCATGCGATTGGAGTAGATGAAAAGAACTGCGGGCATTTCATGTTTGGCTAGGATCGGCATAGCGTTGGTGTAGGTCTCTTTGTAGCCGTCGTCAAAGGTGATGAGGACCGGTTTTTCAGGAAGGTTGCCTTTTCCGTCCAGAAAATCGATAAACTTGTCGTAGGAAATAACGTTGTAACCGTTTTGCTCAAGCCATGTCAGGTGGTTGTCAAACATGGACGTGGAAACATCGATAAATGAAGGCCCACCGTCTAATATTCTGTGATATGCAAGAACCGTAATGGTTGGGATCTCGCTTTCGGGGATGTCGAACTTAAAGACTTGCTTTGTGCAACCTGTAACAAGCAGCAAGCTGAAAAGTAGCGCGATGGCAAGCAGCTTAATCTGCCAATTTCTTCTCATAGTTGTTCACTCCTATATTGTTAGTCTTAGGACAAACCTACAGGTTAAAGTGCTCGAGAATAAACTCCATGGCTGCCTGTTCGAACAAAGCTCCGCCTCCGTCGTGTCCGCTGAACGGATATGCAAGGATTTGTTTCGGTGCCATAATCTTGTTGTAGGCAGCATAAACGGTCTTAGGTAGGCACACAGGATCCTGCATTCCTACAGACACCAGCACAGGGCATTTGATTCTGTCTGCCAGATTGACGTTATCAAAATATCTCAATGTGGTGAAGTAAGCAGGTGCCTTTTCCGGATACAACTTCAGGTACTCGGCTACTTCTTTGAGCGAACTGCTGGAGTTTAGCACCCCGTACTCCATGTAGCACATGTTGGGAACTCCTGCAACGCACAAGGCCACATCGCACAAGGCAGCAACTGCCAGAGCCAGGCCGCCTCCTTGAGATGCACCTTTCACTGCGATGCGGCTGGCATCGACATCTGGAAGGCTTTTAGCCATATCAACCATCCGCATGCAGTCCACAAGAAGCCTGCGGTAGTAGCAGTCGTACGGACTGTCTAGCCCCTGATTCATCCAACCGGGAACGTGGCCGCTGGCATACCCTTCATCGCCACTTTGGCCAACCTGTCCCCTCAGATCGAAAGCCAGTACGGCCATGCCGTTTAAAAGGTATTGGGCAAAGTAGAATGGCGAGGATGCGTAACCTCTGTAGCCGTGAAACGTAAGCACCAGCGGGTAGGTGCTGTCTTCGTTCTCCGGGAGTAGATACCATCCTTTGATCTCAGTATCACCATACCCAACTAGGTTAGCTTTGAACACTCTGGCCTTTAGAGGGAAAGGAACTTGCTCTAGAGTGAACTCCAGCTTGTCCTTTGCCAGGCGAATTGTCTCCTCCCAAAAAACGTCGAAATCCGCCGGTTTTTCCACATCTACCGTGAAATCTGATACGTCGCTTACAAGTTTTTCATACAGAAACATATGAGGACCTCCCTAAGATAACCCCTTGGGGAACTACTTACGTAAATTAGGCAGTAGCAAAAAAAAGACCTTCTTTTATTTACATAAAAGAAGGTCTTTTTCAGATTTTACATTACAGACTACTTGGTGAAGCCCAGAACCAAACCGCCGATACCGGACTGCTCTTCAACGAGGTACAGCGTGGAGCCGTCTTTGGTTACGGCAATACCGCCAACGTTGGAGGTCAGACCGAAAGCGGAAGGTGAGTATTCGGTAACCTTACCGTTTTCAATAACCGATACTGCAACGCTGGGGTTGGAGTAGTGGGCAACGTAGATGACGCCATTGTCGTCCACTGCTACTGCAAATCCACTTGGTGCCAGATTAGCCAATGTGGTAACCTTGCCGGTTGCCAAGTCAATCTTGTAGAGGATGGAGGTGGTGTGGTCAACAGCATAGATAGCATCGCCCTTTAGGTATGGGAGACGAACATGACCGACGTCGGCCCATCCACCCTGACCCCACTTGGCATCCAAATCGCCATCCTCATGGCGAATCTTGTAGATGCCACCAATGCCACTGCGATCGGAAGCGTAGATGTTGCCATGATCGTCGGCGACGGCACCTTCACAGTCAGTGATGCCAAAACCGTCGATATAATATGTTTCGAGCCACATTAAATCTGAGTCAAACACGTAGATTTCCGGCACGTCGCTGCCAGGTGCAAAGACGTTGCCTTTGCCATTGACCCATACAGCTTTAGCCCAAGCGCCGGAGTTAAACTCGGTGAGATTTACATCGAAAATAACCTCTTGGTCTCTAACGTCAACTGCAACGACTTTTCTGTCGCGGATCGCGCCCACATAGAGCGTTTTTCCGTCTGGACTAAGTGCTACACCCCTTGCAGTTTCACCTACATGAACTTCCAAGACATTTTTCCAAGCAAAAACTGGTAATGCTACGATGAGGAACATAAGTAGAACAACTGCAAACCTTTTCATGATAAAACCTCCCTTGTAACTAAGTTACTGATTAAGCGTTCGTTATGGATTTTTCAACTCCTGCTACATGCAACGGGAAACTTAACACAAAAATCTGATTGGGGAAAATATAGGGATTATAGGGAAAGACTAAGGAGGCGGCAACTTATCGTGCATGCTAGAGATATTGGACGATTTTACCGAAAAATTCTATCTTTGCCCCATGCTGCATGGTAAGATAAAGAAAAGAACAGGCATCTTCAGGGAGGGTAGACAGATGGCAGCTCTGCTTAAAAACATCACTCTGCTCGACATCATCGATATTCTTCTTGTGGCCTTCGTGGTCTACCGAGTTATGCTTCTCATCAAGGGCACAAGGGCAGTTTCGCTGCTCAAGGGGATTGCCGTGGTCTTTGCTGTAAGTGTCCTCAGCGAGTTTTTGGGATTTCGCACTGTAAACTGGCTGATTCAACAGCTAGTAACGCTGTTTCTGGTCGCTCTGCCTATCGTCTTCTATCCCGAGCTGCGCAAGGTTTTGGAACGGTTGGGGCGGGGAGTATTGAAGGAAGAGCGCTTCGGCTTGTTTGACAGGGGACAGTCTCAAAAAGCCATTGGCGAGATTATCCGCGCTGTTGAGAAGTTTTCCGAGACCGCTACGGGAGCTCTGATCGTCCTGAAAAGGGACACAGGACTTCTGGAATACATAGAAACCGGAACCCTAATCGATTCGATGGTCAGCGCAGCTGCCCTGGAGACCATCTTCTTTCCTAACACCCCTCTACACGATGGGGCCGTGATTATCGAGGGTGATAGAATCGTGGCTGCAGGGTGCCTCCTGCCCTTATCGGAAAACCCCGAGATCTCCAAAGAACTCGGTACCCGCCACCGGGCAGCGGTGGGACTGTCGGAGGTCAGCGATGCCATTGTGATCGTGGTCTCGGAGGAGACCGGTGCCATATCTCTTGCCGAAGACGGCAAGCTCAACCGCTACGTCACGCCAAAACAGCTGCAGGAGCGCTTCCTTGCCCAGAGCAGCAAGGCGTCAGAGCGCTTCTGGCCCTTTGGACGGGAGGGAAAGCAGCGTGAAAGTTAAAATCAAAAGCAGTGATGTCTATCTGCGGGTTCTTTCGCTGGTCATTGCGGTGATCTTCTGGCTGTTTGCAAAGCAAAACGTGCAGATCCCCAACATCTCCGAAAGGCAGCAATACCAGAAGGTTATGAAGAAAGTGGTCTTCACTGACATCGAAGAGGGACTGACAGTGACTTCCGAAGTTCCTGAGGTGTTCTTGGAACTGTCGGGGCCGTTCTGGGAGATGACCCAGAATCAGGAACAGATTATGGTCGTTGCCAGTTTGAAAAATCGTCGGGCGGGCAGGCACAGCATCGACGTCTCTGTGCGAGTGCCCGAAAACGTCAATATCATCCAGTACTATCCCGAGACGATCGATGTTCGTCTTGAGAGTTTAACCACTAAAAAGCTTGAACTGCAGAACTTGAACCTCGGGAACCTCCCTCAAGGAAGGGAGCTGCAGAACCTCTCCATTACACCCACGGAGGTTGCGGTCTCCGGGCCGGATTCCTTGCTGGGAACAGCGCAGAGCGCTACGGTCACCCTTGAACTTAGGGACTTAAGTGTGGGAGAGCACAAGCTGTCTCTTCCCATCCAAATTAGGAACGCAAGCGGAGCGCTCCTCAGCGGCCTGGGCATAAATCCCACCCATGCCGAGGTTCGGTTCGAAGTTGTGGAAAAAGCTCTTCGTACAGTTCCGGTGGAACTGGACTTTGAAGTAGAAAGCGTAGATCTTGAGGAACTGGAAGTTACGGTCATTCCGAAAGAAGTGTCGCTTGTTGGCGACCGGCAGATTGAGGCCGTTTCCTCAGAACCCTTTGTGGTTAGCGAAATACCGTTTAGAGGAGAAGTGAAGCTGGTCGTGCCATCCGGCAGCCAGATCTGGCCGGAAACCGTAGAGGTTTTGATCGCTGAACGCATCCCCGAGGAGGAGGAACAGTAGAGATGCCCAGATTATTCGGAACCGATGGAGTTAGAGGAGTTGCCAACAAAGAGCTGCTCCCGGAACTTGCCTTCAAGCTGGGACGGGCAGTGGGATTTCTGGCAGTGGAGGAAGGCAAAGGGAAGGTCCTTGTAGGCAGAGATCCGAGAATCTCCGGAGAGATGCTGAGCGCAGCTCTTACTGCAGGCCTTACCAGTGCAGGAGCAGACTGCTTGGACCTGGGGATTATCCCAACTCCTGCTGTAGCGCTAATCTGCCGCCAGATGGAGGCAGATTTCGGTGCGGTGATTTCCGCGTCTCACAACCTATATGATGATAACGGCATCAAGTTTTTCGATAAAAACGGTATGAAGCTATCAGAAGAGGACGAGGAGAGGATTGCTGCGTACGTTGTCGACGACAGCGGGCAGTTTGTAGCAGACGAACTGCCCAGACCGGTGGGAGATAAGGTTGGCAGGGTCTATTCGGTAAGCGATGCAAAAGATCGCTATGCAGACTTTTTGCTCAGCACGGCAGACTTCTCCCTTGACGGCTATAAGATCGTTGTGGACTGCGCTAATGGTGCCACCTCTGAAGTTGCACCGAAAGTCTATGAGAGCCTGGGTGCAAAGGTTATCCTGATTAACGCCGACCCCGATGGGGTAAACATCAACCGCAGCTGCGGCTCCACTCATCCCGAACAGCTGCAGGAAGCTGTGGTAAGAAGCGGTGCCCATGCCGGTATAGCACACGACGGCGATGGCGACAGAGTGATCTTTGTTGATGAACAAGGAGCGATCGTCGACGGTGACAAGCAGCTGGCAATTACCGCCATCGACCTCCTAAAAAACAACATGCTGCCCAATAACGCCATTGCAGCCACTGTTTACTCCAACTTAGGCCTTAAAGATTGCCTGAGTTCTTTCGGAGGCACTGTATACTTTACCGAAAACGGCGACAGGAACGTCCTCCGCGAGATGATCGACCGCGGTCTGATTCTCGGTGGGGAACAGTCCGGGCACATCATCCACGCCAACTACAACCTCACAGGTGACGGCATCCTGTCTGCAATCAGGCTTCTGGAGATTATGGTCAGAAGCAAAGCGCCCCTTTCAGAACTGGCAGCGCAGATGACGCCATTTCCTCAGCTTCTGGTTAGCGTCAAAGTGAAGGACAAAAAGAAGATCATGACCTCTGAGTTTGTCCTTGAAGCCATTAGAAAAGGCCAGGAAGAAATGGGTAGAGAAGGACGCTTGTTTGTCAGACCCTCAGGGACCGAACCGGTGGTAAGGATCATGGGAGAAGCCAAGGACATTACGGTAGTTCGCAGGATTGTCAACGAAGTGGCAACAGCTGTAGCTTCCGCAGATAAAGCAGAAGACGAGTGATGCAGCAGGCAAGGTGCCTGCTGGTTTAGTTTGCGGTAAGGAGGAATAGCATTGGCTATTCTAGGATTAGGAGTCGATCTTGTAGAAGTAAATAGATTTGAGAAGGTAAGTTCTAGATTCTTAGAAAGGGTTTTTACCCAGGGGGAGCTGGAGTACGCAAGGCAAAGCAAGACTCCTGCCCAGGTTCTAGCAGCCCGCTTTGCCGCTAAAGAAGCGGTGATTAAGGCTTTTGGCTGGCGCCTTTTTGGACAGGCGTTAAGCGAAATCGAAGTGAAAAAAACCGACTCTGGTAAACCCCACATCGAGCTTTCGGGAAAAGCCAAAGCTAAAGCTGAAAATCTTGGCGCCCGGAGGATTTTGCTCAGCATGTCCCACACGCAAGCGATGGCTATTGCCGAAGTAATCGTTTTAGGTGGTGAAGAGGATGAAAGCGGTCTCTAGAGAGAAGATGCAGGAGATCGACTTAAGGGCACAGAAAGAGTTTGGAATACCGGGAATGATCCTTATGGAACAGGCCGGAGAAAGGGCTACAGCTTTCCTTCTGGAGAAGTTCGGAAGTGGCGCTTTTTACGTGGTTCTAGCTGGGTGCGGCAAAAACGGCGGCGATGCTCTGGTAGTTTCGAGGCGTTTATTCCTTGCAGGTGCAAAGGTGAGAACCTTTCTTGTGGGAGACGAAGCCAAACTCGCTGAAGAAACCCGGATCAACCTGGGCATTTTTGAGAGTTTGGGAGGACAGGTTGAAAGAGCTTCCGGAATAACCGCAGAACTGAAGAACAGTCTGGAGTACTGCGATGTAGTAGTGGACGGTCTTGTGGGGATCGGCCTCAAAGGCGACCTTAAAGACCCCTATGGAAAGATAGTAAAGCTCCTGAACGCAGGAGATGCCAGCGTTGTGTCTCTCGACATCCCCACAGGCATAGACGCAACAACCGGTGCGGTACTTAAGGAAGCAGTCCTTGCCGACTACACCGTAACCTTCGGCCTGCCAAAGCTGGGCTTCTGCCTATATCCAGGGGCAGGCTTTGCAGGCGAGGTGATTATTGAACCGCTGTCCTTCCCGCCGGCACTGCTTAACGACGCAAGCATCAAGGGTCACCTTATCGATATAGAAGAGATTGCCGACCTGCCAAGACCGGAAAACAGCCATAAGGGCACCTTCGGTAAGGGTCTTGTGATAGCAGGATCACTGGGCATGGCAGGGGCAGCTGCCCTTGCAGGAAAGGCCGCTCTGAGAACAGGTGCAGGACTTGTTCAGGCACTGGCAAAAAAAGAAGTCCTCTCCATCCTCCAGAACCTTGTACCGGAGATGACCGTTAAAGACGCAAATTCGTCCTTTGACATTAACGGATACAACTGCCTTATGATCGGTCCGGGAATGGGAGTAACCGAAGAAAACGCTGAGCTGCTGAAAACAGCGATCGCCGAGGCTAAAGTGAAGGACATACCTCTGGTTCTCGACGCAGACGCCCTTACTCTCGTTGCCAGATACGGGCTCCTCACTGCGGAAAACCACGGTCCGGTGATCATCACACCCCACCCTGGGGAGATGAGCAGACTGACTGGACTCCAAGTGGAAGAGATCGCCAAAGACCGCGTTGGTGTGGCTTTAGCGTTAGCTGAAGATCTCCGCGTTGTGGTAGTTTTAAAAGGAGCGCATACAGTAGTAGCGTTAGATGACGGCAGTTTCTTCATCAACTCCACAGGCAATGCCGGAATGGCCACCGCTGGAGCAGGCGATGTACTTACTGGCATTATCGGAGGACTGCTGCTTCAGGGACTTTCGCCGAAAGATGCCGCCGTCACCGGCGTCTTCGTGCACGGACTTGCTGGAGACATGGCAAGAGAAGTACTAGGGGCTCACGCCATCATTGCCGGCGATATTATTGACTTCCTCCCTGCAGCGCTGAAATCGCTATACAGATAAACTCATAGATTTTGGTTGGTGATTACAATGGAAGATTACAGAGCTTGGATCGAAGTGGATCTAAGCGCTATTGTTGCAAACCTCAAGCTGATAAAAAGCCTCAATCCCGAGATCGGGATCATGGCGGTCATCAAAGCCAACGCCTACGGCTGCGGTGCTGTGGAGGTTGCTAAAGCTGTCCTCTCCAATGGGGCAAGCTGGCTTGGGGTTGCTCTGGTGGAAGAAGGAATCGCCCTCAGAGAAGCGGGAATCGCCGCTCCAATACTGGTGTTGGGCGTAGTCCCCGAACGAGATGCCCGCCTGGCTGTGAAGTGGAACCTGTCTGTGGCCTTTACCGATCTGAGAGGCGCAGAGGTGCTGTCTGCTGCTGCGCGAAGCTTGGGCAAGACCGCTTCCGGGCAGCTGAAGGTGGACACGGGAATGCACCGCTTAGGGGTGAGCCCTGCACAAGCTAAAGAACTTTTGGAAAAGGCGAGAAAGCTAGCGGGCTTAAACGTTGAAGGCATTTTTACCCATCTTGCCACAGCGGATCTGGAAGACGACAGCGCCGCCAAGCAGCAGGTTGAAAAAATGCGCAAATTGTGCGAGGATTTAGGGGATCAGTGTCCGAGGCTGGTCCACTGGTCGAATAGTGCCGGAGCACTGAAACTTGCCAGAGGCAGCAACTTCATCAGGGCAGGAATTGCCCTGTACGGATTGAAACCCAGCGCAGATCCCTTCTGGGACGGGCTGACGCCTGCGCTGTCTTTGAAAGCGCGGATCTCCCGTATCGAACAAGTGGAAGCCGGTGAGCCGATAGGCTACGGTGCTAGTTACCGCACTCAAAAGCCCTGCCAGATAGTGACAATTCCTGTAGGTTACGGCGACGGCTACACCAGGCGTCTTTCTCACAAAGGCACCGACGTTCTTATACAGGGAAAGCGCTATCCCATTGTGGGCAATATCTGCATGGACCAGCTGATGATCGAGGTCCCTCTTGAGGATTCCATATCTGTGGACGATGAAGTAGTACTCATCGGCAGGCAAAACGGCGAAGAGATTACCGCAGACGAGCTAGCGGAAAAAAGCGGCACTATTCACTACGAAATCATTACGGAACTCTCAAGCAGGCTGGTCAGAGTCTACAAGAACAATGCCGCAAACTAACGATCTGGTGGTGCAGCTAAAATGAACATATCAAAAAAACAGTTTATTTCGGTGGTTTTAGTCCTCCTGCTTTCCTTTGCAGCATTTGCCATAAAGTTGTCGGGGGAAGCAGCAGTACATCTAGAAAGCACAGGAGAGGTCAAGCCGACCTTTAAGGCGAAGTTTGACTTTGGCAATTTCAAGCTCAAAGCCAGTTCAGGGTTTGTGGATTTCAACGACAGCTTCGCCTTCGAGGAGTTCAAGTCTCTTCCCTCTGTAGCTGTTTCTGCAGACCTTTTTACAGGTGGCTATGAGTTTTCTTTCCGGCTTCTCTCCTTTGATTTTCGTTATGAGAAGCTCCTTGCCGACCTTGGTAGTTCTAGAAGGTTTGTGGCCCACAGACTTAAGGCTACAAAAGAGGGTTTTCCAATCTACCTGGATTTCTTTGAAACCAGCGTGATTGTGGGAAACGACGAAACCATTTACTTCATGTACAACCCGGTGCCGCTTCTGCCCGTATACCTAGTACAGCACTTAGCTTTAAAAAGCAGAGTGGTAAACAACAGGGACATCAATGTCTTAATGGGGTTCAATACAGGGTATGTCTTTAACAGCGGAGCCATCATCTACGTGGAGACCATCATCGACGACTTCCCCTTTATACCGTTTACCTTCAACCAACTTCCTGTGATGGGAGTGTCTCTAGGTTACAGTTCCGAGATCTTCGAACTTTCCGGAGCGAAGGTCCAGTTTTCTGCAGCAGCGCTGGCTAATACCCGGTACCTGCATTCCCACTGGGGAGGACATGGGCGCTACACAACGGGAAGCGAGTTTCTCGGTGATGATTTAGGTCCAGATGCTCTAAAACTCGGTGGAATCCTGAACCTAAGAACCGGCGGTTTTTCATCGAGTCTCAGCCTAGCCTACGAGTGGCACGGTCCCGGTCACCTCGATGAGTACTGGACTACCATTGGCCGGGATGAGGCCTACAAAACCTTTTTCCTCAGCGAAATCGTGGAGAAGAAGCTGCGAGCCGAGCTTGCAGTTGGAAAAAGCCTCACGGACAGTCTGCAGCTTCAGGCAGATTTAGGCGTTGTTTACACGACTCCCAAGGGAAAACCTGCAACCGCTAACTTTTCCGGAGGAGTTGGGCTTGCTGTTTTGTTTTAACAGATGAGGATAGTGGATCACAAAAAAGAGAAAACGCTTTTTTGTTTAGCAATATCAGTGTAAAGAGGTGTTATGTGTAAAATGGCTTTAGTACTTGACAGATGTCTCTATCCAGCGGTACCTGTAACATTCAGAAAAGACGGAACCATCGACTACGATGCGCTGAAGAAGTACGCCGAGTGGATGGACACACAGCCCATTACAGGTATTGCCGTTTGGGCGCACACAGGAAGAGGGCTGATGCTCTCGGAAGAGGATCGCGAAAAGGTCTACAAAGTCTACAGAAGTGCTCTTAGCTCCGACAAAAAGATCATCTGCGGCGTAGGTTCCCGCAACTTCACCAGTGAAGAAGAGTTTATCGCCGATGCAAAAAAGATGGGAGAGCATGCTAAAGCTCTCGGAGCAGATGGCATTCTCACATATGCGCCGAGCTTTTTTAGGGGGAAGGATAATCAAGACGAACTCATCGTTAAGTATCATGAAGCTTTGAATTCACTAGGTCTTGACATGGTATTGTTTTACCTCTACGAAGCTGCCGGAGGAATCTCCTACAGCCTAGATGTTCTGCGTAAACTGTTTGCTCTGGAAAACGCAGTAGCTATCAAGATGGCGACTTTAGATTCGGTCATGACCTACCAAGACGTATCCAACTTAATCGCAAAGGAGTTCCCCAACAAAGCCCTGATCACCGGCGAAGACCGCATGTTTGGCTACACCATGATGCGTGGGGGAAGGGGTGCTCTTGTAGGTATCGGTTCTGCATTCACCAAGCTCCAGAAAGCTTTGATTGACGCCTACTACGATCAGGATTACAAGGCTTTCGTAGAACTTACAGTTCTCGTGGATAAACTGGCAGAGGTAACCTTCATCAAACCTATGGAAGGCTACATCGAGAGGATGTTGTACATTTGCGTGCTTCAGGGTCTTGTGCCTGAAAGCGCCGCTTGGGATCCTTACGGACCGGGGGTTAGTGAAGAAGAAAGAGCAGCCATCAGAGAGGTTGTACAGGAATTGGAGGGATTGGGGTGGTAAAGCCTCGGTACTTCCTGCCTCAGGAGTTTGAGGTCTCGGAAGAGTTTCAAAAAGCTCTAAATGAGGACTACAACAGACTGATTGAAGAGCCCGAAAGCCATATCAAAGACAGGTACAACATCGATGTGTCCAGCTTTTACGGGCCGTTCAAGATCAAAAACCCCTTTGGCAAGGCTTCAGGTCAGCTTTCTACAAACAAGGGGCAGGTTATGGCCGATATCGAAGGCGGTCTGGGCTTTACGGTTCTGAAAACCGTTATCGCTGAAGACCAGGATAAAAAGGCCGAGATGGATCAATGGAAGATCCATGCACCCAAGATGGTGGTGGAAAAGCTCGTCTCCAAAAACGGAGAAGAGGGCTACTCGGTTGTGTGGAAGGGCAGAGGCTGGGAGAAGAGCCTCGACGACTACCTGGACTTCTTCGACCAGTGTCTTGCTGTGGCAGGAGAATATCCAATTATCCCCAGCGTAAAGTACCACCTGCCAGGCCCGTCTGAAGAGTACAAGCTGAGTGAGTACACCTATACTACTCAAAAGCTTTTGGAAGTGTGGAAAAAGCACAAAAACGAGGACATGGTCATGGAGAAGGACTTCTCTCCAACGTTTGCCGGCACCGATGTGGCGGGACAGAAGGATATGATCATCTCCTGGTTGCAGGATGTGCCAAGGCTCATCAAGCAGTCTGTGGACGAGCCCATTCACCTGGGCGTGAAGATGATGAACGCAACTTTGGAAGATGAGTTTCAGCGGGAGCTGGTCAGAGAATTCCTGGGTAAGGACAGCTCCTGGCTTGCAGATTTTGCCATCTGCTTCAACAGGCTGTTCGACCACAACAAGGAGTTTGAGGGCAAAGTCGGTGTAGCATACGGCGGCTACGACCTCAGCGACCGCAACCTCTGGGCTCTGGAAGAGGTCTTGGATGACAAACCTTCTCGGCAGGTCTCTGCAACAGGCAACATCTGTTCCGGGAAGATGATGCTTGAGTATGCTCTCCGCGGTGCGGTAAACGGACAGATGCACACGTTTTTCCAGATACCTCAAAGTGAGTATGCTCCGATAGATGCAAGCAGAACCAGAAAAGCAGTGCACGAGTTGCTTTTCAATCCCCAAAAGGGTCTGGTTGCAGGACTGATATACATCCGCGAAAAACTAGGGAAAGGCACCGAGCCTTTCACCTTCCTCGAAGTAACAGATCTCAATCCATATGTACTGGTAAAGTAGGTGTGGCAAACGATGAGTTATTTAGACGAAAGGATCAAGATAGACGGTATAGAGCTGTACCAGGTGGCCATTCCGCTCCTGGTACCCTTTGAAATCTCCGGTGGAAGAAGCTACAACAGGCAGAGCATCATTATCAAAATGACCTCCGGCGACCTGGTGGGCTACGGAGAATCGGCGCCTTTTGACGCACCGTTTTACTCCAGCGAGACCATCTCGTCGGTTAAGGCAATGCTCCATGAGTGGCTCATACCGAAGGTTGTAGGCAAGGAGTTCACCTCCATCGAAGAGCTGAACAGCGTTCTGGCAGAAGGTATAAGGGGCAACAACTTCGCTAAAGCCGGTTTGGAAAATGCCTACTGGGATCTTGTGGCCAAGAAGAACAACCTGCGTCTGGTAGATGCCATCAAGATCAAACTGGCTCAGATGGGCGTAGACCAGAAGCATCTTGAGTATAAAGAGTACATCGAGTCCGGCGTTTCAGTGGGTATCCCCGGGGACCGGAGTCTCGACACTCTGAAGACCTGGGTGGCAGACTATGTGGAGGAAGGCTATAGAAGAATCAAAATCAAGATTAAGCCCGGCTGGGATATTGAACCTGCAAGGGCAGCCCGTGAGGTTATCGGGCCGGACTTCTTGTTCTGGGTAGATGCAAACTCTTCCTATGAGCTGGAAAACTCCGAGGTTTTCCGGGAAATGGACCAGCTGGGCTGCACCTTTTATGAGCAGCCGCTAAACCACGATGACATCCTGGACCATGCAGCTCTGGCAAAGAACGTCAAGACCCCGATCTGCCTCGATGAGTCTCTAAAGTCTTTTAGGGTAGGAAGGCAGGTTATTGAACTTGGCGGCATTGATGTTTGGAACATCAAAGTTCAGAGAATCGGCGGCCTCTTAGAGGGTTTGAAGCTCTACAAGCTAGCCGTAGAGAATAACATCAAACTGTGGGGCGGCACCATGCCCGAGTCGGGAGTTGGAGCCATGCCGATCCTCGCTCTCGCTTCGTTCAATGGTTTTGTTTACCCAGCCGACGTCGAGGCTAGTGCCAGATGGTACGGTATGGGCAAGGACCTTATAGAGATCGAGATGGACAAAAAGGGAAGAATCTACCTGCCTGAAGGTTTGGGAATCGGAACCGAACCCAACTGGCAGATTATGGAAAAATACGGTAGAAAGATCGCCAGCTATTAAACTACCTCTTGAAGCAGGTGTGAACATGGAGTTTAGCGAGATAATCAACAAGCATTATCAAAGTGCCGTTGAGCTCAGAAGGGAACTGCACAGGTTTCCCGAGCTTTCACGAGAGGAAAAGGAAACCACCAGGCGGATCAGGGACTTTTTGGTGTCCAAAGGCTTCTCTACTGAAGAAGTGGAGCTAAACGGTGCCAAAGTTCAAGTCTCTCAGCCCCTCGAGACCGGTCTTGTGGTCAGAATTAAGAGGGGAGAAGGCGGACCAGTGGTGGCCTTCAGAGCGGATATCGACGCCTTACCTGTGCATGAAGAGACGGGGCTTAGCTTTGCGTCGGAGAACCCCGGCAGAATGCACGCCTGCGGGCACGATGGTCACACGGCGGTTCTAGCACTCACGCTCCTTTCCTTCGTTGAAGACACATCCTGGGAAGGAGAGGTTAGGGGAATCTTTCAACCTGCAGAAGAACTCTACGGCGGTGCAGAGAGGATGGTTGCAGCAGGAGCTTTGGATGGAGCCGATTACGTTTACGCCCTGCACATCTGGCCTGAGGTTCCTGAGGGTATTGTGGCAAGCAGACCTGGGACTATTATGGCCTCAAACGACCGCTTCAGCGTAGTCCTGAAGGGGAAGAGCGGTCATGGCGCAGCGCCACACCTGGCAAAGGATCCTATCGTCTGTGCCTGCAGCCTCGTCACATCTCTTCAGAGCATCGTATCCCGAGAGATAGCTCCTTGGGATGGTGCGGTTTTGACCATCGGCAGCATCAGTGCAGGCACTGCATACAATATCATTCCCGACAAGGTAACCCTTGAAGGGACCATTCGGGCTCTGTCGCAGGAGTCAAGAAAGAAGATTGGCGAGAGCCTGAAGAGGCACGCCGAGTATACAGCTAAAGCCTTTGGGTTGGAAGCGGAGGTGGAGTATGTCGAACAGTATCCGCCGACCGTAAATCACCAGACGGCTCTGGAAATTGTACAGGCAAACCTCCCACAAGGCTTAACTTATAAGGAGTTAAGCTTTCCCTCGATGGCTGCTGAAGACTTCTCCTTTTACACCGAAAAGGTCACAGGTGCCATGCTCTTTCTCGGAAGCAGAACAGAAGAGTGCAGCATGCCTCTGCACAACAGCAAGTTCAAGTTCAACGAAAAAATCATCGGTTATGGCGCCGAGCTCTTCTTAAGTGTAGGCAGGTCGCTCCTTAAGAGCCGGTAATGAAATGGCGAAAAAAGCGACTTTTTCTTCTTGACAAGGCGTCTGGTGCTTGCTAATATGTTTTCAATATATTAAAGACTGTGAAGGGGAAAAGTACCTTGCGGGGGACTTATAGAGAGCCGGGGATGGTGGAAACCCGGTAGAAAGCCGTAAGCGAAGTTCTCCCCGGAGTTGCCCGGTTGAACGCAAAGTAGATCGGGACGGAAACTTCCACCGTTAAAAGGAAGCGGGTATCAGCGCTAAGCTCGTACCTGATAGGAGTGGGCTGGAAACAGCCAATTAGGGTGGTAACGCGAGAAAACCTCGTCCCTTTGGGGCGAGGTCATTTTTTTAGGAGGGAAAGCTATGATCATCGTTATGAAGCCAGAAGCCTCGTCGGTGGAGATTAAGGAAGTCTGCAGTAAGCTCGAGACTTTGAGTTTTTCCTGTCACGTGATCCATGGAGTTAATCAAAGCGTAATCGGCGTCGTCGGCACCATCACCGATGAACTCCTTGAGCAGGCCCAGCTCTGGCCGAAGGTGGAAAAGGCTATTAGAGTTGGTAAACCTTATAAACTTGTCAGCAGGGAATGCCAGCCTGAAGGCAGTGTGGTCAAAGTAGGAAGCGTTTCCATCGGCAAGGAAAAAGTAGTAATTGCCGGTCCATGTGCGGTGGAGACAGAGGACCAGATGCTAAAAACCGCAGAAGCAGTGAAAAAAGCCGGAGCCAACATGCTCCGGGGCGGTGCTTTCAAGCCCCGCACATCGCCCTACGCCTTCCAGGGGTTGAAGACAAAAGGACTTGAGCTCCTCAGCGAAGCAGGAAGAGCGTACGGTCTTCCTGTAGTTACAGAGGTGGTCGATCCTCGGGACGTGGAAATCGTGGCACAGTATGCAGACATGCTCCAAATCGGTGCGCGTAACATGCAGAACTTCTCTCTTTTGAAGGAAGTCGGCCTGACCAGAAAACCCATCCTCTTGAAGCGCGGACTTTCATCTACAATTCAAGAGTGGCTGATGGCCGCAGAGTATATTCTTGCGGAAGGAAACAGCCAGGTGGTGCTGTGCGAAAGAGGTATCAGAACCTTCGAGCCCTGGACCAGAAACACTCTGGACATCTCTGCAATTGCGCTGGCAAAAGAAACCAGCCACCTGCCGGTTTTGGCAGATCCCAGCCATGCATCGGGCAAGCGAAGCCTTGTGGAACCTCTAGCAAAGGCTGCCCTTGCAGCTGGAGCAGACGGCCTGATCATTGAGGTCCATCCCAATCCCGACGGAGCTCTCTCTGACGGACCCCAGTCCCTGAACTTCGAGGAGTTTGAACGTCTGATGGCCCGTTTAAATCTAGGTGAGGGCGTATGATCTACTACTTGGGACCGGAAGGTTCCTACTCTCACGAAGCAGCGCTGCTTCTAGATGAAGATGCAATTGCGGTGAAGTCCATTAAAGAAGTCTTCCAAAACAGCAGGAATGGGCGGGGGATCGTACCGTGGGAAAACTCCATAGAGGGGTCTGTAGGTGAGACTCTGGATCTTCTGCTCGAGTCTGAAGTTCATGTGGTGGGAGAGGTGAATCTGCAGATCTCCCACTGCCTGTTGGGCTATGAGAACGAGACGAACAGAATTGTCTACTCCCATCCCCAGGCTATAGGTCAGTGCCGGGAGTACCTGGAGAGAAACAACCTAGAGCCCATCCCGGTAAGTTCCACAGCCTATGGAGTGCTTGAGGCCAAAAAGAAAAGAGCCCTGGCTATCGGCTCTCTGCAGGCTGCAAAAGTTTACGGCATTCCCATTCTGGAGAAAGGCATACAGGATCGAAGGGACAACAGTACCCGTTTTGCAGTTCTTGGGTCTGAAGGTCCAGAGCCCACCGGACGCGACAAAACCAGCATCATTTTTTCCACGCTGAACGACAAGCCCGGCGTACTGTACAGGGTCCTTGCGATCTTTGCCGACTACGGTATCAACCTCACGCGTATTGAGTCGCGGCCAACAAAACGCTATCTCGGCGAGTACCTTTTCCACATCGACTGCGACGGGCACAGAAAGGACTCTGTGGTGAGTGCAGCTTTGAGCAAGGTGAAAGAGCAAACCTCTTTCCTCAAGATCTTGGGCTCATACCCCAAATGGCAAGGATAATCGTCTTTTTTGCGGAAAACATCAATAGTTAGAAAACCGGCTCCACAGTATACGCATCAGGACAATGGGCCGGTTCTGTTTTACCTAGACAATCGTTAGGGGCGAAGGGGAGATGGAAGCCTGCAGAAAGAGACACCGGTAGTGGGTAAGATCTGCCCGTTTGGAGAGCAGGATACGAGCTGCTGTTTTTATCTTAGCCCATTGGGTAATAGCTTAGTAGAGGATGGACGATAAATTCGGGTTTTCATGATGCTTTAAGTTAATCCGATGGTAGTACTACTCATGTTTGATTCTGGGTGGACGTAATGAAAGGAGAACGACGCTATGAAAGTTGCAATTCTTGGCGCCGGTCCCGGCGGATATGTAGCTGCTCTGCGAGCGGCGAATTTGGGTTTGGATGTCACGCTGATAGAAAAAGAGCACCTCGGAGGTGCGTGTCTGAACTGGGGCTGCATTCCCACAAAGACCTTCTATCACACAGCAAAGGTCCTTGAGGAGGTTAGAGGAGCTGCAGAGATCGCCAATGGCCAAATGCTGCAGGTTGACTTCGATAAGCTTCAGGAGAAGCAGGAAAGCGTTGTCAGACAGCTTGTAGGCGGCGTGGAAAGCCTTTTGCAAGCGGCGGGAGTCAAAGTGGTAAAGGGTGCCGGAATCCTTGCCCCAGGAGGCGTAAGCGTTGGAGGCGAGGTTATTGCAGCAGATAAGGTTATCATCGCTACTGGAGCATCTCCCCTTACCATCTTGGGCATCAAACCTGACGGAAAACAGGTGTTTACCGCCAGAGAGATCTGGCAGCTAGAAGCGCTTCCGGAGAGTATGGTTGTTTTGGGCGGTGGCGTCATCGGTGTGGAGTTTGCTACCATCTTCTCCAGCTTGGGAACAAAGGTAACCATCGTGGAAAGAGAAAAAAGCATTCTACCGCAGTTTGCGCCGCAGGCCGCAAGGCAGGCAGCAAAAAGGCTGCAGGACAGAGGCGTTGAGATCCTGACAAACACCACTGTCACCGGCTACAGAGAGCAGGATGCAGCCCTCATTGCAGGAGATGTGGAGATCAAAGGCGACGTTCTTTTGGTGGCGCTGGGCAACAAAGCCAACACAGTCGGTCTAGGCCTTGAGGAAAACGGAGTTTCGCTGAACCAAAGAGGAGAGATCGTGGTTGGAGAAGATTTTGAAACCACAAAAGAAGGTGTTTATGCCATCGGCGATGTCACGGACAAAGTCTACAAGCTTGCCCATGCGGCATCCCACGCAGGCGTGTTTGTAGCGGAGAAGCTCGCCGGCCTAACTCCCCACTACAGCGATGAGCTGGTGCCGAGAACTGTTTTTGCCAGTCCGGAGATTGCAGAAGTGGGCGTTCTGGAAGGAAAAAAGAGCCGCTTTCCATTTAGTGCAAATGGAAGGGCTCTTGCAAGCGGAGAAGCGACAGGTTTTGTTGAAGTTTACGGTGATGGCGACCGCGTAAACGGTGTCCTTATCGTAGGGCCCGATGCCTGCGAGCTGATCAACCTAGCAGGCAGCCTCCTTGCCTCCGGAGGGAGCAGGGATCATCTGGCCAAAGCCATCTTGAGCCATCCTTCCTTCGGAGAGGCCCTCTTTGAAGCAGGACTTGGCCTTTACGGCAGTGCCGTGCATATGATTAAACGCTAATCCGAGGTTAGCCTCTGACAACCGGGCCCATAGGTGGCATCTGCCGCTTGTGGGCGCTTCTTTTATGCAGGGCTTCGATTCTCGCGATGATCTCTTCCTCGCCTGTACCATCGGTAAGGTACTTGTCGAGATCGGCGTACTTGATCCCCATCTCTTCTTCGTCGGTTTGCCCTTGCCAGAGTCCGGCGCTTGGGGCTTTAGTGATAATTTTCTCCGGAATCTTGAGGACCTTTGCCAGCTGGTAGACTTCGCTTTTAGTCAGTCTTGCTAAAGGCAAAAGGTCAACTGCAGAATCGCCGTACTTGGTGAAATAGCCGGTGTACCATTCGGCGAGATTGCTGCCTCCTGCAACGAGATATCCCAAGCTTTGACCGATAAGCCCCAGAGTAGACGACCGCAGGCGGGGCTTTAAGTTGTGGGCTGCCATGGTATCTGCGTTCACTCCGGTTTTGGCCACCAAGTAGTCGAATGGTTCTGTCAGATCTACCTCCTGCGTCTGCAGGCCTATAGCGTTAGCCACAAGGAGGGCGTCTTCCTTGTCTGTGGGATTGGAGTGGCAGGGCATGATCACCCCGAGGGATGTATCGGGGAAAGCCAGCTTGCTGAGGCCGGCCACAACCGCAGAATCGATGCCACCGCTAAGACCAAAGACCAGCCCTTTTGCTCCAGCAGACTTGACATATTCAGCTAACCATTCTATGAGAAGATCTCGAGTTGCTTCTGGATTAAACATGGAAATTCCACCTTTTTAGCAGTTTACAAATAGATGCATACTAACTCTGTGCTACCAATGAAATCCTTTTACATTGTACCCTGATTTCCAAGTCAGGTAAACCAACGCGAGGTGGGATTGTGAAGAAAAACACGATCTGGGACGTTCTCTACCAGCAGGGTTTTGCAGAGAGAGTCCACAGGCTCGGATTTGGCGGCCTTACAGCATCCGAGTGCGGTAAAATCGGCCGGATCTTTTCCGGAAAGGGCAAAGCGGAAAAAGGCGAGAGGGTTGCAGTTGAGGACCTAACTCATGAGAGCCTTGCCATCACCGGTTTGAAAACGCAGCACATGCGGGAAAGAACAAGGTCTCTAGAGCATCCTGAACACCACTATTCCCTCACTGGGAGCCCCGTACCTCCGGGTACTCTCTGGGAGTCGAGGCGTAGGGAGATGCGCCGTTGGTACCGGCTGGTGACAACGGACCCCTATGCCAGACTCTGGTCTGTGGAACTTGCAGAAAACTACGTAGGCGACATCGACCTCTACGGCATCGGGCAGGATATCGGTGCCCGCTTCTTCTTTTATGTGGCCTCAAACGAGCTGAGGACTAAAGAGTTCATCACCCACGTTCTTGGCCTTTGGCTGGGTAGAATGCCCTTTGCCCTATGGCAGGTGGAAACGCTTCTTTCCGTTGTTTTTGTCCGCGACACAGTGCTTCTTGAGTCTCTTGGGGATCTGGGGTTTGTGGAAAACGGTGTGGTGAGGCTCGGCAGGGAACCTGCGTGTATCCTTGGATACAAGATACTTAATTCATGACGAACTTACGCATTTTGTGGAGGAAATAGGCCGCCATGTGGAAAATACCTTCCTAATTCGCACTAGTTGGTGTATTATAAGGAGAAATAGTTAAAGAGGTGGAACCATTGGTGCTTTCAGATAGGAACGAAATGCCGAGAAGGGCACCTGAGGAAAGAGCGAAGGACTTCAAAGAGGTGGCCCTCGGTTTTGACGACGATCAAGCGCTGGCTGAAGCCATGCGCTGTCTCAACTGCAAAATACCTAAGTGCGTCGCGGGCTGTCCGGTGGAAACACCGATCCCCCGTTTTATACAGGCTGTAAAAGACGGCGATCTGCAAAAAGCCGCTGCAATCATCAAGGAGAAAAACTCTCTGCCTGCCATCTGCGGCAGGGTCTGTCCCCAGGAGGTCCAGTGCGAGGCTAACTGCATTCTCAGTAAGAAGGGTAAGTCTGTGGCCATTGGAGCTCTTGAAAGGTATGTTGCTGACAAGGAACGGGCAGACGGAGTGTCTGTGGAAAAACCAGAAGTTACCGGAGAGCAAGTTGCAGTGATCGGATCGGGGCCTGCAGGACTGACCGCTGCTGCCGACCTTGCCCTGTTAGGCTACAAGGTTACGGTGTTTGAAGCTTTACATGAGCTCGGCGGCGTTCTGCGCTACGGCATCCCTGAGTTCAGGCTGCCCAAGTCCATCGTCGACTCAGAGATCGAGTACATTAAGAGCCTCGGTGTTACCTTCCAAACCAATGTGATCGTGGGAGTTACGGTGAGCTTGGAAGACTTAAAAGCTCAGGGCTACAAAGCCTTCTTTATTGGTGCGGGGGCAGGCCTTCCGTACTTCTTGGGCATACCCGGTGAAAACCTCAACGGTGTGTATTCTGCCAACGAGTTTCTCACTAGGGTCAACTTGATGAAAGCCTACAAGTTTCCTGAAGTGGACACTCCGGTTTACGTCGGTGAGAAGGTTGCGGTTGTCGGCGCTGGTAACGTTGCTATGGATTCTGCGAGAACCGCACTGAGATTGGGAGCAAAGGAGGTCCACATTGTCTATCGCAGAAGCCGTGAGGAGATCCCGGCGCGAGCTGAAGAGGTAGAGAATGCCGAAGAAGAGGGCGTAGTCTTCAACCTACTCAGAAATCCTGTGGAGATCCTCGGAGACGAGGAGTTCAGGGTAAATGGCGTCAGGTGTCAGAAGATGATGCTAGGAGAGAAGGATGCAAAAGGCAGGAGGGCTCCGGTGCCCATCGAAGGCGAGTTTGAGGTTTTCGATGTAGATATGGTGATTGTGGCTATAGGTCAGGGACCAAATCCCCTGGCGACGCGCAGTATTCCGGGACTGAAAACCGATGAGAGAGGATTGATTTTGGTGGACGAAAACCAGCAAACGTCCATTCCAGGGGTGTTTGCCGGAGGCGACATCGTTACAGGAGCTGCAACGGTGATTAAAGCTATGGGAGCTGGAAAAACAGCTGCCAGGTCCATCGATGAATATCTTAAGTCTTTGAGGTGAAAAAGATGGCATGTTTTCAGGATGATCTTACTGTTGCCACCAAGCACAGAAGAGAGATCGTCCTCATAACCGATCGGGTGGAAGATATTGTCAAAAAGAGCGGAGTCGAAAGCGGGATCTGTCTCGTCTTTGCCAAACACACCACGTGTGCAGTGACGATCAACGAGGCCGCCGATCCTACCGTCAGGCAGGATATGCTCGCTGCTTTTGAATTCATCAGCCCCTATCTCAAGGAATACAGGCATATGGAGGGAAACTCTCCTGCACACGTCCTTACAAGCCTTGTAGGACCATCTGAGGTGATTCCTGTGCGGGACGGGAAGTTGGCCCTTGGCACTTGGCAGGGCATCTACCTCTGCGAGTTTGACGGTCCGCGAACTAGAAGGGTCTGCGTGCAAGTATTAGGTTAGAATGAGGTGAGAACATGGAAGTATCAAGGAGGGCAAAAGGCATTGCTCCTTCGGCAACTCTGGCCATCAGCAGAAAGGCCAAGGAGCTGAAAAGCCAAGGTCTTAGCGTTATCGATTTCGGCGCCGGAGAGCCGGATTTTGATACGCCGGAACATATAGTAGCCGCAGCGTGCGCGGCTCTCGGCGAAGGGTTCACTAAGTACACTCCAACAGATGGAATTCCAGCACTGAAAGAGGCGATCATTCACAAGTTTAAACAGCGCAATAACCTTGATTACAAACCCGATGAGATTATCGTCTCCTGCGGCGCAAAGCATTCCCTGTTTAACGCCTTTATGTGTCTTCTCGATCCCGGAGATGAAGTGATCCTGCCTCTTCCGTACTGGGTTAGCTATGACGAGCAGATCCGGTTGTGCGGTGCCAAGGTGGTTCCCGCCGTACCTAATGAAGAACTGAAGATTACCGGTGATACCATCAGAAGTCTTGTAACTCCAAACACCAAGCTTTTGGTGCTTACTTCGCCAAGTAACCCCACCGGTGTAGTGTACACCGCTGACGAACTGAGAGATATCGGCGAAGCAGTTCTAGAGACTGGCATCGGTCTGATTTCCGATGAGATTTACGAAGATTTCACCTACGGCATTAGAGCCGAGTCCATCGTAACAGTTGTTCCCGAACTTAAAGAAAAAACGATAGTGGTCAACGGAGTCTCCAAGACCTACAGCATGACCGGGTGGCGTATTGGTTATGCAGCGGGACCGAGAGCGATCATCAGAGCCATGGCCAACCTGCAGGCCCATTCCACTTCCAACCCTACATCTTTTGCTCAAAAAGCAGCAGTAACGGCCATCACCGGTCCCCAAGACGATGTGGAGACCATGCGCCGGGCTTTTGAAGAGAGAAGAGATGTCATTGTGGCCGGGCTCAGCAGTACTGACGGCATCACCTGTAAGAAGCCCATGGGAGCTTTCTACGTCTTTCCTAATGTGGCCGGACTTTACGGCAAAAAGACCCCAAAGGGCACAGTGATCTCCGACAGTCAGAGTTTTTCCCAAGCACTTCTGGAAGAAGCCCTTGTTGCGGTAGTTCCAGGTGCTGCCTTCGGTAGCGACGAGTACGTCCGCCTGTCCTATGCTGCTAGCATGGAAAACATCAAGGCCGGGGTGGAAAGAATTCGGAGCTTTGCCGAAAGCCTAGTTTAGTTCAACCTGCAGCCTTACGGCTGCTCTTTTTTGTGAAGACCTCTGGAAAAAAGAGGCAAAATTGCGGCGCAGGCGAATTGTTTTAGGTAGGCCGATGGTTTTGGCGTTGTTTTCCCCGGCATTCGGGGAATATAATAAGTGCAACAACTTTGGGAGGTGAGAGCATGGATTTAGCTGAGCTTTTGAAGTCATTATCCGAAGCAAGTGGCGTATCGGGATATGAAACTATGCCAGCTGATCTAATAGCCGAAAGATGGCTTCCTATGGCAGACGAAGTTAGGAAAGACGCCCTGGGCAATGTAATTGCTTTTAAGAAGGGCAAAGGGCACGGGAAGCTGCTTTTGGCCGCCCACATAGATGAAATTGGTCTAATGGTAAAGAAAATCGACGACAATGGGTTTATTCGCTTTGCAACTGTCGGCGGGTTTGACTTCCGCACTCTAGTTGCCCAGGAAGTCACAGTTCACGGCAGGGAGAAACTCCGGGGAGTTATCGGAGCCAAGCCTCCTCACCTGCAGTCGCCGAGCGAACAGAAAAAGGCATACGAGAAAGACGAATTTTATATCGATGTGGGTCTTAAAAAAGAAAAAGTTGAAGAACTGGTTAGAGTAGGAGATATTATCACCATCAACAGAGAAGTTCAGAAGCTTTCAGGCAATAGGTATGCCGGAAAGTCTTTTGACGATAGAGCTTGTGTGGTCATGCTTACAGCCTGCCTGGAAAGGCTGACTGAAGTGCACCACAACCTTGATGTCTACTTGGTTGCCACAGTACAGGAAGAAGTGGGAACTAGAGGCGCAGCTGTGAGTGCTTACAGCGTAAACCCCGATCTGGCTATTGCTGTGGATGTCTGTCACGGTGAGTTCCCCGGTGTAAGGGCAGACAGGGGCTTTGGTCTCGGCAAAGGACCTGTAATCAGCATGGGACCTGACACCCATCCGAAGATTTTGGAGAAGTTGAAAGAGGTAGCAGATGAAGCGAAGATCCCCTATCAGCTTGAGGCGTCGACTAGCGCGCGGGGAACAGATGCTTGGAGTATTCAAATCGCCAGGAACGGAGTTGCCTGTGCGTTGGTGTCCCTACCTCTGAGATATATGCACACTTCAGTTGAAACTCTGGATCTGGCAGACATTAAAGAAGGCGGTAGGTTGCTCGCAGAGTTCGCCCTCAAAGCCGATCGCGAGTTTGTGGAGGGATTGCCATGTTTTTAAAAGAGTTAAGTGAGGCACGGGGCGTCTCGAGCAGAGAGCACGAAGTGAGAGACCTGATCAGAGAGTACATCACGCCTCATGTGGATGAAGTCTTCAACGACTCTCTGGGGAACTTGTACGGAGTTAAGGGAAAGGATAAACCAGGACCCAAAGTCATGCTCGCAGCCCATATGGACGAAGTGGGGCTGATGATCACCACTATTGAAAAAAACGGACTTCTGCGTTTTCAACCGGTGGGCGGTATAGATCCCCGGGTTTTGGTTTCCAAGCCCGTTTACATCGGCAAAGATAAGGTAGTTGGTGTTATTGGCGCAAAAGCCATTCACCTGCAGAGACCTGAAGAAAGAACCCAGGTCCTGGGTTTTGACGATCTCTATATTGACATCGGCGCAGTAGACGATGACAGCGCCAAGAAGCTTGTGAAACCCGGCGATGTGGCGACTTTTGCTACTTCTTTCGGAGAGATGGGGGACTTGGTGGTAGGTAAAGCCTTCGACGATAGAGCCGGCTGTACTGCATTGGTTGAGCTGACAAAGCTGGAGTTCAACTGCCCGGTTTACTTCGTCTTTACCGTGCAGGAAGAAGTCGGTCTCAGAGGAGCAGGCCCTGCAGCTTACAGAGTGGGTCCCGATGTCTGTTTGGTTCTGGAGGGAACCACCGCGTCTGATGTAGCCGGCACAGATGAAGAAGGCTACTCCACAACAGTCGGTGCTGGTCCTGCAGTTTCGGTTATGGACCGCAGCGTTATCGCTCATCCCAAAGTTGTGGGCAGACTGTTTAGGCTTGCTGAAGAACACGGTGTACCGATCCAAAACAAGCGGACTATCACAGGCGGCACAGACGCAGGCGCGATCTCCCTCAGCCGGGAAGGCGTGCCCACCGCTCCAATTGCCGTTCCCTGCAGATATATCCACTCTCCGGTTACCGTGATGAGCAAGTCCGACTTGGAGCATATGATCAAGCTCGTAGAGCTGTTTGTGCATGATATTGCAGATAAAGGGGTTGACTTTGAATGAAAGAGCTGCTTAAGAAACTAACGCAAGCTTGCGGTCCTTCAGGTTCCGAGCAGTGTATCCGCGAGATTATCAAATCCGAGCTGCCAAACTACGAAACCAGAACCGATGCGCTGGGCAACTTGATTGTCGAGAAAAAGGGACCTAAGAGCAAGATTATGTTTTCTGCGCATATGGACGAAATCGGGATAATCGTAACCCATATCGATAAAGAAGGGTTTTTGCGCTTTGACTTTATCGGCGGAGTAAACCCCTTCTATCTCCCAGGAGAAAGAGTGCAGTTCCAAAACGGGACTTTAGGCGTTATCGGCGTGGAAAAACTGGATAAAATCGCCGATTTGCAGAAATCAAACCTCTACATCGATATCGGGGTGGAGAGTAAAGAAGAAGCCATGAAGCTGGTGAAAATCGGCGACACCGCCTGCTTCACTTCGCCTTTTATCGATCTGGGCAACAGACTGGTCTCCAAAGCCATGGACAACAGAGTTGCTTGTGCGCTATTGATCAAGCTCATGCAGGAGCTACCAGAGACCGACAACCACATTGTTGCAGTGTTCACAGTCCAGGAAGAAGTGGGTTTGAGAGGTGCCAAGACAGCGGCATACGGTATCGACCCAGATTACGGCCTGGCAATTGATGTCACTGCAACTGGAGATACTCCAAAAGCCATGACCATGGACGTGTCCTTGGGGAAAGGCGCCGCTATCAAGGTGAAGGACAACTCGCTTCTGGCTCATCCATACGTGAAAGACAAGTTGGTTGAGCTTGCAGAAGCCAACAACATCCCCTATCAAATGGAGGTCCTCGAGTTCGGAGGAACCGATGCCGGAGCGATTCACCTCAACCGTGAAGGCGTTCCGTCAGGGGTGATTTCCGTTCCCACCCGCTACGTTCACAGCAGGTCGGAAATGGTCGATGTCAGAGACCTTGATGCAGCTTTAGCTCTTGCCAAAGCCTTTGCCAAGGCTGATCTCAAATGAAAGTAGGCATCATCGGAGGCTCAGGAGTCTACGATGCCGAACTCTTTCAGACTACCGCAGATAAGATAACTACGCCTTACGGCGAAGTTGAATTTGAAAGAGGAGTTTTTGGCGGGGAAGAGATCTTCTTTCTTCCCCGCCACGGCAAAGGCCACAGCGTCCCGCCCCACTTGATCAACTACAGGGCAAACATCGCAGCTTTCAAAATGCTCGGTGTAGAGAGGATCCTGGCCACTTCTGCGGTGGGATCTTTACGAGCGGAACTGGTCCCGGGAACGTTTGTCATCCTCAATCAGTTTCTGGACTTTACCAAACGCCGAGCCCTTCTCTTCGATGAAACTCAGGTGAAGCATTTGGATTTCACCGAACCTTACTGCAGGCAGATTAACGCTATACTCAAAGAAGAACTGCAGAGTCTCGGTATCAAAAACGCCGAAGGTTGCTATGTCTGCACAGAAGGGCCGCGTTACGAAACCCCGGCGGAGGTTAAGATGTTCGCCCAACTAGGCGGAGACGTTGTGGGCATGACCAATGTGCCTGAGGTCACGCTGGCCAAGGAAGCGGAGATCTGCTACAGCTGCATCTGTACCGTGACAAATCTCGGAGCGGGAATCTCTGAAGAGCCCCTTGAGCACGAGAAGGTGGTTGAGGTGATGAAAGCAAACTCCAAAAACCTCAAAAAACTTCTGCTGAAGGCAATTCCCCGCCTGCAGCAGGAACCGAAAACCTGCAAGTAAAGGGATTTCAACCAAGACCCACTTCTAAGCAGGGCAAACCTGATCTACGCAAAGGAATTTAGGTTAATAGAGGGCAGATCTATAAAAGCTGGCCTGGGATCTGCCCTTTACAGAGNNCAAAAACTCATGGAGTAGCACTGTGGGCTTTTGGATAACATAGCTGTTTGTGGGGACAAACTAGGCGTTGTAGGTTTTTCATAAAAAATGGCTAAGAGGCAGGCTAAAAAGCAGAAAAGTTCTCTAAAAGGACTTGACGGTTTCAGTGCTATGAAGTAGAATAAGAGTTGCCGCTGAGGTAATTGGAGGATCGTCTAGTGGTAGGACAGCGGGTTCTGGCCCCGCCGGCGAGGGTTCGAATCCTTCTCCTCCAGCCAAATGGCCCCATCGTCTAGTGGCCTAGGACGCCGCCCTCTCACGGCGGTGACAGGGGTTCAAATCCCCTTGGGGCTACCATAGCAATGAAAAGCCTGCAAACTGAAAGTTTGCAGGCTTTTTGGCAAATTCTAAAGGATTTTCTCCGAAGGGGGCAGAGATGTGTTAGTCGATGCTTTTGTTGAGATTCCCAGAGGAAGCCAGAACAAGTACGAGTTCGATGTGAAGAAAGGTCATTTTGTTTTGGACAGGGTCCTTTACGGTTCCGTTCACTATCCCGGGGAGTACGGTTTCATTCCCAATACAATCGCTGAAGATGGAGATCCTTTAGACATTCTAGTTCTATCAAACGTACCAACGTTTCCGGGATGCATGGTCAAGGCCAGGGTGCTTGGGGCTTTGGAAATGGTAGATGATAAGGGGAGAGATGTCAAAATTCTCGCGGCCTTGGACAACGACCCCCGCTACGATGAACTACAGACGCTAAAAGACGTACCGCACCATATATTGAAGGAAATCGAGCACTTCTTCCAGATCTACAAACAGCTCGAAGGGAAAGAGACTGCCGTCGATGGCTGGCGGGATCTGGACTTTGCTCTGAAAGTTATTGAAGAGTCGAGAAATAACTTCGCAGCATTGTGAAACAAAACCTAGAAACATATAGTAGAAGCAGGTGGAAACATCAATAACAGATGGGAGGAAAGGGCGATTTTGCCAACATCATGAAAAAAGGTACAATAATTCTCCTTGTAGTACTCGGTGTTATTTTGCTTATCGGTATTTCGTTTGTGAGCAGCTACAACTCCTTGGTTTCATTAAACGAGTCTGTTGATGCTCAGTGGGGACAGGTGGAAAATCAACTTCAAGCAAGATATGATAAGATTCCCAACCTGGTAAACACCGTAAAGGGTTATGCCAGCCATGAGCAGGAGGTTTTCGAATCCATTGCCAATGCTCGCGCAAGACTGGCCGGAGCTGGAACTGTTGAAGAACAGGTTGCAGCATCAAATCAGCTAGAATCGGCTTTGGCAAGACTTCTAGTGGTAGTAGAGAACTATCCTAACCTCAAGGCTGATGCCCAGTTCAACCAACTCATGTACGAACTGAGCGGAACGGAGAACCGTATAGCTGTAGAGAGAATGCGCTATAATGAAAAAGTGCAGGAGTACAATAGCCGCGTAAAGCGTTTTCCAACTGTACTGATAGCAAATATGTTCGGCTTTGGTCCGAGAACGTATTTCGAAGCAGCAGCTGGCGCCGAAGTGGCACCGAGAGTGGAATTTTAGATAGCGATATTAAGGATGGAGGGAGAAGGGAAGGCTACTTTCTCAACCTATGAAAAGACTTTACATCATCTTAGTCCTGCTGATGCTGCCTTTGGCAGTCTGTGCTCTTTCCCCGATTCCCGGTACAAATGTTCATGATTTTGCTGGTATTCTGAGTAACGAACACCTTCTGGACAGCCGTATAGAAGCTATGTACCAGCGTACTGGTGTGGAAATGGCGGTTGTAACCGTTCCCGATCTGGGAAATGAATCGATAGAGATGTATGCAGTTAAGCTGTTCGAGGATTGGGGAATTGGCAAGAAGGGTGAAGACAAAGGACTCCTTCTTCTAATCTCCCTAAATCCCCGCGAGATGCGCATCGAAGTAGGTTATGGTTTGGAGGGTGCTCTGCCCGACAGCTTCGTAGGTGTAAACCTGCAGAAGTACGTAGGCCCGGCGCTGGCGAATAACGACATCAACGGACTGATTGAGTTCGTTGCAATTCTAGAAGAGCGCATCATCGCACAAGGCGATGCAGTTCCTCGCGTGGCTGGGGAGACAGAAGGCATTTCCAGATATGAAACTAATGACGGTCCGAACCCTCTAGCCGGGTTGATCTTGTTTGTGATCATTGTTGCCCTAGTTTTACTGGATTTCCGGTTTACCGGCGGTATGATCGTAGGGGCAATACTCCATTCGCTGCTCAGAGGCGGCTCCTATCGTGGTGGTAGCTACAGAGGAGGCAGTTACAGAGGCTCTTCTGGAAGGAACCGCTATGGAGGTGGAGGCCGCAGCGGTGGCGGGGGGGCATCAGGAAAGTGGTAATTTGTTAGCCTATGCACAAACATAGGCTAATTTTTTTGCCCTTATCACCACAATGAATTACAGTAAATTCCCAAAGTTGTTTCTAGTCAAGACTAGTAAAATAGTCTCATTATTAAAGGAGTATTATGGAAGAAGTCGACCATAGCTACGAAGATTTTATTCTAACGCCAATTAGGGGGCTGGCTAGATGAAAAGGCGACTTGGATTGTGTTTGCTTTTGCTTATACTTGTGACTTTTATGACAGGGTGTAGTCTTATAGGAGAAAGAACTGGACAAGCACGAATTACAGTTAAAATGACTGACGGAACTCCAATAACTGAGGCTGAAGTCAAACTACTAGACGGCAGCAAAGAAGTTACGAAAGGTTCGGTCAATTCGCAAGGCGTCGTGGTGTTGACTGCAAAGCCAGGCAGCTACACAGTTGAAGTACGGACCGAAGCAATAGACCAGTTGGTTTTGGTCGAGAGCGATGTAGTAATTGAAGCAAAAAAACAACTAACAAAGAAATTGTAGTGAACAACTTTGCAGTGCTGACCCTGACATTTACAGACAGCAGCAACACCCCGCAGACAGATGTCAGTGTAATTTTGAAAGACAGCACCAAAAAAGTGCTGTCGGAGAACTCCGGTGTTGAGGAGATCAAGTACTTCCTCAGACCCGGAACCTACTTCGTAGATGCGTCTGTAGGTGATGCAAGGGTTGAGGACGTTCAGATAACCGTCAACGCAGGCGCAAACTCCAGCAAAATCGTGTTCGCAACAGAGGAGACAGGAGAAGCAAGGATCATAGTAAAAATGACAGACGGCACGCCAATTCCAGAATCTCATGCAAAACTCCTTTTAGGAACTGAGGAGATAGCATCGGCCTGGGGAAGCAACCAGGGCATAATCGAACTCTCAGCAAGTCCCGGAACCTATAAGCTGGAAGTTCGCATGGAAGTTATCAACGAGCTGCTTAAGCTCGAAGATGAGATCACTATCGAAGCAGGAGAAATAGCGACTAAGGAAGTTGTGTTCGAAAATGTTGGTATGCTCACTTTAACTTTCGAAGATGGCAGTGGCAATCCGCTATTATCAAAGACAGTGACAAGAACTTACTTTCGGAGAACTCGCTGGTGGATGAGATCAGCTACCTACTGAAACCAGGAACCTACTACGTTGATGCTTCTATAGGCGATGAAAGCCTTGAGGACGTAGAGATAACCG
>LFSI01000073.1 GCA_001512545.1 Clostridia bacterium DTU065 | reverse complement strand
AACTGCTTGAATCGCAGACACCATTCCTGGAATGATTACGTAAAACACCATGTACAAAAAAATCAACAAAACATCCGATGCCTCTCCAACGTTTAACAGATACTTACGAAGCCTAAATGCTGCAGGTAAAGCGAGCAATACAATCAATGCCGCGTCTGAACTCTTTTTTCCGCAATAACAGCAAACTCTGTATTACTAAATAGAACCAATATCCGTAAGAAATCACACTCATAGTCGTCCTTGCAAGCTGCGCGTCATGAGCCATTAACACAAACACATTTTGTGGGTCCCTTTCATGTTCCGGCACTTGCTACATATATCGGTGATCCTGGATATTCCTTCAGAAACCAAAGACCTTTGCTACTCACGATTCCATCTTCAGAAACTCCCAGTCAAAACCAAGTTTTAGCAGTGAATCTCAACGGTGTCTGAGGAAAAAACGAGCACACCCCAGGATTACCACAGACAAAAAGTCCCAGGTCGGGACTTAATGTTCTAACGAAACACCTATGTTCAGTTGGGAAGTGGCGGAGTGAAAAAGCATCTTTTAAGTTTTGCGGTTAGAACGGCTCGTCTTTGTTCATTCTTTGCATTTATGCGATTCACCGCAACACTGCAAAAAAAGCGGGCTAAGCTGTTTTGCTTAGCCTTAACTATCTCGATATCAGCTGTGAGTTGTCCACCACGAATCCCCAGTTCTTACCGTTGTTGTTGTCCCAATTTCCGGCATCGTCTCGGAAACAGAAATTGACTTCGGAGCCGTCCTTAAGCTCTAATGTCGTTTTCCAAACGTTATCGTCATCCCTGTTCATCGCGATATCCCTAATATTTTTCCACTCGGGTCCGAAGCCGCAGTGAAGATAGATACGGTTGGCCCCGGCTCTAGCCAGAAGGCCTTTGTAGCGGATCTCGATTTTTTCAGCAAGAGATACTCTCTCATCTACTGTCTCCTTCATCTAATCCCCTCCATACTATTGTATAGGCGTGCCATCGTAAAAAGCATTGAGGATATTATCTAAACGCATTTCGCCGTAGAGAAGTTCGTTGTACGATTCTGTGTCAAGGAGTACTCCGAGCTCCCACTGGAGAAGGTCCAAGAGCTCTCCTTTTTCTTCTTCGGACAGCTCTGCCATACTTGCATCTACGCCTTTTCTGTTTTCAACAAAATCCAAGATGATCTGTACAGCTTCATCCTCCAAACCCTGAAGCATAGAAAAACCTCCTCGGTGTTAGGCTAAAATTAGCCTAACCAGCCGAAGAGGCGTCTATACCTAGATTACCGCTGATTCTTTTGCTGTTCCCATCTCTCTACCGCTCTGGTGACGCGGCTGTAGTAGGATTCTACATCGCGGTCATATGGCGTCAGAGACTTAGCTTTATTGATGTTTTCCAGTGCACCGTAGATGTATGCTTCTGACTTTGCCATAGCTTCGTCGTCTTCATCTTCGATGCTGGTATATGCTTCGTAGTAGTTGATGGTCAGCTCCAAGTAAGTCTTGAAGTTTGTTGGATCTGCTTCTACTGCCTTCTTCGCTGCCTCGATAGCGGCGTCGTAATTGTCCACCGAACGATATGCCTTGGAGATAACCAAGTAGTTAGCAGCTTTTCCGGCTCCTGAGTCTGCGACTTCAGCGCCCTTCAATGCCATCTCGATGGCTTTCGGGCTGTTTTGCTCGAGAAGCTCATAGTCTCTGGTGTCTAGAAGCAATGATGCCAGCTGAGCGTAAGCGATGGATGCAGATGGCGACTCTGGCGCAATTTCGAGAACTCTGTTGTAAAGATCAGTAACTGCTGTAGCAGAAACAGTTTCATGTTTTCCTAAAGCAGTGTAGTACTCTGCCATTTTCACCAAAATCTTCGCTTGCTCGTTTACATCCATTTTGGCAAGTTCCTCTTGCATTTCCCTATATGCGTTCTCTGCAGGGGTGTAAGGAACGCCCTGGAAAGTGCTGATTTCAACTGCTCTGCGATACTTCACGAATGGCTCGAAGAACAAACCGTTTTCTCTCTCGAGGCTGGCTACTTTATACAGAAGAGGAGGATAGTTGTTGTTAAAGCTCATTGCTTCTTGATATTCTGCAAGAGCCTGATCGCTTCTGCCTCTCACGTAATATGTCCAACCGAGAGCGTAGTGGTAGATGTGCTGGTTCTCAGCTCTGCTGTCAAGGCTCTGACCTTGCCTTACCCACTCGGTAAACTTGTCTACCTCAGACAAGTCTCCTAGTTCAAGCAAGGAAATGGCCTTCTTCGCATAAGCTAGTGCAACCAATGGGTTGAGTGGGGATGCTTCGATCGCTTGAGTGTAAGCGTCGGCCGCCTTTCTGTACTCGCCTACGGTGAAGTAGGCATCACCCAGAGCGCTGAAAACAGTCACTTTGTTACTTGTTTGCTCGAACTTAACCTGGGCTGCTTCTTCGAGTACTTCAATAGCTTTGTCGAACTCTTTCAGTTTGGTGTGCACTTTGGCCATTCCGACCCAAGAGTCGGCTCTTTGATCATCGTAAGTTACGGACTTACGATAGTTGTCAATCGCTTCATAAGCCAGAGCCACATCGATAGGCTTATTCAGATTTTGAGCAGATACAGCTTCTGATGGGTCGATGGGAATGCCTTGAGCTTCTTTAAATTTGTTTTCTCCGTAGGTGAAATAGCGGCCTGCATTGAGCAATCTTGCTCTTTCCGAGAAGTACATATAAGCGAATATTCCTATTGCAAGGACTACCGCCAAGATAACCAACCTAATTATCCATTTGTTGCGGGAGCTTTTTTCTTCGGCCACAAATACCCTCTCCTCTCATTAAACTTTTGCCACGAGGCATTTTCCAACCCCTATAGCTATTACCCTAATAAAATTGGCTATGAATTAAGTAATTCCTCTTTTAGAATGGTTGTCTGTTATAATTGGTACTGTTTTGTAGGGCTTGTTGTTTGCACTTATACCCAACTCAAAACACCTATATGCAAAAACACCAAATGGTGCAACTTCTGGCTTTTCTACACGAAAGCAAAAGACTGTGAGGTTTCTCCCACAGTCCCACATGTCTTCGTTACTCAAAAATGGCATTGAGATCGATTGTCTTTAAGTCGCCATCTACCTCTTTTGCCGAGCTAACGATGGCTTCAGCTTGGATTTCGCCGACAAACAACCAACCTGTGTGCACAGCTTTAAATGCGATAAAACGAGCGTTTTTGCTGATCTCGTGTGTTTCCGAATGAACAATCAGATCTTCAGCTGGCACCTCGTACTGTTTTTCTTCAATTAGCGTCCACTCGACGCCGTCACTGGATACCGCAATGGAGATTGTATTCGGCAGCTTAACCCACGACACATTGTCTATAAGGTAAACAAGCTCGGTACTTATAACCTCGTATTCGATCAAGTCCAAATTAGTGTGTAAATTCCTCAGTTATCATTATGCTTATCCGATATAAGCAATATTACTTCGATCATTGATTTGTTTTTGCTCTT
>LFSI01000052.1 GCA_001512545.1 Clostridia bacterium DTU065 | reverse complement strand
GGCGTCCAGAGCAAAGGGAATTTCACCGGAAAAGAACACTCCGGGGAACACCTCTGTGGTTCTGGTGTTCAGCGTGAGCTTTGTCTGCGATGGGGTGATGCTCTCTTTCTGAAGGTCAGAGCTCACGCTGACGAGAAAGTCGCTTTCGTCCCGGATGTATCTCCTCTCAAAGATTTCAGGATGGGCGAACACTTCCTTAGGCCTAAAAGCCAGCACTCCAGGAAGTCCACCGGCAGTGCTTCTGAACCCATGGGAGAGGAAGACTGCATCGATCTCCGAGAAATCGATGCCCAAGCGAACGCCATTTACCAGAACGCTTTCTCCTGTTCCTGTGTTGAACAAGAGACTCTTGTCCTTGTAGTTAATGTAGAGAGACATACCATCTTCGCCAAGAAAATCCAACTTGTTCGCGTAGTTACTTACGATAGTTGTTAGAGATACTTCCGTCATAGAGACCTCCTTTATAGTCGAGTAATTCGCGTAGACCATTAGGCTAGCATCTGTTTTTCCACCAGCTCTCTAAAAAGAGGACTTGTCTTCATGAGCTCATCGCTTGTTCCTAGAGCCTCGAGCCGCCCCTCGTTGATCAGGGCGATCTTGGTTGCATACTTCAAGGTGGCAAAGCGGTGGGCGATGATAATGGAAGTCCTGTCCACCAGCACCTTTTCCATAGCGTTCCTGATCTCTAGCTCCGTTCTGGCATCTACAGATGAGGTGGCTTCGTCTAAAATCAGCACCTTGGGATTGAGAAGAATGGCTCTGGCATAAGAGATCAGCTGCCTTTGCCCGCCAGATAGCCCCTTCCCGGTTTCGCCGATCTCGGTGTTATAGCCATTCGGCAGCGACATGATGTAGTCGTGGATGGCAGCCTGCTTTGCGGCATTTACGATCTCCTCTTCTGTGGCATCGGCTTTCGCGTAGCCGATGTTGTCCCGAATAGTTCCGGCAAAAAGGGTCACGGTCTGAGGCACAACACCGATAAACCTTCTTAGATCTTTCGGATCAAGATCCTTCAAGTTAACTCCGTCTAGGGTCACAACTCCTTTTTGCGGATCGTAGAGGCGGGAGATAAGGCTGATCAAAGTGCTCTTCCCCGAGCCTGTAGGTCCCACGATAGCGAGGGTCTCCCCGGGCTCGATGGTGAGGTTAAAGTCTTCAAACAGGGGCACTTCGCCGTAGCTGAAGGTAACGTTTTTCAGCTCAATTCTTCCCTTTGCGTCTTTTAGGGATACAGGATGTTCTGGTGGTGGCACCGCAGTCTTGCGGTTCAGGTAGTCTGCAATGCGCTCAAGAGAAGCCAGCGAGCTCTGGAGCACCGTATAGAAGTTTACCAAGTCGTTGATAGGACCGTAAAGATGCCCGGTGTAGTTGATAAAGGCAAGGAGAGTACCGATGGTTGCGGTACCTCTAATTACCTCCTGCCCCCCGAGGAGGAGTACCAGGATGAGGCCTCCTGATTGGTTCAGTGCCATTAGTGGGGCAAGGAGTGTTGTGGTCTTGGTGGCTTTGATATTTGCGCTTACCGCCTCTTCCGATCTTTCCGAAAAGATCTCGGTGTTTCGTTCCTGCCGGTTTAAGGACTGCACCACCTTAATCCCGGAGATGTCTTCTTCCACCCCTGAGGTGAGAACAGCGCTCTTTTCCCTGGCAACTCTGTAGGTTTCCTTGATGCGGTAGCCAAAGAACCTGAGGAGCAGAACTGCAATAGGCATGGTGATAAAGATCCAGAGAGAAAGCCTTGGGGAGAGGCGGAACATGATGATCACAACACCCACTAGGGTGATGAGATCGCCAATCAAGGTGATGAGGCCGGAGGATACAGTATCCGCCAGAGCACCTACATCGCTGGTGAGGCGTGTAATGATGTCCCCGGTCTTTTCTCTTTCAAAGAAGCTTACCGACTGACCTAAAATGTGCTGGTACAGGTTCTGCCTAATCCTGCTTACAGACCTGTTTGCCGCCAGACTGGTCAAATAGCTCCTGAAGTAGGTGCCCACCCAGTTGATACCGGCAAGAGCGATTAAGATCAACGAGCCAGAAAGGAGCCATGAGCCCGAGCCATCTTGAATGCTGTCTAGAACTAGCTTGGAGATGTACGGGCTGAGGAGGCTGGTGCCTGTAACCACCAGCATGAAGAAAAACGCCCCAAGCAGGGTGAACTTCTCAATTTTGATCTGCTCGAAAAGAATAGCTCTGGTTTTTTTATCGATATCCCGGAGACGAACCTTTTCTTCCGGTTTGTCCGGGAGCATGCGGACGTATCTGCGCATCTCAGACACTCTCCTTTCCAGCTAGTGCCTGCTTCATAACGGCATCTTTGTAGAAACCTTCTACCTGCACCAGTTCTTCGTGGGTGCCAAGTTGTGTAAGGCAGCCGTTTTCGATAACAGCGATTCTATCAGTGTTCTTCAGCGCCCAAAGCCTGTGAGCAATGATGATGGTGGTGCGGTTCTTCGTGACGTTGAACAGCGCCTGCTGTAGCTTGGCTTCTGTATTAGCATCTACGTTGGCAGTGGGCTCGTCGAGAATCAGGATCGGCGGATCTACTAAAAGGACTCTGGCAATGGCGATTCTCTGCCTCTGCCCACCGGAGAGCCTTACGCCCCGCTCGCCGATCTCCGTCTCGTACTGCTTGGGCAGGGTCATGATGAAATCGTGGATCTCAGCGAGCTTCGCCGCTTCTACGATCTCGTCCATGTTCGCCTCGGGCTTCCCGTAGGCGATGTTGTCTTTGATGGTGCCGTCAAAAAGGAACGTGTCCTGAAGGACATAGCCGATCTTTTCCCTCAGAGACTTCAGCTTGAAGTCCTTGATATCCATCCCGTCCAAAAGGATCCTGCCACTGTCTGGGTCAAAGAATCTTGGAATGAGGCTCACCAAGGTGGATTTTCCCGCTCCGGTAGGTCCTACCACAGCTAGACGCTCGCCGGGCTGAATGTCCATGGTGATGTTTTTCAAGATCGGGTCTTTCCCAGGATAGCTGAAGGTTACATCTTCAAAACTCAGGGCGCCCCGAACGGTCGGAACGTCTATAGCATCATCTTTTTCTACAACGTTGCTTGCAGTATCGAGAATCTCGAAGATCCGCTCTCCTGCAGTGGCTGAAGACTGAGTAAGGTCGATCAAAAACCCAGTCTGCCTAATGGGTCTTGCAAGATATCCTAAGTAAGTGGTGAAAGCAATGAGAGTACCGATGGTAAGGCCTTTTTTCAGCACCAGGTAGCCCCCAACAAGAATCACGATTGCTGAAGCGGCAGTGGTAAGAAAGCCTACATAGGGCATCCAGAACGAGCTGATCTTGCTAGTGTCGATGTGGATGTCACGCACTTCGATGTTCTTGTCGCTGAAGCGCTCAAGCTCGTCTTCTTCTTTGCCAAAGAGCTTCACGACGCGGATATTGCTCACTACCTCTTGCATGATTGAGGTTATTTCGCCGCTAGCCTGCCTGTTTCTCCGCCAGAGGGGGCGGACCTTGAAGGCATAGGCTCTCATAGCGACATAGACAAATGGAATAATGAACAGATAGATGAGGCCGAAGACCGGCTCCCAGTAGGTGACCACAGCAAAGATCCCCACTAAAGTCAGGAGGTTCACAAAGAGGTTGATAGAGGCAAAGCCGTAAAGCCGGCCGATGACGTTCGTGTCCGAAGTAATTCTGGACATCAAATCTCCGGTCTTAGCATAGTCAAAAAAGCCGATAGAGAGACTGCTGATATGTTCGTACAGCCTCTTTCTCAGTCTGTGGACGGTGTTTTGGCTGATGTATTCGGTAAGGAGCCGCAGGAGCGCTGAAAGGACGCTCTGCCCCGTGGTAACGAGAAGCACCAGGAGCGCCATCTTGGGCAGTCCATTGGTCCTGCCTCCTAGGATGTACTTGTCCACAGCTTCCCTGATGAGCATAGGCGAAACCAGAGAAAGGACCGTAGACAAAACCAGAATGACAAATGCTAGAAGCACCAACCACTTGTAGGGCGCAAGAAAGCCAAAGAGACGCCAGATGATCTTTAAGGTAGGTTGTTTCTGCACTGATTGATCCTGCTTCATTTACAAGCAACCCCTTTAAGCGTAAGAAATCATTAGTCCAGTTCAAGAAAACATTTGCCAGAGTATCTATTCCTCTCCCGAATTACGTAAACCTTCAAAAGAGTAGTCCCAAATTGCAGGTTTTGCCATTAAGTTGCCTACGACTTTTCACTTTTCGAACGGCCTGGCTGACAGCCTTGTGCACCTTGACGATGCTGCCGAGAGAAAAACAGGATTCTTGAAGGATTTGTGGAAAAAACACTTAATTCTATTTTTAATTATATTTTTTTTTGGAATTTGGGGTAAGGAGGCGCAAAGGCCATGGACTTCGGCAGCGTGCTTCTTCGTGAAGTGCTGAACTACTACACCCTGCACAAACTCTTTAACTTCTCCGACAGGAAAACCAAACCTGTATTTGGAGTTCTTGCCGCTAAAGGCGTGGATGTCGCAGGGGAAATGCAAGACTTGGCAAAAGAGATCAGCCTCATCTTCTCAATTGACGATGAGGTCCTGATGGAAACCTACGAGGCTGTAAAAAAGGATTTTCGTAGACTAGGTCCAGGAGACAGGATCATCAAAAAAGGCACGGACCAGTATCCTAGCAGCCTCAGAGGGGTAAGGGGTGCCCCACCGTACTTGTTTCTCAGAGGAAATGCAGAGCTCTTGCAAAAAAAGGCGATTTCTGTAATCGGAACTAGAAGGGCATCCCAGGAAGGGAAAGAAACAGCCAAAAAGCTTGCAGGCGACCTAGCACAAGAGGGAGTAGTAGTGGTCTCGGGGCTTTCCCGGGGAATCGATACCAGCGTTCACGAAGGAGCACTAGAGAGCGGACGCCCCACCATAGCCGTGATCGGCACGCCACTGACAAAGGCCTCTCCTAAGGAAAACGAAAAGCTTCAGGAAGAGATAGCAAAAAGGGGTCTCGTGATCTCTCAGTTCCCGCCTTCGGCGCCAACGCGAAAGTGGAACTTCCCTAAGAGGAATGCTGTAATGAGCGCCATATCACTTGCCACAGCCATCGTTGAAGCCGGAGAGACCAGCGGTTCGCTTATACAGGCGGACCACGCTTTGAAACAGGGGAGAAAAGTGTTTATCCACGAAACCCTTGCAAAAAACAGCAACCTCAGCTGGCCAGAGAAGTACTTAACACGTGAAGGCGTGCATAAGTTTGCCTCTGCCGCAGAGATCCTCCGCCTACTAAACGAAAACAGTGCTTCCATGGACGGATGATGTAGCAGTCTTGCAAAAAACAGCTGGAGGTGGATGGTCGGATGAAGTTTCTGGTACTCCTTTCCGGATGCGGTCTTGGCGACGGATCCCAGATCGAAGAAGTGATGCTGACCTACCTGGTGCTGGACAAGTACGGTGCAGAGTACGACCCTGCTGCAGTAGATATGATTGCCACGGGCGTAAACCACCTGACAGAAAAGACCGAAGGTCTGCGCAATGTCCTGGCAGAGTCTGCTCGAATCGGCAGAGGAAGGATCAAGAACCTTGCAGAGGTGGATTTGGACCAGTACGATGGACTGATTATTCCTGGAGGAATCGGGCTTCTAACTAGCTACAAGGAGAGTAGCATTGTTCATGAAACTCTCCAAGATTTCTACCGCAACAGAAAGCCCATCCTCGGCATGTGTTCAGCCATCGCGCTACTAAAAAAGCACATCTCTCCGATTATCTTCAAGCAGTTCGATGAGACTATAGGAGCAAAAGGGTACGTCTTTGACGGCGACTTCAACACGTACTACACCCCAGCGTTTAGAGCAAGCCAGGACATGTATGAAGTGCTGCAGGGGATAGATTCTATGATTAGAGCAGTGGTGGATGACTAACATCTTTGCCGATTCTCGAGAAAGCTAGGAGCGAATCCCGTTTTGCGTTTGTATATACCTGAAAAGACTAGAGGACTACTGCGCAGGTGCCGTGCAGTAGTCCTCTTTGAATCAAAAGGGAAAGACGAAAAATGAGTTTCGAAAGCAAAGCTTCAAGACGGGCTTTTTATTTCAGCGAGAAGACTTGTAGCAAACAGAAAGCATAGTTCAAGTAAAAAGGGGGAGTGGCTCCCCCTTTTTCGCGTTTCTAAGAGCTTTTGAGGATGAGCCTATTCTACATCCTCAGCAGGTTCGTCTGCTTCATCGTGGCTTTCGACTTCTTCTTCGTCGTCTTCTTCATCCAACTTACCTACGGCTCTTTCCTGTTCTTCTTCAAGCTCATCCAGGATGGACTTGGTCTTGAAGTTAGCCACAAGGTTGCCAAGGTTTTCTGCAAGCTCTCTGAGAGATGCAGCTTGAGACGATACCTCTTCGGCGTTTGCGCTCTGCTCTTCAGCAGATGCTGCAACTTCCTCGCTGCTTGCAGCGTTCTCTTCACTGATGGCAGCTACAGCTTCAATGAGCTTGGTGACCTCAGTGCTGCTTGCGCTCATTTCTTCTGTAGAGGCGCTGTTTTCTTCAGCAATGGCGATGATCTGCGTCATTGCCTCTTCGACTTCTCTACTGCTGGACATTAGCTCTTTATTGGTCTGAGATACTTCTTCTAGGGCAAGACCGGACTCGGTGGCAGAGCTGACGATTCTCGAGAGCATCATTTCTGCATCATTGGCAAGTGCAGTGCCCTTATTGATAAGCTCGGTACTTCTATTGATATTGACCAGCGTTTCTTCGATGGTTTTGATCAGCTGCTTGATGATGGCGCCGATTTCGTTAGAGGAGTTTCTCACTCTGTCGGAGAGAGTCCGGACTTCATCAGCAACAACTGCGAAGCCTCTGCCGTGCTCGCCGGCTCTTGCAGCTTCGATAGC
>LFSI01000033.1 GCA_001512545.1 Clostridia bacterium DTU065 | reverse complement strand
AAGGAGACACGCTATCAGTGGGGATACGCGGTCCGGTGTCAATACATCCTGCATTCAGCGTACACCCAATTGATGTTACCAGCATCCAGATAACTAAGAGTGTCAGCTCCGTTCCGTCAAATACACGAGCTTCCGACACAATGGGTATGAAGCATCGTGTTGATTTTGGTGCTTATGTCTTCTACGGCAGCATAAATCCCCAGCTTGCTGAGAAAACCGGCTTTAGCGTTGATGATGCGGATAAAATTCGCAAAGCGTTGATCGAGTTATTCGAAAACGATGCGTCGTCTGCCAGACCAGAGGGAAGCATGGAAGTCCATAGAGTTTATTGGTGGGAACATCAAAACAAGTTGGGCCAGTATCCATCTGCGAAAGTCCACCGTTCATTAACTGTGACACCGAAAGTAGACAGGCCAAAGAGTATGGACGATATTGAGATTAACCTTACGAGACTGGATGGGTTAGATGTCGAAGTCTATGGAGATTAAGTCAGAAGACGACTACTTACTTTTGTCTGGCATTCAGCATTTCCAGTTTTGTAAACGACAATGGGCATTGATTCACATCGAACAGCAATGGGACGAAAACGTGAGAACGATTGAGGGAAAGCTGGTCCACGAAAAAGTGGATCAGCCTTACCTCAGGGAAAAACGCAAAGATGTGTTGGTAGTAAGAGCTATGCCAATATGCTCGCATGAACTGAGATTAACAGGTGTGTGTGACGTTGTTGAGTTTGTGGGGGATCCTGCGGGCGTTCAAGTCCATGGCAGTGATCGTAAGTACGTACCTGTTCCTGTCGAGTATAAACGGGGCAAGCCAAAAACCGAAGACAGCGACATTTTACAGTTGGTTGCCCAGGCAATGTGTTTGGAAGAGATGTTGGTTTGTGATGTGCCTATGGGGTTCTTGTACTATCACGAGATTCGCAATCGGGAAAAAATCGAGATCACGGAAGTGCTCAAGGACAAGGTGAGAGATGTAGTTGATGAGATGCATCACTACTTTGCAAAACGGCACACTCCAACCGTAAAGACCGGCAATCACTGTAAGAATTGCTCTCTTAACAACATCTGTCTTCCTGGGTTGATGAAAAAGCGAAGCGTCAAGGACTATATCGAAAGGACCATTAACAATGAGGAAGTTACTTAATACCTTGTTTGTTACAACACCTGAAGCGTATCTTTCTTTAAACGGAGAAAATGTTGTTGTTTCTAAGGAAAACGAGAGATTAGGTAGGGTTCCTCTGCACAACATTGAAGGGATTTACACATTTGGATCGGTAGGCGCAAGTCCTGCGTTAATGGGAGAGTGCGCATCTAGGGGGATCGCGATAACTTTTCTGTCGAGAAGTGGAAGGTTTAGTGCAAGAGTTGTCGGCCAGTCAAGAGGCAATGTGGTTTTGCGAAAAACACAGTACCGAGTGTCTGACGACCTGGAAGCGAGTGCGGTTATTGCACGTAACTTCATCGTTGGAAAGATCTTTAATGCAAGAGCTTATCTCAAGCGCATGCAGCGAGATCATTCACTTAGGATTGATGTTGAGCGATTCGATTTGACCATACAAGCTCTCACAAACCTCATGAAAAAAGCTAGACTAGCAAGAGACTTGGATATTCTACGAGGAGTAGAAGGACAGGCAGCTTCGCTGTACTATGATGTTCTCGATCAGTGCATTTTGCAACAGAAAGAAGATTTTTACTTTGACGGGAGGAACAAGCGCCCACCTCTCGACAGAGTTAATGCGTTGCTCTCCTTTGCGTACACATTGTTAGCGGGCGACACAGCCGCGGCGTTGGAAGCTGTAGGGTTAGACGCATATGTTGGTTTTTTGCATCGCGACCGACCTGGCCGTGCGTCTCTTGCACTTGACTTAATGGAAGAACTTAGATGCGTTTGTGCGGATCGTTTCGTGATTTACTTAATCAACAAAAGAGTGGTGGAGAAAGACGACTTTTTCGTTAAAGAGAATGGGGCAGTGCTATTGACTGATGAAGGTAGAAAGCGTTTTATATCACAGTGGCAAGAAAGGAAGCAGGAAAAACTTGTTCATCCATATCTTAGCGAGAGAATTGTGTGGGGCTTGATCCCCTATGTTCAAGCTCTACTTCTAGCGAGGTATCTTAGAGGAGACCTTGACGAGTACCCACCTTTCTTGTGGAGGTAGGTAGCTAAAGTGAAGATAGTGATAACATACGATGTTACAACTAGTAACCCAGAGGGAAGAAAGAGGCTGAGAAAAGTTGCGAAAATATGCCAAAACTACGGCATTAGAGTTCAAAATTCAGTATTTGAGTGTGTTGTTGATTCAACCCAGTTTGTTATGTTAAAACACCAGTTAATTGAGGCAATCGATCCAGAAGAAGACAGCCTTAGGTTCTACCGACTAGGGAAGAACTACCGTTCCAAGACCGAGCATATTGGAGCAAAACCTGCTCTAGAAGTAGAAGATGACTTAATATTCTGAAGATGCGCGAATGGTAAGCTCACATGAAATCCCTGGGGGATTCGCGCATAAAAAAGATACTCAATAGCCAGATTACCCCTCAACTTCAGGGTCGGGTTAATTGCTAGAAGCGGTTGAGTCGCGTTATTCGTAGAGGATCCCCGTTTCGACGGCGAAAATCGTTTCAAAAGACTGTCGCACCCTACATGGGTGCGTGGATTGAAATCCAAAGTGTCGACCTCAGCTGCAATAGCAGCGCCCGTCGCACCCTACCGGGTGCGTGGATTGAAATCTCCTTAGCTCTACACTTGATATGGGAAAGTTGAGTCGCACCCTACATGGGTGCGTGGATTGAAATGACTATGATCTCCACCAGTTTAAGATAGTGAAGGATGTCGCACCCTACATGGGTGCGT
>LFSI01000038.1:2007-2330 GCA_001512545.1 Clostridia bacterium DTU065 | reverse complement strand
TCAAATTCAGACCCCGTTAAGCCGGGGTCTGTTTCTCTTATGGTGCCGAAGGTGGGAATCGAGAGAACCAATGTTCTCTAGTGTTGTCTGGTGCTGATACGCCCGTTTAGCGGGCGTTTTTCCATTTATGGGTGTCTCTATGTCCGGCCAGTATTGCCTTGTTATGAAAATTGCATGAGCAACTGATGGGCAGATTTCGAGTAGCTGCCGTTTATGCGAGAAAATTGACTTTGGTATTCCTTTATGGAATCGATGCTGCTTAAGATAGGCTTTATAGGATTGGATGCTAGGCAGCTTACAGCGGAGAGTTGCTGCCGGACATC
>LFSI01000038.1:0-1934 GCA_001512545.1 Clostridia bacterium DTU065 | reverse complement strand
CAAGTGCCTAATGAAATCTATATAACTATTATTAGGGTAAACAAGAAAAGAAACATGCTATGGAGAAATCGGTAAATTTCGGTGCGTTGTTCTGTACAAAATTAGACATTGCACAGGGGTGATTGGTAGAATGAGTCAAGAGACATGGCGCGATACATTTAAGATGGTAAAAGCCAGTTTAGAAAAGGAGCTTAAGGCGTCAGAGTACACAGTAAAATCTTGCGGAACCAAGTTTGATAGTTTATCAGAAAAGGTTCCACTAAGTGAGGAAACAGGATTTTGGGAAGAGCCCAGTTCTGTAAGCTCCAAACCACTACGATGGATTATTCATGTGGCGAAAAACGACGGCGAAACCTCTGTGGATTTTGCTAAAGATCAGCAGGGGAAGTTGCTACCAGGAGCACAAACGGTGGGATTCATCAATAATAGGGAAGGAAACTGTGCTGCTATCATATTCAGGGTTATCCCTGCGGTTAAAAAGACAGATACGTCGTACCTATTTCCGGACTGGGAATGGTTAATGGTCATGGTATTTGGTAAGTCATTACCACCAGGTACGTCAGGCCAAACCATTGGCAGTTTTGACAACGTCGCAGGTACAATAGGTTACGATGGGAAAACCTATAAGATTGCAGCTTTGTACATATGTAAAACACCGACAGATTCCACCGAGGTGCAGATTGGGGACGAACAGACGGTATCCTACGACGAAGCAACGCAGGCCCTGATAAGATTTCTGCATGCTGGAAAGGGAAGTGGTAGTAATGCTGATTAGGGAATTGGACCCGTCTCGAGATTCTTTAGACGACATGAGGCAGGAAATTCGGAATCTTTTGGTACGGGAGTTAGAGGATAGACAAGTTCTAGAAGTGGAACCAAAAACAGATCTTTATGGCATTCATCCTAATGTGTATATCCAAATCAACGCCTCGCTGAGGGCTGGGAAGCGACATATCATTTTTTATGGTCCGCCGGGAACGGGAAAGACAACACTTGCACAGCATGTTGCGAGCGAATTGTCGAGTTCAGGCGAGTACGAAATGTTGACGGCATCCTCTTCTTGGACGAGTCAAGAGTTGATAGGGGGCTATCAGCCGATTGGTAGCGGTGAAATAGGATTTGTTCCTGGAGCAGTTCTTCGAAACTTCGACCGCCCTGTTGTCATTGATGAGTTAAATCGCTGTCCTATCGACAAGGTTATGGGACCATTGTTTTCTGTGTTAAGTGGACAGGCTACGACTCTGCCATATAAGGTTAGACTAGATGTCGAAGACAGCCCATTTCATATTATTTATCCGAGTGCTAAAGAAGATGCTGAAGAACACGAATGGTATCCAGATCATGAATGGAGGTTGATAGCGACTCTAAACACAATCGACAAAACTCAGTTGGGTCAACTCAGTTACGCCCTATCCAGAAGGTTTGCGTGGATAAAAGTTGGAGTGCCAGAGGATCTAGATGGATTCACTAAGATCTTCATGGACAGAACTGGAGATCCTTCGCCACACAATCCTATTGCGGAATTATGGGCAGCAGTGAATGGAATAAGACCAATAGGGGGAGCTCCGATTATTGACCTAATCCGGACTATCCGGGAAATGGATTCAAGTTTGGATTTCCTCACTGAGCCGGATGAGAATTATCGGGAGCTATTATTTATGGGATTAACTATGTTTATTTTGCCTTTGCTTGATGGAATCAGTAGGAGCGAAGCCCAAGCGTTTACTGAGAATCTCACAAATAGCTGGAATCTGAGTAAAGCAGCGGAATCACGTTTAACAAAGGAAATGGAAGATTTTATAGCATGACTTTAGCCGATAATCTGAGGAGTAAAGTGTCGGAATTGTGTGTGGACGGGGTTCTCAGTTGTATCAAGGAAAGTGTTGTAATGGGGTATAATTACCCACTACAGTCAATCGGTGGAAATATTAGTC
>LFSI01000031.1 GCA_001512545.1 Clostridia bacterium DTU065 | reverse complement strand
TCCATGAACCCTGCCAGAAGTTATGGTTGTCCCCGTGTTGAAGTCGTGATACTCCACTGAATGGTACGTGTTCCCGTTAATCCTATCGAACCATTTTTTGACCAGAAAAACGTAGCTGTTTTTCATTCTTAGTTTCCTCCTTTTTTGTGGGAGCAGGATTAAACCTGCTCCGTTTTCTCCTCTACGTTAAAGCTAATGTGAGAAAGTTTATCCTGCAGCCTAACCGGTGCAATTAGTTCTACTACCTCACTTCCATATGTGATCCATAACCTATCCATTGAATCGTTAGTGTAAAAGTTATGAGCCTTCGGATTGTCGAGGAGATCGAAGTAGTTTCCATTGATTGTAAGCTCTTTTCCGGTTCTAGGATTGTAGAAGATCCGCAGCCGAGATTTTGAGTCGGGAACATACTCTAGTTGACTGTCAATTACTTCGACGTGCTCTTTAGGCAAATCCATCATTTTCTGGAACATTTCAGCCGTGTACCTGCACTCTGGAGTTAGTGTGCCGCATACTTCTAGGATAGTCGGCTGCATATGCTGCTCCTCTATCAGCAGCGCGTATCCATCGGTAATGTAGCCGTGCCCATAAGCGAACGAGTGGTGCTTGTGAGCTTTTTTAATCCAAGATTTTACTTTAGTTTTGTTAAACATACTCTTTTTTACCTCCTCATGTTTAAGTTTTTATGCTTAAATAATGATCGTGTTTCCGTGTCCATC
>LFSI01000039.1:3314-9999 GCA_001512545.1 Clostridia bacterium DTU065 | reverse complement strand
GATCTACGAAAGCTACATGGGGAGAAGCGTCGGTCTCCTACTTGCCCAGGAAAAGGATCCCTACCACAGAGCTGTGGCTTTTGAACCTATAGAAGTGGAGTTTAAAGCAATCTACATGGAATCTGTGGATCCTGCAGGGCTCGGTTCGGAAGGCGTGTACATGATCGACCTCAACGAATACTACAAGACCAGTGTCTGGGCAAGATCTGCTCAGGACCAGCTCCACTACCTACTGGGCAGAAACCGCGAAGGCGTAGACTATCTTGAAGAAGGTTCCCTGGAGACGGTGTTTCATATCAGTCTTCTTTCGGCTAACTTCAAGGATAGTTCGAAGATTACCAGGTCCGGTAGGGTTATCGGCGGACTGTTCCAGATCACGTTCTGGTTTGTGGTGATCCTCCTTGGCATCACCCTTTGGCAGAAGTACAGCGCCAAAAAAGAAGAAAAGATCCGCGACGAATAGACGCATGACACATAAACGCCACCTAAGCTTTTTTCAGGTGGCGTTATTTTCGCGCTTCTTTAGGTTGAATGTGGAGCTGCCCTTTGGTGTTGATTCCCGCATAGAAGATATCCTTCACATCCTGAAGACCGTTTTCTTTGATCTTTACTGCAAGCCAGCTGTAGGAAAGCCCACAGAGCTCTAGGTTTTCGTACTTGATCACGCCGTCAAGAATCAAGGGGACCGTTAGGCCTTCGTACTCGGTGGGGATGTTCAGATCTTTAGGCGTAACCGGTCTGGACTGGGATCTGGGAATCACGCTGATCTCGCCGGAGGTTTCCAAAACGGCAAACTCGATATCATTGACATCGCTGTAGCCGGAGTTTCTCAGCTGCCCCATGAGCTCATCGAGGTTGTAGCGCAGGGCACGCAAAACGTTTTCGCGGATGTGTCCGTTTTCAATAATAATGGTAGGGCGGCCGGCGATCCAGGTCCGTACCTTTTCGCTTTTCAGGCTGATTGTGGAGATCAAAAACTCTAGAACGCCTAAGAGAGCAATGGGATAGATCGCGTGAGTCAGGGGCATGTTCACGTTTCCGATGGGCAGGACAGCAAGTTCGGCGATCATGATGGCAGTTACCAGTTCGTAGGGTTGAAGCTGGACCATCTGCCTTTTCCCCATTAACCTCATAGCCACTAGGATAATGAAGTATAATATTACTGTTCTTACCGCAACGAAAGCTCCGGTCAAGAAAACAACCTCCCTCAGGGCTATTTTCTCCTTTAGGGGTGCAGGTTATTATTTGCAGGTGGAGAATTGTACCTTTGGAAGTCCAATGGAAAAAGCTGGAGGTATGTCTATGAAGTTACGCGTAGGTGTAATCGGTACTGGTGCCATTGCAAAGTATCGTCATCTCCCTGAATATGCAGCAAGAGAAGATGTGGAAATCGTTGCACTTTGCGACATTATCAAGGAAAAAGCTGATAAACTGGCAGTTAGATACGGCGTTGAAAGCGTCTACACCGACTACAAACAGATGATTGAAAACGAAGAACTGGATGCAGTAAGCGTCTGCACTCCTAACTACCTACACGCCGAGATGTCGATTTTTGCATTAAACCATGGTTTGCATGTTTTGGTGGAAAAACCGATGGCTACAAGCTTGGACGAAGCCAACGCAATGATCGAGGCTGCGAAAAAGCAGGAGCGCGTTTTGATGGTAGGTCAGAACCAGCGCCTTGCCCCAATGCACGTCCTGGCAAAAGAGATCATTGAAAGCGGTATGCTGGGCAAAGTCAACACGTTCAGAACTGTCTTCGGTCACGCAGGACCAGAGCACTGGAGCAAAACAGGCAAATGGTTCTTCGACAAAAAGCAGGCTTTTGCCGGTTCCCTGGCAGACCTTGGCGTTCACAAAATGGACCTTATTCAATTCATACTAGGCGATGTTGATGAAGTGGCCTGCTTCATCGATACTTTGGAGAAAAAAGACTGCGGCGTCGATGACAACGCAGTAGCTGTCCTCCGCTTGAAAAACGGCATTATGGGCACTGTGGAGACCAGCTGGACCTATAAACCAGCCGAAGAGAACGGAACCACCTTCTTCTGCGAGAAGGGTACCCTCAAGATGGCAGTAGAGCCAGATGCTCCCCTCGTAGCTTACTTCGCAAATCCCGGCCGCGGTAGATGCGTCTTTGAAGTACCTAAGATGCAGACCAACGAAGAGCAGTTCTCTACCGGAGTCATCGATGGGTTTGTAGACACCATCCAAGGCAAGAAAGAAAACCCAGTTCCCGGAGAGGAAGGCAGAAAGGCTCTTAAAGTAGTTCTCGCCTGCCTTGAGTCGGCAGCTTCCAACCGCAAGGTTAAAATCGAGGAGGTAAAATAAAAATGAAGTTAGGCCTCTTTAACGTTTTGTTCAGCCATCTGTCCTGGGAAGAGGCTCTGGACAAGATGAAGGCGTTCGGCATCGAAGCTGTTGAGGTCGGAACGGGAAACTATCCTAATGATGCACACTGCAAGCCAGCAGACCTCCTCAAAGATAAAGATGCTCGCATGAAGTTCGTGAAAGCCGCTGAAGACAGAGGCATCATGATCAGCGCCCTCAGCTGTCAAGGGAACCCTCTGAACCCCAATAAAGAGCTTGCTGAAAAGCACCACAACACTTGGAGAAACACAGTGGAGCTCGCAAGCGAACTGGAGATTCCTGTAGTTTGCGCCTTCTCGGGCTGCCCCGGCGACTCACCTGATGCAGTGAGACCCAACTGGGTAACCTGTGCTTGGCCTAACGAGTACAGCGAGACTCTCAAATGGCAGTGGGAAGAGGTAGCCATCCCCTACTGGCAAAAAGAAGCTGAATTTGCCAGATCAAAAGGCGTCAAGATCGCTTTTGAGATGCACCCTGGATTTTTGGTATACAACCCAAGAACTCTTCTGAAGCTCCGCGAAGCTGCAGGAGATAACGTCGGTGCCAACTTCGATCCATCGCACCTCATTTGGCAGGGAATCGATCCGGTAGAGGCCATCCGCTACCTTGGAAACATCATCTATCACTTCCACGCCAAGGACACCTACCTGGATAAAGCCAACATTGCCAAGAACGGCGTCCTCGATACAGCATCCTATACCAACCTTAGAGATCGTGCTTGGACCTTCCGTTCGGTAGGTTACGGCATCGGTGAGAAGCCATGGCGGGACATCATCACCGCCCTCAGACTGGTGGGTTACGACTACGTTCTCAGCATCGAGCACGAAGACCCACTGGCATCTGTGGACGAAGGCTTGAAGAAGTCTGCAGAACTCCTAAAGAGCATCATCCTTGCCGAGCCACCTGCACAGGCTTGGTGGATTTAGCAATTTGCGCCCTACCCCAAAAGGTAGGGCCCTTTTTGTGTGCTTTTTCCCTGTGTGTAAAGGCAAGACTCCTCATAAAAGCATGATAAACCTAGCTAGCAAGCAGACATTTGCTCATCAGATTCTGTGAAGGAAGGTCTCTTCCAGAACAGAACTTTAAGATTGCAGGAAAATGCCAGTTAAAGGGAGGTTTTCTGATGAGACGGCTTCTTGCTGTTGTTTTGACGTTGGTTTTCCTTGGAGCATTTGCCCTTGCAGAAGATCCTTTCGAAGGACTTGAGCTCAAGCTTGCTTATGACTTTGACTTCTGGGATGAAGACGACACAACAGTTGGAACCTCTGAAGATGCATACAGATTCATCACCGATTCCCAGGCTGGAGTGAGCGTGCTCTTTTCCGGCGTGCGAAAAGGCGCTTATAAAGATGAAGGCAAGATCGAAGGACTTGCTTTTAAGCATGAGTCCATCTGGGAAGCGGGAAAACCCAAAAACTACGTAGCGTTTGTACTGCATCAGCGCCACGACTTCAATCCCTACGGCTACGATGAGTTTACAGGTGCCAAGTACTTCACCTTCTATGTGGACCTTTCAGGTTACAGCAAGGACTTTGAAGTCTATCCTATGATCTACGAGCAGGACATCCGTGATGACGGCTCGAGAGCGGGTATCTCGTGCCTTGCAGTTAAGGGCGGAGCAACGTTTTACATGAAAAGCGCCGATGGCACCATTACATCAGGGAAGACCTTGGAAAACTGGGTGAAGATCCCCAAAGGTTTCGTGGGCAGGGTATACATGCCCCTTGATGCCTATGTACCGATCTGGGGGACTGCAGATGAAAACGGCAAGTTCGACGGCCTTGAAGTGATCAAGTACAGATTCTCCATCATCGACATCGGTGCGAAAGGGGAATACGTACTTTTCGACGAGTTCGGCTTTCTCCTTTAAAACTCAGTATAAGTAGTGTAGTAGCAGAAAGACCAGAGCACACTTGCAGGAGGGGAAACAGGTGAAGGGGTTAATCGTACTTCTTTTGATTGCACTCATGTGTGGCGGAACGGCTGTTGCAAAAGATAAAGCGAAACCAAAGATCACCGGAGCGTTTTGGCAGCTTCATTCTGGGTTTTTCGGGAGAGGCGAAGCATACTTCGAAGAGCAAGTGGAGTTAATGCACAAGGCGGGTATTGACACTATCATCATTCAGGATACGGCGGGAGACAACTCAGCAACATACGCCCGATCCGATCAAGTAAAGATAAAGGTGGACGGACCGTTTGCGCCGGGAACCTATGAACTTTTGGTGAGGAAGCTTCCGGTTACTATTAGCGAGATCAAGTCTGATGCTCAGCTTTCTTACGAGATTGTCTCGCCAGAGCCATCGCCTTTTTTGGGGGATTTCGGCTACAAGCTGCTCGATGGCGACTACTCGATCTACGGTTCTGTGGGCTGGCTAGAAGACGGCGAGTCTACTGAGGTGCGAATCAATATAGAACTAAAAGACACTGCAAACTACCTGGACATTCATTTTCTCACCCTAAATGGAAACATAGAAAGAGAAGAAGTGCTTTTTGCAGGAAAGACCGGCATGCTTACACTGGTGAACGACGAGCTTACGCAGATCCTCGAAGCTGCAGAGAAGCGGGGCATGAGTGTGTGGTTGGGAACCAAGTTCTCCGGCACTTGGTGGGGAGATGACTTCGATGGAGGTAAGGAAATCGAAGACAACATCAAAACCGCAGAAGCTTTGGAGAGGTACTACGGCCACTACAAGTGTTTTGTTGGCTACTACATTCCCCACGAGTTCAGGCCTGACTGGCGTCCCCAGTACAACATCCAGTTCTACAAGGAGCTAGCAGAGCGCCTCAAGGCCTACAACAGACCTATAGCTATAGCTCCGTTCTTCCGCGTAGAGATGCCGCTTGCAGCTCACGAGAAGTTCTGGCGGGAGTTTCTGCAGGAAGTGGATATCGACGTCTTAATGCTTCAAGACGGGGTAGGCTCGGATATCAGCCGCATTGAGAAGATTCTCCCCCATTACGAGATGGTACAAAAGGTAGCCAAAGAAAACGGTATCGAGTTCTGGTCGGATCTCGAGGTCTTTCACGTGGAAGTTCCAGACGGACCGGCGCAGCCTGCTGATATCAAGAAGGTTACCCGCCAACTGGAAACTCAAGCCCCGTATGTTGATCGGATCGTTATCTTCGACTGGCTGCACTACATGAGTCCGCTAGCAGGCGACAAAGCACAAGCCCTATATGAAGGTTATCTGGAGTACTTGGGAGGAGAGTAGGGTTAGAGGTGTAAAGCAAAGAAGTTTTGGAAATGTTCTCCTCCGAAGGAGCAGTACAGCACCTCAGGGCTTACGAAGTATAAAACTCGTTAAAAGGTTTTTCCCACGAATAGTAGCACACTAAAGCACCAACCGGTTACGGATTGGTGCTTTTCATCAGTTTTGTTCTAGCTACAGGATGGAAGACCATCAAGTTAAGAGCAGTAGATCTTTACCCAAAGATTTTGCTTCCGAGAGGTTTAATGGAGCAGGGGTTGGCGTAGAAAGTCGAGCTAAAAACTGGTTGCGATGGGTTTTAGTAGAAAGGTGCAGAAATCCTCATTGTTACTGCTCCGAGAATACAGGAGTTCAATTGCAAGCTGGAGAAATCTGACACTAAATGCGAAGTGTTTGGTAAAAAACAGCAAGGGAGAGATGAAGTTGAAGACGGATATTGAGATTGCTCAAGAGGCAAAGCTCCTGCCTATAGAAGAAGTGGCAAAAAAGATCGGTATCGATGAGTCCAAACTGGAAAAGTACGGCCCTTACAAAGCGAAACTCCCCCTTGATACAAAGGGCGAGAAAAACGGCAAACTGATTTTGGTAACGGCCATTACACCTACACCTGCAGGTGAAGGGAAGACCTGCACGTCGATCGGGCTTACTCAAGGCCTTGGTGCGATCGGCAAGCAGAGCATGGTCTGCCTCAGGGAACCTGCCCTTGGCCCAACCTTTGGTATCAAAGGCGGAGCCGCCGGAGGCGGCTACTCGCAGGTAGTGCCCATGGAAGATATTAACCTGCACTTTACAGGCGATATTCACGCTATTACCTCGGCGCATAACCTCCTTGCAGATCTCATAGACAATCACATTTACTTCGGCAACAGTCTCAACATCGATCCTGCAGAAGTCACCTGGCCGTTGGTTATGGACATGAACTACCGGCATCTGAGAAACATCGTACTGGGTCTTGGAGGGAAAGTTGACGGCAGACCGAGACAAACGGGATTCGATATCACGGTGGCATCGGAGATCATGGCCATTCTGTGCCTTGCTAAAGACATGGACGATCTTAAAGAGAGACTGAGCAGAATGATCATCGGCTACACCTATGACGGAGAGCC
>LFSI01000039.1:0-3231 GCA_001512545.1 Clostridia bacterium DTU065 | reverse complement strand
ATCGCTCACGGGAACAACAGCATCATCGCCACCAAGATGGCACTGACCCTCTCGGATTATGTAGTAACAGAGGGTGGTTTTGGTTCGGATCTAGGCGCGGAGAAGTTCATGGATATTGTAGCAGGCTACAGCGGACTCAAACCCAATGCTGTAGTTGTGGTGGCTACGGCACGAGCGCTCAAGATGCACGGTGGAGTGCCAAGAGAGAAAGTAAGCGAAGAGAATATCGAAGCGCTGAAGTTAGGTCTTGTGAATCTTGATAAGCATGTTTCCAACATGCAGCTCTACGGAGTTCCGGTGGTGGTGGCAATCAACAGATTCCCGAGCGATACAGAGAGAGAACTTGCCTTGATTAAGGATCACTGCAAAGAGCTGGGCGTGCGCGCCGCGATCTCAGAAGTTGTGGCTAAAGGCGGAGAAGGTGGACGGGAGCTGGCTCAAGCCGTTGTGGAAGCTACAGAAGAGCCGTCAAGCTTCAAACCTCTATACGACTGGAACCTCCCCATCAAAGAGAAGATGGAAATCATTGCAACGAAGATCTACGGTGCATCCGGCGTAAGCTACAGCAAGAAGGCAGAAGACCAGATTGCCCGCTATACCAAGCTTGGCTTTGACAAGCTGCCTCTTTGTGTTGCCAAGACCCAGTCGTCTTTGAGCGACGATCCGACGAAAAAAGGCGCTCCAACTGGATGGACGTTAGAGGTTAGAGAAATCAGAATCTCTAGAGGAGCAGGGTTTTTGGTTCCTCTCACCGGCACCATGATGACCATGCCGGGGCTGCCGAAAGAGCCTGCAGCCTTAAATATGGATATTGCAAGCGACGGTACGATCACAGGTCTGTTTTAAGGAGGGCTTCTTTTGATTATAGATGGTAAAGCTTTGGCTAAAGAAAAGAGAGCGGAGATAGCAAAACAGGTAGAGGCGTTAAAAGAGAAAGGGGTTACCCCAGGCCTTGCGGTGGTTTTGGTGGGTGAAGATCCTGCATCACAGATCTACGTGAGAAATAAACACAAGGCTTGTGAAGAGGTTGGTATATACTCGAGAAAGATCACTCTTCCTGAGGAAACCACAGAAGAAGAAATCCTCAAAATCATCGATGAGCTGAACAACGATCCCGAGATCGATGGAATACTTGTCCAACTTCCCCTCCCAAAACACATTGATCCGGACAAGGTGATCCTAAGCATCTCCCCAGACAAGGATGTGGATGGCTTCCATCCGGTTAATGCAGGACGCCTTCTTACCGGCCAGGATGGGTTTTTTCCCTGTACACCGCTGGCAGTTATGGAGCTGATCAAAAGCGCAGGAGTGGATGTTAGCGGGAAAGAAGCGGTGGTTGTAGGGAGAAGCAATATAGTGGGGAAACCGGTTTCTATGCTCCTTCTCAGAGAAAACGCCACTGTTACTATCTGTCACTCCAAGACGAAGGATCTTGCAGATGTGTGTAGGAGAGCTGACATTCTTGTTGCGGCGGTGGGGAGGCCGGAGATGATCACCTCAGATTACGTAAAAGAAGGCGCAGTGGTGATTGACGTTGGCATCAACCGCGTTGGTGAGAAGAAGGTTGTGGGAGATGTTGCTTTTGACGAAGTGAAAGACAAAGCCGCTTACATCACTCCCGTTCCAGGAGGGGTTGGGCCCATGACCATAACCATGCTGCTGTACAATACTCTCTTAAGTGCACAAAAGAGGGTTTCGAAGTGAGGAACGGAGCGCAAAGCTCCGTTTTTTGTTGGGGTTTTAAACGTCAAAAAATCCACAAGGGGAGCAAATGGACGTAATCTAAAGGATTGGGCTCCATAAAGCGGTGAAAACGGCCATTTTGCGGTTTTGCGGGCGAAAACCTTGGGATTTGCTTGCTGGATTATTATCGAACAACTACGATTTATAGTAATGGGAAGGTAAAACCGGTTTAAAAGATCTTCCCCGTTTTTGCCTGTATGGCGGTTACTCAAAACACAGCTCGTTTTCTTAACATACTGTGAGTAACAGCTTTGCAGTATGGGCAAGTAAGGAACAATCTGCAGATTGCAGAGAACATTACAAGGAGGGACATTCAATGAGAATTAATAACAACGTCATGGCACTCAATGCTCACAGGCAGTTGGCTATTAACCAGAGCAATGCCAGTAAGAGCATGGAGAAACTGAGTTCCGGCTTAAGGATCAACCGTGCTGGCGATGATGCAGCAGGTCTAGCAATCTCTGAGAAGATGAGGGGTCAGATCCGTGGTTTGAAGCAGGCTCAGAGAAATGCTCAGGACGGCATCAGCTTGATTCAGACTGCTGAAGGTGCACTCAATGAGATCCATAGTATTCTCCAAAGAATGCGGGAGCTAGCTACTCAAGCCGCCACCGATACCAACACAGAAGTTGATCGTGGTGAAATCCAAAAAGAGATTGATCAGCTAGCTGCTGAAATTACAAGAATCGCTGACACTACTGAGTTCAACACACAGACCCTGTTAGATGGGAACTTCAAAGCTAAGTTTCACATTGGTGCTAACCAATCTCAAAATGTAGATCTAGGTATTCGAGCAATGGATGCTGAGTCTCTAAAAGTGCATGGAGAACTATACACTACCAGTGCAACTTTTACTGGTTTTGATGGAGTTGAGGTTTACAGCAGAACCGGTGCGGCAGTCACGATTAATTTCGTCGAAGCTGAGGTTGGTAATGAGGCTGTAGCTAAAACATCAGCTGAAGTGACTGAAGCCGATGGCGTTTATACTATTAATGTTACGTTAGCTCGAGAAGCGGGCGAAGCAGGTTCTCCAGGTACCGTAGGTACCGTTACTGCAACAAACAGAGATGTTCTTAAGGCCCTACAATCTGTGGGTGCTGAAGCAGGGATATTCTTCACCACCACCGATTCCTTCATTCCGTCCGGCACTCCCACCGGTTCGGGAGAAGTGTTCAAAGTGCAAGCGAATGCCTGGAGTAAATATGCTGATGCAGATACGGTTGGAATTAACGTTTCCTCCCAAAAAATGGCTGACGCAGCTATTACAACGATCAATGATGCGCTTGAAACAGTGTCTGCCCAACGTTCTGAACTCGGTGCGATGCAGAACCGCCTAGAGCACACCATTGCTAACCTCGGCACCTCTGCTGAGAACCTCCAAGCTGCTGAGTCCCGTATTCGTGACCTAGACATGGCTGAAGAGATCATGGCATTCACCAAGAACAACATTCTCCAACAAGCTGCAACCGCTATGTTGGCTCAAGCTAA
>LFSI01000024.1:466-32731 GCA_001512545.1 Clostridia bacterium DTU065 | reverse complement strand
TTTTATATACTAACACAATTGGTTTCGCTGCACCTTTTTAGAGCCCGGAAGTGAACTTCTGTTTGCCCTTGTCAAGAAGCCAGCCCGTCTCTAAAATTCCGACAACTCCTGTGCATTCTTCTCCCACACATGATACATACCTTCCCATCCCGACTCTGAAATCAGGTAGTCGTTCTGACCTTTTACAGAATAAAGCCGATAGCGGTAGTAGAAATCTCTACCTATGAATTCCAGATCATCTTCTCCCAGATCCAAGTCACTTAAGGACACGTAACGACTTTTCATCATGTAAAGATCTCCTGCATATTCCACCTGAATATCAAACATATCGAATGGGAGAAACTTCTCGCTGCTGATAAACTCGCCATCCGACGTGTAGAAGTGGCATATGCTGTGAGCTATTCCTCCTTTATGGGCTTTATCAAATCCGGTAAGTTCGATGCCTTCGGCTGTTACATCCACCTGGATATCTACAACCTCTAACCCTTCCTTTTCCCACAAAGCTCTGGATTCTTTGATAAGACGTCCAAGGATGTCAGTAACTCCAGACCACTTTTCGATGTTTTCCAAGTCGCCGTCGATGAGATCGAGATCCAAAAATTCAATTCCCGCCACTTGATTGGAATGATCGCCAAGCCACGGAACATGCATTATAACAGCGCTGCCCACCTCCGGTGTCTTCTTCAGCTTCATCCATCTATTCCGCTGCCAGACTTTGGTGAAGTCGGCAATGTGGTACAGCGACGGCGCTCTCACTGTAGGCCCATCCTGCCGCACCACATCCAAGATAAACTCATCTCCCTCGGAATAGATCACATAACCTATAATGGTAACCCCACCTTGACCCGGGGTCTGGCTGAAAAGCTCACCCCAGTCTATCATCACTTCTTCTGCGCTGTAGTACATGAAGTAATTCCGCAAAAGAACAACTGTAATAATCGCCACTGCCGTGATCGCGAGTAGTACGAACACTAAGCCACTACGCTTCTTCACGATCCTTCACCTTCTTCCAGATCTATATCCCTTAATCCTGACCTAAAGTCTCTGCTGATAACCGCGTTTTATGTACAGTAAGTCTTTCTCTTTGTGGCTGTCCTATTCCTTTACTTCTTCAACCTTTAGTCAGGAGTTTTCGGTCGCAAAAAAACTGCTGCAAATAACTTGCAGCAGCTTTTCTACGGTATTACGGTCATGAGAAGCGCAGCTTCCTCTGGGTACTCGGCAATAAACTTCAGCTCGTCTTCAACTAAGGGCTGCTGATTGTGCATCGTCGCTATTTGCACCAAATGCAGAATCCGTCTCTCAAGGTCAGCTGGAAGTTCCACACCCATCTTACTGTAGACATGTCGCATTCCTTTGATGCCGCCATACTCACCGGTGGTAATGATTCTACCGCTTTCTAAAGTAAGCTCACTGGGTATTCCCAGTTCTTCAGGAGAGTAGATTTCGTAGTTTTTACGGTTCTTCAGGACTCCGTCAGCATGGATTCCGGACTCGTGGGCAAAAGCGTTTGCACCAACACCCACTTGGTTGATAGGAATCGGCACCTGGAAAGAACGAGCCACGTAGTTGGCTATCTTCCACGCTTTGGTGAGATCGATCTTGGGATCCAAAATATCCAGATTTCTCAGTCCTCGAGATTTTGTGATAGCCAGGATGACCGAGACAAGGTCTGCGTTACCTGCACGCTCTCCCATGCCGTTCACTGTCACGTTAACGTAGGCATCAACTCCAGCATCGATCGCTCCCATAGCGCCTTCTACAGAGTTTGCTACGGCAAAACCGGTGTCGTTATGGCAGTGGAGCTCGATAGGCAGTTGGACCTCTTTTGCCAGCATGTGAACGGTGTCGTAAATGCTCTGCGTACGGTCGTAACCTAAAGTGTCGCAGTAGCGAATACGGTCAGCACCATGCTTTTTCGCAGCTAAGGCAAATTTAAGTAAGTAGTCTTCGTCGTATCCACCGTCTTCTCTTTCAGCTGCAGTGCGGGAAGCGTCTTCAGCATTAACACCGATAGACTTCACGCCGGCTTGCCTTGCTGCATCTACTGCTTCCGTCATCATCTTTAGAACATCTTCTCGACTCATCCTACCGCCAAATTTGCCGTGGGTCATAATAAGGGATGTCGAGATCGATAGGTTTAAGTGTTCAACTTTAGTCAATTGCAATGCTTTGTAAACATCTTCAGGTGTTGCCCTAACCCAACCTTCTAACCTGATGTTCTTAAAGAAACCTTTTTCATGTAGTTTTAAGTTGGCATTGATGTAATTGGTTTCATGTTCTAAAGCTGGGAAGCCAAACTCCGATTGAAATATGCCCATCTCATCGAGATAGTGGTTGATCATTGTCTTCTGTAGTTTAGACAGCCCGATCTTTGCTGTTTGAACTCCATCACGATTTGTGACGTCGATGAGGTATATTCGCGGTTTATCTCCCCTGACTACAGGTTCATTCAAGGCTTTTCACCTCCATGATAAGTATCCCTTGCCCGTAAAGCGTGCAAACTACTTCTGCGAGTAGCTTCTGTGGGCAGAGTGTTATTAGTTATCTTATTACAGACAGCATAATCATGTCAAGTTTTTGGCAATAAACATACAGCACAATGTATCATGTATCAGTGTATACAGGGAATATCCAATCATCATCTATGTATACTTATGCAAAAGAGGCCGCCTTAATGCGGCCTCTTTACTTGACGTTATTGATTTTTACTCAATTCGGCCAGAGCCTTTTTGAGGAACTCATTAGCCATCTGTGGGTTGGCTTTGCCCTTACTCAACTTCATAACCTGACCTACCAAGAAGCCAAGGACCTTATCCTTGCCTCCGAGGTACTCGGCCACCGGACCTGGGTTGTCTTTAATGACATCCGCGACGATCTGTTCGATTGCCGACGAATCGCTGATCTGGACCAGACCTTTCTCTCCCACGATGGTTTTTGGCTCCTTGCCAGTGTTGAACATCTCTTCAAAGACCACTTTAGCGATTTTCGAAGAGATAACGCCTTCATCCATCAGCTTGAGCATAGCAGCGAAGTCTTCAGGTTTGATCTTCACTTCGCCAACCTCAATGCCCTGTTCATTCATGAGGCGCATGAACTCGCCCATAATCCAGTTAGAAACTGCCTTGTAGTCTTTGTTGTAAATAGCCACAACAGCTTCGAAGTACTCAGCAAGATCTCTGTCGGCAGTGATGAGCTCTGCATCATACTCGGGAAGTCCAAACTCCTCTAAGTATCTGCGGAACTTCTCTGCAGGCAGTTCTGGAAGGCTGTTTTTGATATCGGTAACGAACTCGTCCTCGAGAATCACCGGCACAAGATCTGGTTCTGGGAAGTATCTGTAGTCATGAGCTTCTTCTTTGCTTCTCATTGACAGAGTGATTCCCAGGTTGTCATCCCAAGTTCTGGTCTCCTGGACGATCTTCTCGCCACTGTCGAGAAGCTTGGCATGCCTTTCTGCTTCATACTCAAGAGCTTTTTGCACTGCTCTAAACGAGTTCATGTTCTTGATCTCAGTTCTGGTGCCGAACACAGTGGCACCTTTCGGCATCAAGGAGATGTTGGCATCGCACCTCAGCGAGCCCTCCTCCATTTTGCAGTCACTTACACCTATATAGCGCAGGATGCTGCGCAAGGTCTCCATGTAGATTCTCGCTTCTTCAGGAGAGCGGATATCCGGTTCGGAAACGATTTCAATGAGAGGAATTCCGGACCTGTTGTAGTCTTCCAGTGAGAAGTCGCTATCTGAAATGGACGTTCCTGAATGGATAGACTTACCAGCCTCTTCTTCAAGATGGATTCTGGTGATGCCAACTACCTTCTTTTCTCCACCAACGTAAAACTCTACGTGCCCGTGCTCGCATATGGGCTGATCGTACTGGGAGATCTGGTAGGCTTTGCTTAAATCGGGATAAAAGTAGTTTTTCCGATCGAACTTGCTGAACTTGTTGATCTTGCAGTCGAGAGCCAAACCAGCCCGTACTGCGTACTCAACTGCTTTTTTATTTAATACAGGCAAGGTTCCGGGCAGACCCAGACACCGGGGACAAATCTGTGTGTTAGCCTCGCTGCCAAAAGAGGTACTACACCCGCAGAACAACTTGGAGTCTGTGGCTAGTTCAGCATGAACTTCTAAACCGATTACAATTGTATAGTCTTCAAGTGGCATGAACTACACCTCCAGTTCTGGCAGGCCGATACTGCCAAGGGCTTTTTCTATGGAATATGCCGTACTTAACATGACTTCTTCAGCTAGACTTGGAGCGATGATCTGCACGCCGATTGGCAGGTTGTTTGACGACAATCCTGCCGGCATGCTGAGAGCTGGGATGCCTGCAAGGTTCGCCGTAGTGGTGAAGACGTCAGATAGGTACATAGCTATTGGATCCTGTACTTTTTCGCCAAATTTAAATGCAGTTGATGGCGTTGTCGGCGTGATGATAACGTCGACTTTGGTAAAGGCCTTATCAAAGTCTTCTTTGATCAGCCTTCGTACTTTCAGAGCTTTTAGATAGTAGGCGTCGTAGTAACCTGCGCTGAGAGCATAGGTGCCCAGCATAATTCTGCGCTTAACTTCAGGTCCGAAGCCTTCGGCTCTTGTGTGCTTGAACATGGTTACTGAGTCTTTGGTGTTCTCCGAACGATGGCCAAACCTTACACCGTCAAAACGGGCTAGGTTCGAGCTGCATTCTGCTGTAGCTACAATATAGTAAGTAGCCAGAGCCTTGTCAGAGTGAGGCAGTTCAATGTCCACAATCTCTGCGCCTTGATCCTCCAAAGCCTTGACTGCTTTGCGTACAGCCTGTTCCACTTCTGCATCGAGACCGTCGATGAAAAACTCCTTGGGAACTCCGACTCTAAGTCCTTTAACGTCTTTCTCCAGCGATCTCAGATAGTCCGGTCTGGGGTTGTTCAAGCTGGTGGAGTCGTACTTGTCGTACTGGGCGATCAAGCTTAGGAGAGCAGCACTCTCTGCAACAGTTCGTGCAAAAGGACCAACCTGATCGAGAGAAGATGCAAACGGCACTACACCATACCGGGAAACCAGACCGTAGGTAGGCTTAATGCCTACAATGCCGGTGAATGCAGCAGGCTGCCTAATGGAACCTCCTGTATCTGTTCCTAAGGCTAGAGGTGCCTGTTTAGCTGCAACGCTAGCTGCAGAACCTCCCGAAGACCCACCTGGTACGTATTCCAGGTTCCAGGGGTTCTTTGTGGGACCGAAGTAAGAGGTCTCTGTAGACGAACCCATAGCAAATTCATCCATGTTGGTCTTGCCGAGAATGGGCATACCGGCCTGTTTGATGAGCTCTACGACAGTAGCGTCAAACGGTGGACGGTAGTTCTCCAACATCTTGGAAGAACAGGTTGTCTTTACATGATATGTGCTGATGTTATCCTTCAGCGCAATAGGAATACCGGTAAGAGTTGTATGGGTCTTATTTCTGATCATTTCGTCTGCCCTGTCGGCATCTTTGAGTGCCTCTTCGAAGGTCAGGGTTACGAAGCTGTTCAGTTTGGGCTCGGTCTTTTCTATGCGATCTATATAAGCTTGGACGATCTCCCTACTGGAAATCTCGCCTTTGTCCAGAAGCTCTCTGAGTTCAAGTACTGATTTTTTTAGTATATCCAAAGTTGTCCACCCTCCTTAGTCTTTTTCGATGATTCTAGGCACTCTAAAGAAGCCTTCCACTTCATCGGGAGCGTTGAGCATCGCCTCTCTAATGGGCATAGACTCTTCTACAACGTCCTCACGCATGACGTTGTTCAGCGGTACTGCGTGTGCCATAGGCTCAACGTTATCTGTATTAACGCTATTTAACTGCTCTTCAAACTCCAGAATCTTGTTCAGAGACTCTGTCATCTGCTCGATCTCTTCATCGGTTAAATAGAGCCGTGCCAGGTCTGCCACGTAGCAAACTGTCTCTTTTGTGATAGAACTCATTTCTGATAACCTCCTTCTGTGAGCATATCGATAAACTGCTGTTCATCAAGTATAGATATCCCGAGTTCTCTTGCTTTATCAAGTTTTGACCCGGGTTTTTCTCCTACTACAAGGTAATCGGTATTCTTGCTAACGCTTTCGGTTGTCTTCCCACCTAAGCTCTCTATGGCATCCTTGGCCTCTTTTCTGCTGAACTGACTGAGAGTGCCGGTCACGACAAAAGTCTTGCCAGAAAAGGCTTCTCCTCTAGACTGCTTCGGCTCATCCATTTTGACGCCGAGTTTTTTCAGTTCTTCGATTAACTGGATGTTTTTGGGATTTTGGAAAAATGCAGATATTGATGATGCAACCACAGGGCCGATGTCGGGAACCTGTGCTAGCTGATCTTCAGTTGCAGTGACAAGCTTTTCCATCGACCCGAAATAAGCCGCAAGAGATGCTGCAGTTTGCGTACCTACATGTAGTATGCCTAGAGCTGTAAGGAGTCTTGCAAGTCCTCTCCCCTTGGCTTCTTCAATGCTTGCTACAAGTTTTGCTGCGGACCGCTCACCGAAGCGATCAAGTCCAAGAAGCTGCTCCTTGGTCAGCTTGAAAATATCTGCGGGATTCTTGACCAAACCTGCATCCACCAGCTGTTGGACTACAGCAGGACCCATCCCTTCGATGTCCAGAGCGTCTCTTGACGCAAAATAGACCAGCCCTTCTACAAGCTTTGCTGGGCACTGAGAGTTGTCGCATCTCCAAACAGCTTCTCCTGCTTCCCGCACAAGCCTTGTTCCGCACGCAGGGCAGCTTTGAGGCATCTGGAAGACTCTTTCGGAGCCGTCCCGAAGTTCTGGTACCGAGCGCACCACTTCGGGAATGATGTCCCCCGCTTTCTGAATGACAACGGTATCGCCAATGCGAATATCCTTTTCTTTCACGTAGTCCTCGTTGTGAAGGCTAGCCCGTGAAACTGTGGAGCCGGCAATAAACACCGGTTCTAGAATGGCAAGTGGCGTCACTGCCCCTGTTCTTCCCACCTGTACTATAATGTCTTCAACCTTTGTCGTCTTCTGCATTGCTGGGAATTTGTAGGCAACTGCCCATCTAGGCGATTTGGCAGTCGTGCCCAGAAGTTCCTGCTGCACTCTTGAGTCCACTTTCACTACTATACCGTCGATATCATAGGGCAGTGATTCGCGCTTTTCATGCCAGTATTGAATGAACTCTTTTACCCCATCGATGCTGTCGAAGACTTGAGTTTCTGGATTGGTTCGAAAACCAAGGCTTGAAAGCCACTGTAACGTCTCGTAGTGGCTGTCGGGGGGCAGTGCGTCTGAATAGCCCAGCCCATATAAAAAAACATTCAGCTGTCTCTCGCTGGTTACTTTCGGATCAAGCTGGCGGAGGCTTCCAGCTGCAGCATTGCGGGGATTGGCAAAAAGCTTTTCGCCTTTTTCCTCCTGGGCTTTGTTGAGCTGTTCAAAAGCCCTTTTATCCATGTAACACTCCCCTCTCACCTCAAGATCGCCTGCGAGCGGTTCTCTGAGCTTGAGAGGAATGGACCGGATCGTCCGGAGGTTGTTGGTAATGTCTTCACCGGTTTGGCCGTCTCCTCTAGTGGCGCCCCTGATAAAAACGCCATCCCGATAGAGCAGAGAGATCGCCAGACCGTCTATCTTTAACTCTGCTGTGTATCTTGGTGGTGAGGACAGCAGTTCCCTAACTCTCCGATCGAAACTGTCGAGCTCTTCTTGGGAGTAAGCGTTGGCAAGGCTCAGTAGGGGAATCGCATGTGTAACTGCTTGAAAGCCGCTTAACACTGCCCCTCCAACCCTTTGGGTCGGAGAATCGGGAGTTATCAAATCTGGATACTCTCTTTCCAGAGCTTCCAGTTCTTTCATCAGACTGTCGTACTCAGCGTCGGAAACCTCCGGATCGTCGAGAACGTAGTACCGATAGTTGTGGTAGTTGATTAACTCTCGTAGCTTCTCTATTTTCAGCTGAGCAGCCTTTTTTTCCATGTTATCACCACCATCATAATTATCAATACTATCTTAAACAAAAATTTACCATATCCTGCCGTTTGGAACGTCCACAAAAGAAACGCCCTGTATGCTGAGGGCGTTTCCAGCTTTAGTTTTAGAATGCTGTAACAATCGAACCTTTATACTCGGTTTCGATGAACTCTCTTACCGCATCGGAGGTTAGAAGTTCCGCGAGAATCGCAAACTCAGGTTTCTCCAGATCTGCGGTTCTTACAGCAACAATGTTTGCGTATGGCGACTCTTCACCTTCCATGATCAGGGCATCTTTCGTTGGCACCAAACCGCCTTCTAAGGCATAGTTGGTGTTGATTACCGCTGCATCTAGATCCTGGAGAGATCTCGGAAGCATTGCAGCTTCAAGCTCGGTAAACTTAAGGTTTTTCGGGTTCTTGGTGATGTCAAACACAGTAGGCGTGATCCCCGCGGCTTTGTCTACTTCGATCAATCCGGCAGTTTGGAGCAGAAGCAAAGCACGGCCTCCGTTTGTGGGATCGTTGGGGATGCCGATCAACGCACCGTTCTTGAGCTCGGACAGGCTTTTAATCTTGTTGGAATAAAGACCCATGGGCTCTACATGCACTGCCACAAGAGACGCAAGGTCCAAGCGCCTGTCGCTCTTGAACGTATCCAGGTAGGGAACATGCTGGAAGAAGTTTGCATCAAGTTCTCCATCTGCTAGCGCCAGATTGGGCAGAACATAGTCTGTAAATACGACGATTTCGATGTTGATTCCTTTTTCAGCAGCCAAAGGTTTGATTACTTCTAGAATCTCTGCATGGGGTCTGGGGGTTGCACCGATCTTCAGTGTGACTGCAGCGGCAAATGCGGTAACAGTGATTGCCAATATCAAGACTAGAATGGTTTTTCTCATTTGATGTACCTCCTTTATTTGTGGTCAAGGCGGTTGGCAATGAAGCTGCCAACTGTCTGGACGCCCTGAACCAAGATAACCAAAACGATAACGGTAATGATCATGATGTCAGGCCTAAAGCGCTGATACCCGTATCTGATGGCTAGATCGCCAAGTCCCCCACCACCGATTGCTCCTGCCATAGCTGAATAACCGATGAGGTTTACAGCGGTGATGGTTACACCCAATACCAGCGACGAGAGAGCCTCGGGCAGGAGTACTTTGAAGATGATCTGCAGGGTGGTTGCACCCATAGCTTCAGCAGCTTCGATCACCCCTTTATCTACTTCCCTTAAAGACTGCTCGGTTACTCTGGCAAAAAACGGCGTAGCTGAGATGCTCAGTGGTACGATGGCTGCGGTGGTGCCGATGGAAGTACCTACAAGCCACCTAGTGAAGTTGATGATCGCCACCATTAGAATGATGAAGGGAATAGACCGGCCTAGATTGACTACTGCACCTAAGACCGTGTTGATCAACTTGTTTGGTTTGATGTGGCCGGGGGACGTAATCGTCAGCAGGATGCCGAGAGGTAGGCCGAATAGCACTGCAAAAAACGTCGACACTCCCACCATGTATAGAGTTTCCAGAAGTGCCGTCTTCAGCGCATTCCAGATCATCGGATTGTTAAACATCATCTATCACCTTCACCTTCAGGCCCTTTTCTTCGAGGAAGGCTTTGGCCTGTTTCCTCTGAGGCCCCGTAAGCTTCAACACCAACATGCCAAAGGTTATGTCGTGAATCTGATCGATATTGCCGTAGAGGATATTCACCACAACATCGAAGTTCTTGACCACTTCGTTGATAATGGGCTCACCAGTACTACCTCCAAGGAAGGTGACCTGGAGCAGCTCTCCGCCGTTACTTTCTTTTAGCCGTGCCGCAACTTCTGGCGGCACTTCGCTCTTGATGACTGTTTTTAAGAAAGTTCTGGCGGTTTCTGTTGTGGGATTGAGAAGGACGTCTTCCACGATACCAGTTTCGATGATCCTGCCGTCCTCGATCACCGCTACTCTGTCGCAGATTTCCTTAATCACGTGCATCTCATGGGTAATAATGACAACGGTGATGCCGCGCTCTCGGTTGATCTTTTTGAGGAGCTCGAGAATGCTCATAGTTGTCTGTGGATCTAGAGCAGAGGTTGCTTCATCGCAGAGCAGGATTTTTTGATCATTGGCAAGAGCCCTTGCAATGCCTACTCTCTGCTTCTGGCCTCCCGAAAGCTGGGAGGGGTAAGCTCTGGCCTTATCGCTTAAGCCAACCAGTTCTAAAAGATCTCTAACCTTCTTAATTCTCTGCCGTTTAGGAACCCCGCTAAGCTCCAAGGGAAAGGCCACGTTCTCTGCAACGGTTCGCGAAGACAAGAGGTTGAAGTGCTGAAAGATCATGCCGATACTCTTGCGGTGCTGGCGGAGCTCTCTCCGGGTAAGGTTCATCATATCCACACCGTCTACAAGCACTCTTCCTTCATCTGGTGTTTCGAGGAGATTAATGCAGCGTACCAAAGTTGATTTTCCGGCACCGGAAAGTCCGATAATGCCAAAGATCTCTCCATCATTAATAGTGAGGTCAATGTTTTTTAAAGCAACGACTTCGTTTTCGCCTTTGTATATTTTCGTGACGTTTTCAAACCTGATCAAGAAGATCACCCCCATTAAAAAAGCCTCTTCGATAAGAAGAGGCGAAAAACGTCATTTTCACCTTTCTTATCTCTCAGACACTTGTCTGCTGGAATTAGCACCCTTGCATTACGCTGGTTGCTGGGCTTCATTGGGCCAGTCCCTCCGCCACTCTTGATAAGAAAGCTATTTTTATTCATTTGTAGGCCAGATTCTGTAAGAATCTATATTGATTAGTAGTATAGCATTAGACCGACAGGTGGGCAAGAGTTATTTTTTGCTTTTTTTCGATGGCGCTGGTGGTAAGTCCAGTCTCAAACTCCTGCAGTTCTGCTCTAAGATACACTACCTGCTTAACACCTTAAAACCGATTCTGTCTATACTCAGTCAGCGGAAGCAAGGTAAGCTGCAAAGGATTTCAGTTATGTAAGCTTATGCGCTACTGTTGCATTTTACTACAACCAAACGAGAAAACCAACTGAGTTTTTCGTCTCAGTTGGTTTTCCTATTAGGTCCTATTCTATTGAATGACAATTAAAATTTATAAAGCCGTTTTTCTTCTTGATAACTTGCGGTAACCTTAGATGTAAGATATTAACGCAGAACTTACTCCTACTAATACTCCGACGATAGTACAGGTAAACACTATCGACCAAATCCGTAATTGAATCCTCTCAGAAGGAGTGATTATCTGCTGCTCTTTCTTTTTCTTGTTAATGGTGTACAGCAGGTAGACGAACTTAACAGAAATAAGTAGCGTAGCAGCTATAATAACCAGCAGTAGAAAATAAGGCACAATAACCCTCCCCTTTGACGTATTCAGTTTACTCCAAGTAAACTGTAACAAAAACCCAGCTAGGAATTAAATAGGTATATCTTACCGTTTCACTGAATATGACGCGTAAAAAACCGAAAAGTTAACAGAAACGTTTCACCTTGGGACTAAATACCTAGAGCATTCGGACGAAAAAGGTAATCCCGCCGAAAACTAGAAGTAACAACAGTGGAAAACTGCAAACAAAAAAAGCGCTCAAGGAAAAGCGCCGAATCTGCGAAAAAACCACCGCATTTTATCGAAGCTTTACATAGGAGTGAACTGTAAGATGGTACATTTGGGAAACGATTGGGACGAACTGCTTAAAGAAGAATTCCAGAAAGAATACTATCAAAGACTCAGAAAAATTTTGATCAGAGAATACCGTACAAAAACCGTCTATCCCGACATGTACAAAATCTATGAAGCCCTCAAGTTGACCCCGTACAAGGATACCAAAGTAGTTATCTTAGGTCAAGATCCGTATCACGGAGAAAATCAAGCTCACGGGCTGGCCTTTTCCGTACAGAAGGGAGTGGAAATCCCTCCCTCACTGATGAATATCTACAAAGAGCTATCAGACGATCTTGGCTGCTACATTCCAAACAACGGGTATCTTGCCCCCTGGGCGCAGCAGGGGGTGCTGCTTTTAAACACCAGCCTTACTGTGGTTGCCAACCAAGCTAACTCTCATCGGGGCATCGGCTGGCAACAGCTGACAGACGCCATTATTCAGATTCTAAACAAAAAAGACGCTCCTGTGGTCTACCTCCTTTGGGGCAACAACGCCAAAGCGAAACGGATGTTCCTCAATAACCCCAAACATCTGGTCCTGACTGCGTCTCACCCCAGCCCTCTCTCTGCAAGCAGAGGGTTTTTCGGGTGCAGGCATTTTTCTAAAACCAACGCCTTCCTGAAGGCAAACGGTCTTTCTGAAATCGACTGGCAGATCCCGAACATTTAAGGATGAGCGCTGAGCCAACCGGCTCAGCGCCTTTTTATGCTTTTTACAAACGTCTTCTAATCTTCGACACTAGCATCTCGCTTTCTACCTGAACGCCTTGTGTAGCTTCTAACCGTTTGGACCACTACGCTAAACAGGCCTTTGGCTTTTTTGCTGGTCTCCTCATCGGGATCTTTATTGTACCTTGCATCTTCGTACATTCTAGTGAGATCAACAATTTCCTGAACCCTCTCTGGGAACAGGTTTTCCAGCACCACCGCAAACTCCGAAGCAGTAGCATATGCTTCTCTGCGAATGCCCCGGCTTTCGGCCTCAAGGAGCAGCTCTCCGTACAATCTGCGGACTTCATTGATGCCCACCTTGTTGTAGGTGATTTTCCTACGTTTGAAAAACTGATCTACTTGCTCAGCCAAAGTCTTCTTATCTACCTTACCTGTTTCGGTTTTGATGAACAGACTTTTCAGCGCGTTGATGAAATACTTAAAGGTTCGGACGATATTGTCCACCAAACGCTTCAGCTCATCGGAGTTTTCGTAAAGGACTCTGAGCAAATAGTAGAAGGCTGTGACCGCGATAGCGATGGCGATCAAAGTCTGTACAGTGGCGGTTATAGTGGTAAGGAGTGCGCTGTGGTGCTTACCCATCGTCTGCTCGTCTAGGATTGGCGGCTCAACAGGTTCGTTCTTCTCACGCTGCTGGAACACCGGACCTGTGGGCATATCCCTATGCATGAAAGGCAGCAGTGCTTTAATGGCATTGGGGATGTAGAAGTATACTGGCGACAGGTCTCCCGGCAGGAAAGCAGCGACAGCTGTAAACAGCAGGACGAAGGCTAACGACCAAATCACCCACTTGAAACCCAAGTCCTTCTCGACTTCGGCCCTTTCGCTCTCCCACTGGTAGTTCTTTTGTAGATACAGAACTAACGTTGCCATAGCGATGGTTGCTGCAGCCATAACTCCACCAAAAAGGTTCACTTTAAGTTTGAACACTGTACTTTGGGCAACCTGCTCTTGGAAGCTCTGCTCTGCACCGATAACAAAAATCAGCACGACGATCATGGGTATGAAGAGATATTTGATTAGCTTCAATCCGGTTATCGACTCTCTGACGGCAACTCCGAGGTAGCTTTCGTCTTGCTGTTTCCTTAGTTCTCTATCAACAATGGATTGGGTCATTGTAAGGGCCAAGTTCCCGGCGCTCCGCGCCAGAACCCAAACGAAGTACAGCAAAATAAATGCGAAGAAAAAGTTCACTTCAAGAAACTTAGCAGGCACCAGCCTGGAAACGAACTGGTCCCAAGGAAGCACAAATGCGGTGTACAGCTTACTTAGGAAAATCAGCGCTATAACTTCCGGTATGCGGGATCTCTTTCTCTCGTATGACTCCGGTCTTGCAGTTGCAAAGTAGCCGAAAAAGACCATAATGACGCCGAAAAAGCCCAGATAATACCGGAGATCAACAATGTCTGGCCATATGAAGCTCATGATCTCTGCCATGACGGCGACAAAGCCAAAACCCACCAAGGCTAAAAGAAACGGTATGAACCAAATAATTAGATTTTGCTCATGCTTCTCGTTTCCGTTCGAGGACACTCATCTCATCCTCCTCTCTAATCTGATAGAGAATCAAGGAGGAGGTCGTCGACCTGCCAAGATACTCTCTGAACTTCGCGCTCTGAACTGTAATGATCACCACTTTGAAGCCACTTTCAATCAGCGACTGGGCAAATCTCATCAACTCATCTGTATCCCTTGGGACGATCATAACAACTGTGGTACCCCAAGGAAGCTTTGCCTTCATCCTTTGGCACAAACCGACAAACGATTCTCCGCTGCTTGTACCTTCGATGCGGGAGAGAATCTCTAAGAACTGCCTACCCTGACCTTTCTTGGGCATGATGTTCTCCAGCGGTTCATCATCAAGGATCCTGGTGTCCGAATGAGCCGATGCTTCCGCCATTGGCACACCATTGGTGGCCAGACCAATTGCCTGCCTTTTTCTTGTGAGGTGCGCTGTAATCGAAGCAGCAACGCTGATCGCCAGCTCCTTAGCGTTTTCATAGGTGGCAGAAACATAATCTCTGCTGTCCAAGTCAACCAGGATCATAGTATCTAGTGTCATCGTGGCTTCATACTCACGTACCATAAGCTTTTCCTGTCTTGCCGTAGCTTTCCAGGAAATGTGCTTCGGCGAATCTCCAGGCTTGTAGTCTCTGAGCCCGGCGATTTTAAGAGGATCTTCATAGATTTTTTGAGGATGTTTCAAATTCCCTATAGGCTGAGTGGAAGTGAGCCCCAGCTCTTCTATGGGAACTACCTTTGGATAGACCGTAACAAAATCAAACAACTGCAGTTCAAGTTCTCGTTTGTAAAGCCCGAAAATATCTCCTAACTCCAGTTTTATCGGCCCGATTACATATGCCCCTCTTTTACCGCCGAAGATGTGGTATTCCAGCGTTTTGGTTTCGCCTGGCTTCAGAGAGACCACCCAGCTCACACTGGATCTCATTTTAGGTCCGATCTGTCTGGGACAGGCTTCTCTGATCTTCAGCCAGACCAAGGGAAATCTACTGGCGTTTTGCACTTTGATCTTGACCTTCATACGCTCGCCGAAGAAGACTGCGTCGGTTTCAATCTCTCTGGTAATCCGCAGATGTTTTTCGCTGCTTCTCAGAAGCATGGGCGGTATCAGCCAGACCAAAAGGAGCAGGTAGAACATGAAATAGATGAACGGGCCTTTGAAAAGCAAGGCAGAAATACCCGCAATCCAGATTAAGGCTCTCCAGTAGGGCACTTTTTGCACGTGCAACAGAGGCGATACACTGGCATTACCTCTGGTTGCTACTCCTTTCTCTCAAGATTACCAGTTTAGGATTTTAGACTTTCGAGCTCTACAGGCACGGTCTCCAGAATCTCTTCTAAAACCTTCTCTGGTGTCTTTCCTCTCAGGCTGCTTTCGGGTTTGATAATTATTCTATGGCTCAATGTTAACGGAGCAAGGTACTTAACATCGTCGGGTATGACGTACTCTCTACCCTTAATGGTGGCATAAGCTTGAGCTGTTTTGTACAGGGCAAGGGAACCCCTAGGCGATGCGCCGATGGAGACGTCGCCGTGATTTCTGGTTGCGTGAACTAAACGAACGATATACTCCCGCACTGATTCCTCTACGAACGTCTTTTTCACCAGTTCCTGCATGCGTACCAAGCTGCTTCCATCTGCAACGGACTCGATGGTTTCCACCGGATGGGTGTACTGAAGTCTTACGAGAATTTCGTTTTCTTCGTTTTCTGTAGGGTAGCCCAAGCTGATCTTCATCAAGAACCTGTCAAGCTGGGCTTCTGGGAGAGGGAACGTACCTTCGTACTCCACAGGGTTCTGGGTTGCAATAACCAGAAACGGCTTTGGCAGTTTCCGAGTCTTGCCATCTGTAGTTACCTGCTTCTCTTCCATACACTCCAAAAGCGCCGACTGAGTTCTGGGTGTGGCGCGGTTGATCTCGTCAGCAAGCACGATCTGTGCGAAGATCGGACCTTCTTTGAACTCAAACTCTGAGGTTTTTTGGTTGAACACCGAAACTCCAGTCACGTCAGATGGAAGAAGGTCTGGGGTAAACTGAATGCGGTTGAACTCCAGCCCGAGGCTGATGGCAAGGCTGCGTGCTAGCATCGTCTTTCCTGTTCCAGGAACATCTTCGGTAAGGACGTGTCCCGCACAGAGAAGTGCAACAAGAACTTGATCGATAACTTTCGACTTGCCGATAATAACCTTTTCCACATTGTCCTTCACTTTTTCGCAAAACTGCTTCACTTCTTGCACTTCTGCTTGGGTGATTTTCTCCACAGTTATCCCTCCATATCAAAGACTTTAAGACATCCGCCTAAAGTAGCGGACAAGGGGGTACTTCTCCAACCAATCCAACATCACAGGACCTTTGGTCCGAACAACTACTCCATAAACCTGGATGCCATTTTCATTCACATACTCTAATCTTTGCGACAGGTAGGGATCAATTCCTGCCAAATACTTGCCGTAATCGGTAAACGACTTTACCCGCTTACGCATTTCATCCTCGACTGCGTTTTTCCGCCGCTGGATGTTGCTTTGTAAGTAGTAGACGGGAAGGCCCCAGTTATCCCAAAAGCTCAACCACTTAGTGGTATCGTGGAGATTCCGCGATGCAATGCCCAACCACAAAACCTCAATATCGCTACTTTCAAAGAGGACTTCGAGTTCCTGCAAAGTGACGAAGCGGTTGAAGCTGAGGGTAAACAGAGTCGGCTCGAGCATCTCTGCAACGATGGTGGGATCCATCATAGCCGGCTTTGGCGTTGCCACATCGGGGTAATAGAGTTCAACTGAACTGTCCTCGAACGAATACAGTCTTTCAAAAATGAGCGAATCATTCACCAAACTTACGCGGTACTGATAGGTGGTGCGGATGTTGTCGCTAGGACTGGAGAACTTCTCAAGGTTGAAGTTCAGAGCGTTGATGCTTTCGCGATTAAGGCTAGCCTTGAAAAATCCCGGGTGCAGCATCTCCTCTGCTGATGCAGCAGTGGTCAGTATCTCATAATTAAGCAAGTTTGGACGAGAAACGATGGTAGCAAAGATAATCACGCCGATGAGAGCAATCATGAACACCCAAAATGCAGGTTTTACAAGATATTTAAGCATTGATTTGTACCACATTTTTCTAGCAGACATGGCATCAATGCGGCTGTCTTGAATAACCTCTCTGAACAGCTTTTCGCCCTCAAAAGAGTCTTCCAAGACCTGCCTGCATGTGCTGCATTCTTTAAGGTGTTCTTCTACAAAACGCTTGGTCCCTTCGCGAAGCTCTCCATCTAAGTAAATTGGCAAAAGGTCCTGGACAACATCACACTTATCTCTCAACTTTGTTCCCTCCTTTTTGTTCAAAGGCTGTGTACAGTTCTCTGAACTTGGCTCTTGCACGAAACAAGGTGACCTTAACCGTTGAACTAGATTTTCCAATGGTTTCGGCTATATCGTCATAAGACAATCCCAGGTGGTCTCTAAGGAGCAGGATCGATCTGTAGTTTTCCGGCAGTTTTTGCAGGATCTGTTGAACCCGCTTTTGGGTCTCTACAGATTCAAGGTGCTTCTCCGGAAGATCCCCTGGATAGATTGCAGGTTGGATGTCGAGCATCTCCGCTCCGGCAAAGTGCTTCCTTTGCCGGTATTCGTCGATATAAAGGTTGTGGGCGATGCGAAACAGCCATGCGCCCACTTTGTCACCTTTGAAAGACCTCAGGTTGGTAAATGCCCTGTAGAACGTCTCCTGGGTCAGCTCCTCGGCAACCAAGGGGTCTCCTGACATCCGGAGCAGGTAATCGTTGATCTTTTTGACGTAGCGGTCATAAAGATCTTTGAAATCGTCTGGATGTTTCTGTTCTACGTTGTCCTTCTGCTCCATGATGTCACCCCCTTCACCCGAGCTGAGTCAATTTACCTAACTGCTTCTTTGAGAGAAGCCAATTCTTCTTCTGTAAGGTACCGGTATCCGCCTCTTGGAAGGCTTCTATCTAAAAAGAGCGGACCGAACTCTGTCCTCTCTAGGTACACAATCGTATATCCCAGTGCTGCACACATTCGCTTTACTTGGTGGAACTTGTCTTCTTCGATAACCAGTACTCCTTCTTTCGGGCCGAGTTTTTCCACACTTGTTGCTTTGGCGATAAAATCGCCTAAATCAACGCCTTCGAGAAGAGTCCTCAGGCGCTTTTCGTCGATTTCCTCCATGGTTTCGAAGTAGTACTTTTTAGGCACTTTATACTTGGGCGCTGTAAGCATATGCGCAAGCGCTCCGTCGTTTGTTAGGAGCAGAAGGCCTTCTGTATCTTTGTCCAGTCTGCCCACAGGAAACAGGTCTCTGCGCCAATCTGACGGATCGATCAAGTCCAGAACCGTACTTTGAAACCGATCTTCAGTTGCGGTGATGTATCCCGAAGGTTTGTTCATCATGATGTAAATGTGGCGCAAATAGGCCAGCTCCTGGCCATCAACTTCTATCTTAACATGTTCAGGATCGATCTTGTATCCGGGATCGGTTATCACGGTATCGTCAACTGTTACAAGCCCTGCTCTTATTAGGGAGCGCACCTCTTTTCTGGTACCGGTACCTAAATGAGCGAGGATTTTGTCCAAACGCTCCATTATGTCATCCTCCATCCTTTAGGATAGTGATTTTTCAGTGTACCTCCTGTGATCTTTCCCCATCCTAAAGGAAAGTCGCCTAAGAATACACCAACCCAGCCTGCCGGACCGTCTGCGCTGAATGTCTGCCCTTTGAGGTATGCATTCAACCTCTGATCTTTTAGATCCAGCACTACCTTCCGCTTTACCTGATGGGCTTTTAATGCCATAATCAAGGCCTGAGACGGTTCGAACCGCTTCGGTTTGATTTGGCCTAAAAACCAGCCTGGACGGGATACCTTCAGCCCGTCTAGTGACGGAAGATCTTTCTTTACATAGAACAGATGATCGCCATAGGCCTCCAGCCTGAAGTCATCTGCAGCAAAGCTAATGTTTTCTTCCCAAAACTCCTGAAAAAGACCTGGTAAAACGCCGCTTCTCTCTTTGCGGAAACCAGATGTCTCCTGGGCTTCCCCTTTTCTCCTCACTTTGGCAAGGAAATGACCTTCTCCTTCCACTAGATGAGGCCAAAGCCTGAGTGTATAGTCTTCAAGCCCGCGTACCAAACCGGAGCGAGGCTCTAGGGCTACCCCTTCAAAGTCCTGATTGTGGTTTAGGAAGTCCCTGAGGACGTCTTCGTTTTCGCTCCGGTTGAAAGTGCAGGTCGAATAGACCAGCACGCCTCCAGGCTGCAGAAGGGTACTTGCTTCTTCCAAAATGCCACGCTGCCTCTTCTGACAGAACTCCGGCGGATATTCTTCCCAGGCCTTTATGCCCCGAGGATCTTTGCGGAACATGCCTTCTCCTGAGCACGGTGCATCGATAAGTATTTTGTTGAAGTAACCTGCAAAACGTTTCTGCAGATTAAGGGGGCTTTCTTGGAGCACCGCTGCGCTTCTCACACCGGCCTGCTCTACGTTTCTGCTCAGGGCCTTTAAACGATCGGGGTAAACATCATTGGCAACGATGACACCTTCACCCTTCATTCTAGCTGCGATCTGCAGGGTTTTCCCTCCAGGAGCACTGCAGAGGTCCAGCACTCTGTCGCCGGGCTGGGGATCCAGGATCACCACAGGTGCCATAGCCGAAGGCTCTTGGAGGTAGAACAGTCCGGCATGGTAAAAGGGGTGTTTTGCCGGTCTTGCGTCCTCAGGATAATAGAAGCCTTCAGGACACCACGGTACTTCTTCCAAAGGCCAGGGAGAGCGTTCTAAAAACTCGTCTACGGCGATTTTCAAGGTGTTAACCCTGAGCCCGGGTCTTGCGCTTTCTTCAGTTACAGCATGCAAAAACCCAGGCAGCTTCTCCCCTAAAAGAGCTTCCATCTCTAAAATAAAACTTTGCGGTAGTTTCATAATGTATCTTCCTATCATCAGTTTGTATTTACCCTATTTTGCAGGGTTAGAAAAAGTGGTGGCGAAAAAGCCAAGTGGAGGTGTGGCTTTTGAACTCTGAACTATTACTGAAAAACCTCAATCCCCAGCAGCAACAAGCAGTACAGCACCACACAGGTCCTCTGCTTATCATTGCCGGAGCCGGCAGCGGTAAAACTCGGGTTATCACCCACCGCATCGCCTACCTGATCGCACACTACAAGGTCAAACCCATGAACATCCTTGCGGTTACCTTCACCAATAAAGCAGCCAGTGAGATGCAAGATCGCGTTAAGGGTCTCATTGGTCCTGTTGCGGATTTCGTAACCATCAGTACTTTCCACTCTTTTTGTGCCAGACTGCTTAGAATAGAAGGCGAGCACATCGGCATCAAGAGGGGATTCACCATATATGATGCAAACGACTCCGAAAACTTAGCGAAAAAGGTTCTGTCGGAACTGAATCTTGATCCGAAGCGCTTCCCAGAAAAAATGATGCTGGGCGCTGTGTCTACGGCAAAAAACAATCTTATTCTTCCGGAAGACTATCCCGAAGACAGCTTTACCGAAGAGAAAATCAAGCAGTTTTATAAACTTTACCAAAGCAAGCTCAGAGAAAGCAATGCAGTGGATTTTGACGACCTCATCGTCCAAACAGTACTGCTCTTTAAGAAGCATCCCGAGATCTTAAAGAAGTACCAGGATCGCTACCAATATATTATGGTGGATGAGTATCAGGACACCAACCACACTCAGTACATCCTCGTTGCTCTCCTTGCTGCAGACCACAAGAACATCTGCGTTGTTGGAGACGACGACCAATCCATTTACAGCTGGCGCGATGCAGACATCAGAAACATCCTCGAGTTCGAAAAGGACTTCCCTAACACTACAACCATCAAGCTGGAGCAGAACTACCGTTCCACCTGCAGGATTCTGGAAGCGGCAAATAGCGTCATTTCTCACAACCTAAACCGCAAACCTAAAACCCTCTGGACTGAAAACCCCAAAGGCGAGAAAGTTATCGTGTACAGGGCAGCCTCCGAAAGGCACGAGGCACAATTTATTGCAGACGAGATCAAACGACTAACAAAAAAAGGAGTTCGACTCAAGGATATTGCAATCCTTTACCGCATGAACTCCCAGTCTCGCGTTATTGAAGAAGTGTTTTTGAACAACAACTTGCCCCATGTCATCTACGGCGGTATCCGTTTCTACGATCGGGCCGAAATCAAAGATACACTGGCTTATCTCCGGTTAATTGCCAACCCCTACGACACGATTTCCTTCAATCGCGCGATCAATACACCGAGAAGAGGAATCGGGCCTGCGACCATCGCCAAGATCGAGCAGAGTAAAGAAATGCTCGGTTTGAGCTATTTGGATACGCTGCTACAAGCAAAAAGCATACCCGGACTGGGCGGCAAACTAAAAGTTCTTACTGAGTTTGCTGAGAACTGGTATCACTTGACCGCAACTCAGGATCAACTCACCATCACAGAACTCGTAGAGTCCATTTGGAAGACCAGCGGGTACATGGAGATGCTGGAAAACGAAGGAACCGATGAGGCGCTGTCTAGAATCGACAACTTAAAGGAGTTTCTCAGCGTAACAAAAAGCTACGACGAACGGGCAAAAGACCAGGGGTCCTTGAACGGCTTCCTGGAAGAGATATCCCTGATTAGCGATATAGATCGCTACAGTGACGAAAGCAATGCCGTCTCCTTCATGACTATCCACTCAGCCAAAGGCCTGGAGTTTCCCGTAGTGTTTGTAACCGGTCTTGAGGAAGGTCTCTTCCCATCGTCTCGCTCTCTATACGACGAGCACCAGATGGAAGAAGAAAGAAGACTCTGCTACGTAGCCATCACCAGGGCTATGCATCTCTGCTACCTGACTTACGCCGAAACCAGATTTCTCTGGGGGCAGACTTCCTACAACATGCCTTCCCGTTTTCTCAGTGAGCTTCCAGATGAAGCAGACGATTCCGATACAGAAAAAGCTGCTGTTTCGGTTAAGACCAACTCGGGACAGCCCTCACCTGATCTTAAAAGCGGTGATAAAGTGGTCCACGAGAAGTTTGGAAAGGGCATCGTCATAGAGGTGAAGGGCGAAGGCGCTTCTCGGGAAGCTGCGGTCGTGTTCGACAGTTCAGGATTGAAAAAACTGCTTCTTGAATATGCCAAACTTAAAAAGATAGATTAAGGCGGTAAAGAGCAACTCTTTACCGCCTATTCAATGCTGCGAGTGAATACACCGTTTTCGATTGTCCCCACTTTGACCAAGTCTCCAAGCCGGAACCCTGCTTTCACAATTCGCGGACTTGCTGCTGTAAGCTTGTCGGCAAAACGTATCGCAAGGTCCCTTGCTAAGAAGCTGCCGTAGGTCATTCCCAGCATGTACTCTACAAAAAAGCTGGACTCAAAAGGCAGATTCTCGAAAGCGTCTGCCCAAGACTCAAGGAGACTAGAATGAGCCAGATGGTTGTTTGGCAGGTACTCTGGGGATTCCAAGAGACCATCGCCAAACCTCTTGGGCTCTTGTTTTCTGTCTCCTGCAAAACAAAAGTCCATACTGTATTCTCCGGCTACGTTTTCCGTGACAATATAGAACCACAGAATTGCAATCTCCTCTGGAGGCGGAGACTCCTCAATAATCGCTCCAAACCATTTGTACAGGTATTCTATTTCTTCGTTGATAAGCCTTTCATTTCTGAAGACTTCGAAGTTCTCATGGGGAAACTGTTTCTGACAGTAGGCAATGACGCTGTTCAGTGCAACAGAAAACTCTGCCTTTGCATCCAGAAGACCCAGTATGTAACGACAGGCCGCTTTGTAAGCCTTGCTGGTCATTTCAGTAGCCCCCTTAGCTCTTTAGCCAAGCCTTTAGTCTCTTTCTTCAGCACATCCAGGTCAAGTCCTGCTCAAAAACAGTATACTATGTTGTGATATATGTAGGCGAAAAAAGTTTTAAAAAAGGTGTAACTTTTTTGGGGTCTCTCCGTTATACTATTGAAAACAGATGAAAGCCAAAATGCTTTTATTCGTTTCATTTATTTCCAACACCCTTTATATACAGATGCCGGTAACCCCCCGGCATCGAAACCGCAAACCAATCCCTTTCTTAATATAACGTTAGGAACTGGTTTCGAAAAAAACCAAAAAACTTTTCGTTTTAGGTGTAACTTTTTCGCCCCCCTACCGTTATATAGGTGAAACTCAAAACCAACAACTAATCCGATGCAATTCACTTAACATTTTATACCCCAACACCCTTTTCATTTGGATGTCGGCCACCCCCGACATCCAACCCCTTGGATCTTAAATGTTTTCATATATACATTTATAAAACTTTTATTCTTATTTCCCTGATGGAAGAGTAAGCAGTTACTCTTCCATCCACCCACCTTTATTCTTTGATTCTTAACCCCAACATCCTCCACCCAATAAGGTTCGCAAGAAGCTCGCCTTCACGAACCTAGGTAGATACCACCTACCGTTCTGCTTTCTGTCAAAGAAACGCTTGGGTAAAACCAAGTGTTTCTTTATGTGGAAAGCCAGAAAACAAAATTAGGTGTAACTATTTGGGCTTTGCACCGTTATATGTGCACCGGAGGAACACAACCAAGCAATCACCTAAATTTTTATATATCCCAACACCCTTTTTCATAAAGATGCCGGTTACCCCCCGGCATCTCCCCCCACCCCAACATACTCCCATAACTCAATCTGAGTAAAGGAAAGCACAAAGTTATTTGTGCTTTCCTTTTTTTATATTGAACATTGTGCAGTAAATTCCTGCAGATAACAGGAAAAATCTGCATTCTCGGCTACAAGCTACCGTGCGCGACCTTTGAGTTCTGCGGCAATGTCCTGCCAGGTGAGCTGCCTTTCCTCAAGAAGGACCGATAGGTGATACATTAGGTCGGCAACTTCATAGATCAACTCAGAGCTGGAGTTGTTTTTCGCAGCGATAATCACTTCTGCAGTCTCTTCACCAACCTTTTTCAGGATCTTGTCGATACCTTGGTCGAAGAGGTAGTTGGTATAAGATCCCGATTTGGGGTTTTCCTTGCGATTGCGAACGGTACGGCTGACCATTGTCAAGGCTTCACCTATCGTGCCGTCTTCACCACATAGGCGAGTGTAAAAGCAGGTCTCGTTTCCGGTGTGACACGCTGGACCTTTCTGTTCTACATAGAGCAAAACGCAGTCTCTGTCGCAGTCAAGAGCGATGTCTTTTACAAGCTGGATGTTTCCGCTCTCTTCTCCTTTGACCCAGAGTTTTTTCCTGCTCCTGCTGAAGTACGTAGCTCTTTTGGTCTGCAGCGTCTTCTCCCAAGCTTCCTTATTCATATAGGCCTGCATGAGCACTCTGTTGTCCAGGTAGTCTACGGCAATAGCAGGAACCAAACCATCACTGTTAAACGCAGGTTCTAGCCCTTTCGCAGATACCGGGATACCGTTTGCGGCCAGGTACTCTTTGAGTTCTCTGACAGAGATCTGATCGAAGTGGAAAACCGAAGCGGCAAGCACTGCGTCTGCTCCTGCTTCAACTCCGGCTTTGAAGTCCTCCAGGTTGCCGGCTCCTCCTGAGGCGATGACCGGAATGTTCACCGCTTGCTTGAGTGCTCCGAGTAGCTCTAGATCATAACCCTTTTGCGCGCCATCGAAATCCTTGCTAGTTACAAGGATCGCTCCTGCGCCTCGCTCCTCAACTTCTTTTGCCCAAGCGACCACGTCCAGTCCTTCGTCTTTCTCTCCGGCGTAGGTGAGCACCGTCCAGCTGTCTCCAGATCTAGCAGCGTCGATGGCAATGACAATCCTATCTTTGCCGAACTTCGCAGAAGCCTCGCTGACAAGATTGGGGTTTTTGACTGCAGCGCTGTTTACTGAAACCTTGCTTGCGCCAAGAGCAAACAGTCTCTCCATGTCCTCTATGCTCTTGATGCCTCCCCCTACGGTTAGGGGAATGTCGATAGCCTGTGCGATTTCCTTCACATAACCTGCAGCAGTGTCCCTTCCCTCGACGGTTGCAGAGATGTCTAGAAACACCAGCTCATCTGCGCCTGCATCTCGGTACTTCTTGGCAAAGCTTACAGGGTCACCTACTTCTTTCAGCCCGGTGAATCCTACGCCTTTAACTACCTTACCGTCTTTGAAATCCAAACATGGTATAACTTTTACCATTCTCATGTTAAAGCCTCCAACGCTTCTCTGACTGTGAACTTACCTTCGTATATCGCTCGACCTGCAATTACCCCATACAGGGGTATTTTTTTAAGCCTTTTGAGGTCTTCCAGGGACGATACCCCTCCGGAAGCGATAATTCTAACCGGGAACTTGCACAGCTCCTCGTAGATTTGCTCGTTAGGTCCTTCTAGGGTGCCGTCTTTTTCGATGTCGGTGTAGATGATCTCATCTACACCTAAATCTACCATCTCCCGCGCGAGATCCATGCCCAGCTTTCCTTCTCCCTCCAGCCAGCCTCTGACCTTGACAATGCCGCCTTTAGCATCAATACCAACGGTGATCTGACCGGGATAGTTTGCCACTGCCCACTGGACCAATTGGGGGTTCTCTAGAGCTACGGTCCCCAAGACCACCCTAGAGACTCCCGCTCCGAGCAGTTCCTCGATATCGGACTCTGTGCGGACGCCACCTCCGGTATCGATCACTGCAGAGGTCTTTTTGGCCAACTGGCAGATGATCTCCCTGTTTGATCCGTCTCCCTTAGCTGCATCCAGATCCACCACATGGATCCTCCTGGCACCACTGTCTGCAAAGGCTTCGGCAAGTTCCAGAGGGTTCTCGCTGTAGATCGTTTCCTGGTTGTAGTCTCCTTGGAATAGACGTACGGCTTTTCCTTTCCTAATGTCTATAGCTGGAATAAAGAGCATGGTTTTCCACCTTTCTAGTCGATGAGTCCCTTTGTTGACGGGTTTCTATCCGAAGTGACCTTCACCGCTTCACCAAGCGCTCTGCCTAGAGCTTTGAATATAGCCTCTGCCATGTGGTGGTTGTTTTCTCCACGCAGAATATCGATGTGCAGGGTAAGCCCCGCTTTGTTGGCTAAACTCTTAAGCAGCTCTTTTAGGTTTTCTGTAGCTAGATCTCCAATCATTTCTCGGGTAAAGGCGGCCTCAAGCACTAAATAAGGCCTTCCTGAGATATCGCACACCACTCTCGCCAGCGTTTCGTCCATGGGAAGAAGGAAAAAGCCATAGCGGTTGATGCCCAGCCTGTCTCCTAGAGCTTTGTCCAGAGCTGTACCTAAGACGATGCCCACATCTTCAACTGTGTGGTGATCGTCGACGTAGATGTCGCCTTCGGCGTTCAGCGTCAAGTCAAATCCACTGTGGAAGGTAAAGAGGGTGAGGAGATGGTCCAGAAAGCCAACTCCGGTCTTTACCTCAGCTTTTCCGGTGCCGTCGAGATTCAGCATGCAGCTGATTTTCGTCTCTTCGGACATCCGGCTGTACTCTGCACGTCTCATGCCTTTTCCCTCCTGTAGACAGAAAGTCTGTGGGCGTCGAGGCCTTCTACTTCGGCGATCTTCATGGCTCCGTCTTTAACCTTAAGGAAACCCTGTCTATTTACTTTCAAGAGACTTGAAGCTTTGAGAAAGGTCTGAACCGAAAGAGGAGAGCTAAATCTTGCAGTGCCTGAAGTGGGAAGCACGTGGTTTGGCCCGAGCACATAATCGCCTAACGGCTCGGACGCGTACTTACCGATAAAGATCGCTCCAGCATTCTCCAGAAGGGGGAGCACCTGATCCGGATCTTCAACCTGGACTTCCAAGTGTTCCGGAGAAATCTGATTGGCTACATCGGCAGCTTCCTTCAAGTCCTTTGCAACGATGAGAGCTCCGTGGTTTTCCAGGGAAGATACCGCATAGTCTTTTCTTGGCAACTCCTCCAGCTGCTTCTCCAGTTCCCCTTTAACAGCTTCGGCAAGCTTTTGAGAGGTAGTAACCAGGATTGCTGCGGCATCTGTGTCGTGCTCTGCTTGAGAAAGCAGGTCTGAGGCAACCAGCACCGGATCTGCTGTTTGATCTGCAATAACTAAGATCTCGCTCGGTCCTGCCAGCATGTCGATGCCTACAAGCCCGTAAACTTCTTTCTTAGCCAGCGTTACAAACAAGTTGCCCGGTCCGGCAATAACGTCCACTCGGTCCACACTCTCGGTGCCGTATGCCATAGCGGCGATGGCCTGGGCTCCGCCTACTGTCAGGATCTTCTCTATGCCCAGTTCTAAGGCCGCTACTTCAATCTCCGGTTGCAGTCTGCCCCCTTTTACTGGAGTTGCGATGATGATGTCCTCAACTCCGGCAATGATAGCGGGAACTGCTGTCATGATTACCGACGAAACTAAAGGAGCCGTTCCTCCTGGAACGTACAATCCGGCCCGCTTCACCGAGCTTACCCTCCAGCCCAAGGTGATCCCTTCTTCTTCACTGAAAAAACTCTGTGGGAGCTGTCTTCGGTGGAAATCCTTAACCCTTTCGATGCTGAGCCGTATTGCATCGACAACCTCAGGTGCCACCAGGTCGTAAGCTGTTTTCTGAGGTCTATAGATCAACGCTTCTCCCTGGAAGTTATCCAGGACTCTGGCTACTTCCATTACACCTTTATCGCCCTCGGTTCTGACCTTGCGGAGGATGCTCCTTACTGCTTCTTCGGGCTTCATAGCCTTTCCGAAGATCGGCTCTGTCGCCCGAGAAGGAGGGAATGATTCTGCCAAGTCCAAGAGGCTCGGTCTGGCGATCCTCTGTAGGTATTCGCTCTTTTCTTCTACGGTCAAGATGGGAATGTTCAGCACTGCACTACCCCCTCAAGTTTCTCTTGGATATCTTGAAGCTTTTTGTAATGGAGCTTGTAGCTGACGTGGTTGGCAATCAGCCGTGCGGAGATCGGGAAAACTTCTCCGATAATTCTAAGGCCGTTTTCCCTAATGGTGGTTCCTGTTTCGGTAATGTCAACGATGGCATCTGCAAGCCCCACAAGAGGTGCAAGTTCGATGGAGCCGTTGAGTTCTATGATCTCCGATTGGATTCCGTGGCTTCTGAAAAAGCTGGTGGTTATGTTAGGATACTTGGTTGCCACCTTAGCACTGAATCCGAGTTCTTTTACTTCATTTAGATTGGACTGGTCGCTCACAGCAACAATCATACGGCATTTGCCGATACCTAAATCCATGAGTTCGTACACCAAGCGTTCGCTCTCTATGAGAATGTCCTTGCCAACCACACCGAGATCTGCCACTCCATGCTCAACATACGTAGGTACGTCAATGGGCTTGGCCAGGATGTAGCGGAAATTAGCTTTTGGGTCTTCAATGATCAGCTTTCTGGACTGCTCGCAAAGTTCTTTCGAGTCTATTATTTGGGCTTCTGCTAAAAGCTCCAGCACCTTGTCCATCAGCCGACCTTTTGGAAGTGCAATTGTCAGCATGAAAAGTTCTCCTTTTGTCCTTTATCTTGGTAAAGTGTTAACTTGTAAAAATACTACCATAGCCATTTGCCAGTGTCAAGAAAAAAAGAAAGGTGGTAGCACCTTTCTTAAGAACAGTCGTCTTCAAACTTTCAGATACTTCTTCGCTGGAGGCGCGGCTTCTTCTCCGCATGGAGCAATGAAGACACTCAACCCTTCTCTGCGCTTTTCCACTGCCAGAGAGACCGCTTTTTCGTAGCTCTCAGAGCTGTACAGGATGCCTAGGTCCGGTATGGAGTTTGCTGTGTCTCTATGGTTCTGCTCGGATAGTACTGCCATGACTTCGTCAATCCCTATCGCCAAGCCAACAGCAGGTTCTGGGGTGCCAAAATTGCCGAGAAGTTTATCATACCTTCCCCCAGTGCAGATGACGCTGGCAACTCCAGGAGCGTAAGCGTCAAAAAACATACCGGTGTAGTAGCTGAAGTCCTTAGCGTTTGCAAGATCGATGTTGACGGCACCTAAGCTGTACGGCTTTAAGGCATCGAGAATCCCTGCAATTTCATCCAAAGCCCCTTTAGCTTTGGTCGATGTCAACTTCTCTTTAGCCACCGTCAGAATCTCCGGTCCACCGCGAAGCTTAGGAAGAAGCAAGAGGTCGTGCCCTGTGTCTTCCTTCTCCACTAGCCCTTTCAGATCGGCATAGTCCTTTTTCACCAGCAACGCCTCAATCTGCTTTTTCGCCGCGCTGCCGAAGTTGGAATCCTCTAAGATCCCTTCCACTACTCCCCTATGACTGATATCCAAGTTCCAACCTCTTATCCCCAGTTTGTCCAAGGCATCCATCGCAAGAGCCAGGATCTCTGCATCAGCAGCTTTCGAGCCATCGCCGATTAGTTCTGCTCCTGCCTGCCAGAACTCCCGTCTACGCTCTTTGCGCCGAAGGCGAAAGAGGTTGCCCATATAGGACAGCCTAAGAGGACGAGGCTCGTCTGACAGAGCAATGGTCGCCAGCCTCGCGATCGGTGTGGTGAAGTCGTTCCGAAGAGCAAAAGTATGGCCGTCTTCACTAAAGAAGCTGAAGTAGTTTTCGTGTTGCTCCCCCTGCATTAACGTGTTCAAGTACTCGTACGTTGGCGGAATAACCTGGCGGTATCCCCAAGACGACAAGATATTGTAAAGATTGTCTTCGATATCTTTTTTCCACTTTGCTTCCAGAGGCAGGAAGTCTTTAGTTCCCTTTGGTATTTCGAAAAGCATTAGATCACACCTTCATCTCGTAGTCTTGCCAGGATGGTATTGTAACCGTCTGCACCGTAGTGCAGTGACCGCTTTACCCTGCTAATGGTTGCAGTGGATGCGCCGGTTTTTTCGCTGATTTCCGTATAAGTTTCTCCATCCTGGATCATTTTCGCTACCGCAATTCTTTGAGCCATGGCTTTGATCTCTGCAATGGTGCAGATATCCTCAAAGAACCTGTAGCACTCATCTCTATCTTTGAGGGCCAAAATCGCCGAAACCAAGAGTTCCACTTGTTCGTCTCTGATTTTTTCTAAAGCAGCCATTGGATACCCCCCGTTCTATTTTAACAAGTTAATGCGCTAAACTACAGAGGTCTTAAACTGTCCCCAGAGTCTGGGGACAGCAGTTACTCTACAATTTTCACCGGGTAGCTCATCAGTGCTTGTCGCGTTTTTCCCGCACCATCTCGGTAGGTAAACACCGCACTGAGAAGCATCTCTTTTGGATAAGCTTCCATTTCGCTCTCAATCAGTTCGTCTGCAGGCTTCTGTAGATTCATACCTTCTTCGACGGTCTGGACGAACATGTTCCAAGCTCTGTTCAGCCACGCGCTTTCTTCCAGTTGCTCCCTGGTCTTTGGAGTTGACGCTTGAAAGCGAATTATAAAGCTTTCACCGGTTAGTATCTGGTAGTAGTTTTCCTCAGTTACAATCTCAAACTGAGGCCTCCCAGGTACAGAGGAATAGACTTTTAGTTTTGCGTCCAGTATGGGTTCGTTGTTGTTTTCTAGAAGCACTATGCCCGCTGCAGATTGCCCGGCTTTCACTTCTTCTTGTCTAGCCATCTTTAGATAGAAGGTGTTCTGGATGTATCTAAACCATTCGCTCTCAAGATCAGTGAGAGTGGTCTTAAGCAGCGCAGCTATACTGTCCAAATCCTTGACGTTGTTCCACAGGAAACCTGGTTTAACCTTTTCTTCTAAAACAAAACCTAAAAAAGAAATGAACGCATCCCAGTCTTTCTCTGTCATAGCTACAAACGACTTTACACTGAAGGTGCGAAGGGGAGGTAGCTCTTGAAAGTTCAGCCAGTACTGGGCCTTCTGGTGAACTCCATTGTATTCCGGAGTAAAGTATCTGGCAAGAGCTTCTAACAGCTTTCTTTCCATATTGGGGAAGTTGTACGCCAGAATGTACTCTGTGATTTTGTACATCTCATCCGCTTTCAAGTGTACTTCGTTCCCCCCTACAACGTAGAAGCTGTCGCTGTAGGATGTAACTCTGAACAGCTCGTCGGCATCTGGGTAAAGGTAGATGCTTGTGTCTGGAATAGATAAAGGCAGTTTGGACATTATCCTCTCAATCTGTTCCATAGCCAAATCTACAAGTGTCTGGTTGTCGTAGCTCTGTTTCAGAGTCCGATCATCCATGGCGTTTAAATACATTCTCTTATCCAAATCTACTGCGATCTCCCGGTAGATTTCGCTTTTGTCTCTATGGAAGTTGAACGTGATGTTCTCCACCACAATAGGTTCGTAGTTTTCCAGTTTCTCCAGCCAGTGTTGGGACAAACCAAAAGCATGAAAGGAAAGCATAAAAAAACAGATTGTTATTACCGATAAACGATATCGCAAAAACAAGAGCCTCAAGCCTCCTGCGCAGTTCATATTAATCAAAATCTCAACTTATGCATATTATTAAGTTACATTGTCCAGGCCCTTATTCCTGCTTACAAAAAAACTGGCCCCGTAGATCGGGGCCAGCATCTTTTTTTTATAGGAACACAAACTTCAGTACAAAAGCGAGTGACAACACGTACATCAACCAGTGTACTTCTTTGCCTTTTCCGGACAAAAGTTTTACCAGAGAGTAGAAAATGAAGGAGAATGCAATACCGTTGGAAATGCTGAATGTAAATGGCATAAAGGAAATCGCTGCAAATGTTGGCAGAGCTTCTGAGAAGTCGCTCCAGTCGACGTCTTTAATGCTTTGCATCATCAAAACGCCAACAATGATGAGAGCGGGAGCTGTGGCAAATCCAGGAACTGCAGCGACAATTGGCGAGAAGAACAAACCGAATACCAGGAAGCAAACAGCAACAGTCAAAGCTGTAAGACCTGTCTTACCGCCTGCTGCAACGCCGGAAGCACTCTCAACGTAAGTCGTTACTGTAGGAGTACCCGCAGCGGCTCCAAAACAGGTACCAATTGCATCAGCCAACATGGCTTTGTCGATTTTTGGCAGATTGCCATCTTTATCTAACATGTTGCTTCTCTTTGCAACACCGACCAAAGTTCCAATAGTGTCAAACATATCGACGAAGAAGAATGCAAAGACAACCTCGACAACTCCCAAGATACCAAGGGTCTTGAAGCCACTGAGTTTAAAGAGAGCTTCAGAACTCCAAGCTCCAAGATTCGGCCATGCAACAATGCCTGCTGGTCCAGGAGCTACCTTTGTAATCCATGCAAGAACGGTGGTTATCGCCATACCGATCAAAATGCTGCCTTTGACGTTCTTGTACATCAACACTGCCGTAACGATCAAGCCAACAATAGCAAGAATTACAGGTGCGGAAGTCATGTCTCCCAAACCTAACAATGTTGCGGAATCGCTAACCATAATTCCTGCGTTTTTCAAGCCCAAGAATGCGATAAACAAACCAATACCGGCACCAATACCAGCCTTAAGGTTATTGGGTATCGCTTTCACAATAGCCTGTCTCAGTCCGGTAACAGTCAGGATGATGAACACAATACCGGAAATGAGAACGGCTGTTAG
>LFSI01000024.1:0-417 GCA_001512545.1 Clostridia bacterium DTU065 | reverse complement strand
AAATGCCATTAAGAAAGTAGCGAATGCTGCAGATAGCACCGTCGCAATGAGTGCAGCGTCGAAGCTAACCTGCTGAGTTTCAGCAAGCATACCAGGGTTGACAGCAATAATGTACGCCATGGTCATGAACGTTGTTAACCCAGCCATAACCTCGATGCCAATGGTGGTGTTGTGCTCTTTTAGCTTGAACACTCTTTCGAAGAAGTTGTCACCACTACTTGCGCTCGGCTTCTTTGTTACCTTTGAATTTGCCATTTCAGGTCAAATCCTCCTCAGTTAAATTTACCTTATGACACGCCCTACCCCGCGGTGCATAAGGCTGAGGGATCTTCTGCTGCCACAGTAAGACCACGCAAATATAGTAACAAAGTTGACAAGCCCCGTCAAGTTTGTCCTCATTTGGCAAAATTTAGTAAT
>LFSI01000023.1 GCA_001512545.1 Clostridia bacterium DTU065 | reverse complement strand
GCCGAACTGCAGAACATCCTCGATGACCTTTTTGTCCATTCCCTTCCTCGGTGGGTCAACCACCAAAACTTCAGGAGGGGTTTTTTCTTGTTTAAAAGCGTCACCAGCGTCGAGAGCTTTGAAACGCACATTGTCTATGCCATTCAGCCTAGCATTGACCTGGGCATCGCGGACCGCAGCCTTTACAAGCTCCACACCTACGGCCTCATCTGCATCTCTGGCAAGTGCCAGCGTGATGCTGCCAATTCCGGAATACAGGTCAATCACTTTTTTCCCCTTTGCTTCTGCATAGTCCAAAGCTAACTGGTACAGTTTTTCCGCTTGACTGGTATTGTTCTGAAAAAACGACTGTGATGAGATTCTGAACCTAAGACCCATAAGTTCTTCTTCAATGAAACCTTTTCCGCTGATCGTGCGTTCTTTGTCCCCCAAAACTTTCGAAGTCTTGGATCTATTGATGCTCTCGACAATACCGACTGCGTTGGCTACCTTTCTATGATCCAATCTCAAGGTTTTCGGTATTGGCTGTGAAACTACGACTGTAGCCAGGACCTCTCCCGTGTTTTCACCGCACCTTACCTCAACGTGCCGCAAAGTTCCGTCTCCTTCAAAGTACGAGCGGAGGCCTTCAAGCTGGGGAAACAAGTCCTGGAGTGCTTTGTTGACAAATCTATGGTGAATCGGACACTCTGCAAAAGAAACGATACTCTTCGATTTTGATGAGAAAAATCCATACCGGAGCTTGCCCTGTTCCTCACCAACCACAAACTGCCCTCGGTTGCGGTAGTGCCACGGGTCTTTCATACCGACAATGGGATTGACCTTGGGATTGTCCAGTTTTGCTATTCGGGTTAGGCTGTCTCGAACCTTTTTCTCCTTCCAGAGGAGCTGTCCCTCGTAGCTCAAGTGCTGTAGCTGACACCCTCCACACTCACGGTATACCGGGCAGGGAGGATCTGTACGCATTGGTGAAGTTTCTAGGAATTCCAATATCTCCCCACGTGCGAAATCCCTGCCTTGACTTGTGTATTTTACAAAGGCACGCTCCCCAGGGAGCAGGTAAGGAACAAACACCGTGTAGCCTTCTTCAGTCTTTGCAATGCCTTCGCCTTCTTGACTGATGTCAACGGCGACGACTTCGTTTTTTATCTCCACTGTAATCCCTCGCTCTAACAGTTTGTGTACTCTCTCCCATTAATATATCAAAGAATGATTGCCAACCATTTAAGGAAAACTACATTTTGACAGCGCATCTAAATCACTTTCTCTAAAACCACAATTTTAAGGGGGAGAAAACATGCGTCGCATTTTACATGTAGCTTTTCTCGCAGCAATTCTAGCACTCTCTGCCTTCTTGTTTTTCTGGCAGCCTTCATCCTATGCAGGACCAAATCAGTATTCCGGCTACGTCGATCTTATCGCTAGGGTCATTGCTGCAGAAGCGCAGGGTGAACCATTTGAGGGTCAGGTCGCTGTAGGGGCGGTTCTTCTCAACAGAGTGAAGCATTCGGGTTTCCCCAACACCGTACCTGGTGTAGTCTATCAGCCCCATGCCTTTGAGTCGGTAACCAACGGACTCATCTGGCAGAGAACGCCATCCCAAACAGCTTACAATGCCGCTAGAAACGCCATCAACGGCTGGGACCCCACATACGGCTGCATCTTCTTTTGGAATCCTTCAAAACCGGTTAACAGCTGGATCTGGAG
>LFSI01000025.1 GCA_001512545.1 Clostridia bacterium DTU065 | reverse complement strand
TTTGTAGTTTTACCGATAAAAAGTATAGGTGACCTGCCAGAAGCAGGTCACCTAATGTTAATTAGGTTAAAGCGCCGAAAAAATGAGAAGCAGAGGTGTACACATGTATAAGTTTGTTCTCCTTGCGCTGTTGGTGCTTTTCTTCATGCCCCGGGCTGCAAAGGCCAGTGAAAATCCACTGATCAATCTGGCATTAGGGAAAACCTATCAGGTTGTAGCCTCTTGGCCCGATGCATTTTTTGCAGATTATGAAACCAAGTACGAGGACAAAAACGGCAGAGAGCTTACAGACGGACAGTTTGGTACCCTGAGATACCAGGACGCCGAATGGCGCTGCTTCTACCGCCAGGGCGGACGAACGATCATCGTAGATCTTGGAGACGTGCAAACGGTAAACAGCATTAAGGGACACTTCTTACAGAATAGAAGTGCGGGAATCTTTGTCCCCCGCTACATCGACTACTACCTCTCTACAGACAACGAGAATTTCAGCTACATGGGGACCGTTGAGACTGCCGTAGGTCCTTGGAACAACAGACTGCAGAAAGAGGAGTTTGTTTTAGACGGCCTCAACCATCAGGCAAGATACGTCAAAATCCAATT
>LFSI01000049.1 GCA_001512545.1 Clostridia bacterium DTU065 | reverse complement strand
AAGTTGCCCTGCAACAAAGTATACTAACCTTTGGTTTTCGCTAAACAAATTCAAGGAGGTTTTTTAATGAAAAGAATGTTGAAAGCGTTTCTCTTGATTTCTGTGCTTCTAATGGGTAGCTCCCTGGGTTTTGCAGATGAGCCCGCGACAGTAGGCGTTACCATCGATGCCACAGCAACTATCCCGACCTTTGTCCGATTCACCCTTGGCGATTGGTCTGCGATGATCAATCCGGGACTAGGAGTTCCTGGAGTCCAATATTCCTCAAGCCCCAGTTTGAACTTCAGTCATTCCACAGGTTACATGGATGGCAGCTGGAAGTTACTTTCAGCGACTGCTGAACCTGATCAGGAAAATGTTTATATCCCTTCCAATACACTAACAGCTGCTATCGTGGCCAACTGCAAATATACTTACTACATCACCGGAAGCAGCTTAACATACCAAGGTGACCCTGAAGCAACGTCTCTCCCCATCGAGTTCATGTATGAAATAGACGGAACAAAGTCCGATACCAAAAGCCTCAACGGCGAGCATGAGATTTTAACCAACGACGCACCTGGCCGAAAAGAGATCACACACAGGTTCCGCGTTCCTTACAGCCTGGAGTATCTGGCCGGTACGTATAAAGGACAGGTCACCTTTAAAGTAGTCGTAATGTAAACTCGACATAACCTGGAGGCGGAGTAATGAAAAAGCTAGCGATTGTGCTCCTTGTTTTTACTACGATACTGACTGCTACTGCCTCTATCCAAGTAGAACCAGCGGTTTTTGAGTTGTTCTTGAATGACGAAGAGCGTATTACAGAGGCAATTAGAGTAACAAACTTCTCTCAATTGCCTCTTACCATTTCTGTAAGCGCTTACGACTGGTATATAAGCGAAAGCGGAGAGTTTGCCGAAGCAAGACTCGGCTCTTTAGATTCAACCCTTCAGGGGCATCTCAGGTTCAACCCTAGGCAGTTTGCCCTGCTCCCAGGGCAGACCCAAATCGTCCGGGTGACCATCGATATGCCCAGCGAACCTCCGCTTCAGAGGCGGTCAGTGATCTTTTTTTCCACAGAACAGACTTCATACACCGGGCAGATCCAAACGGTGATTCAGACGGTAGTTGGAGCAACTTTGTACGTCACCAATAGACGGGCCAAACCATCTTTTACTGTCCACGGTCTGGACTACATCTGGAGCGACAGTAATCTAGTGCTTAATGTCATTACAGAAAACACCGGCGACATCCATTTTCGCACCAGCATCACCTACGACATCTACGATCTAGGTGGTCAGCTCCTCTACTCCGATGCGTTCAGCAACATAGTCATCCTGCCAGGACAGAAGCACACATACAGCCTTCCTGTAAAGGCTGCCATCGTTCCCGGCCTTTACAAAGTGGTGGGTAAAATCACTAACACCACCACTCAGAATGTCGTTCCCTTTTCCTATGAAATAGCTGTTAATTAATCGAAGGAGGTACTGTAGAAGCAAGATGAGCAGAATACTGTTTCGCACACTTGCAGTTGCACTGATTTTATCCCTTGCTTCTGCAGTGATCTCAGCCGAAGAGATGTGGACAAGTGTAGTAAGTCTGTACATTTACGACGGCGAAAGACCGGTCTTTGCAGACCATTTTTTTGAGGTTCTAGACCAGGGAGAGTACATTCTACTGCCCCTTACTCAACTGGCCAACTATCTTGAGTTAAATCTTGAATACAGCAGTTTGGAAAACGTCATCTCGGTGAGTTCGGACAGAGGTTCCGTGCGGATTTCCTTAAAGGATAACCTCTACCTAGATCATCCTGAATGGAGTACATACGAACCAACTACCTTTGAGGACGTTTTTTTTGTTGCTCCACAAGTGTTTGAATATGTAGCTGGCGTTTCCATCGAGTGGCAGCCTCTGTTTCAAACTGTAGTAGTCACGTTGGAAGAACTCCCTAACTGGCTTAAATCCTCCCAGACCGACGAGCAGAAAGCTGCAAAAACAGATGAAGAGTTTATTTTGGCAAAGTCCAAGGTGAGAAACGGTCTCACTTTGTTTCGCTACCAGTTCAGCTCGCTCTTTGAATATCCTGCCAAAAAGCACACCTTGAGTGCAGATTGGGAAGTCTTCGGCAAAGTCGGACCATTCAGCATCCACGCCATCGTGGATACGGATCTAATAAACTACGCTCAACACTCCTCGGAGCTGAAGTTCATCAGGGCAAAGCACGAAGCAGGGAACCATCTCTTGGTCTTAGGCGACCACGAGGCCGTTTGGGAAGCCTCCCTGGGCAAAGTAGTTGTTAGAGGGCTCTACTTCCAGTACGCAAGAGGAAACACTACCACTAACATTGCCTATAAAAATTTCAGCGGTGAGGTCATTCCAGGCTCGACAGTCACCTTGTACGTAAACAACCAACTGGTCGCAAGCCTCAGCATGAGCGAGACCGTAAGCGGAACTTACGAGTTTCTCCGTGTACCGCTGAGGGCTAATCAGCTGAACTACGTCCGCATCGTCATCACCAAACCCACAGGAGAGTTTGAAGAACGGCACTACCAAGTGGCAGGTGAGCCCCGGATCTTTCTTCCGGGAACCCTTATGCTCCAGACCGCCCACGGTCTCTACCGTCCTGTTACAGGAGCGCTGTTTCAAAATCGCACCCATACTGTATCGCTTCTGGCAGGTTCGGGGAGTTCTAGCTTCTTTCTGGACTGGCACTGGCTGGAAAAACCTAATGCAAATCCTGAAGATGCTTTCAGACTCAGCCTCTACGGGCAACCCTACGGGAATATGATCCTAAACGCTAATGCCTACGGTTCGCTCCTGAACCGTGAAGAGAAGATAAGCGGATCATTGAATTTNNCGTCTATCTTCCCGCAAAGAGCCGGACGCGGCACCACCTTCGCCCTCACCTACTATCCTCTGACCAATTGGTCGATAGAGCTGCTTCTGGCAGATAACGAAAAGGACGCCGTTTCGCACAAACAGCACCAGGTAGCTGTAAGCAAGATCCTGGAAAACCCCGCAAGCACCCAGGTCTTGCTGAAAGTTGCCAACGACCGGCAGAACTTCTTGTTAGAAAACAAAAGCTCCAGCAAGATTACTGTAGATTGGAGCCTCAAGGAAAGAACCAACACCGCCCAGCTGAACAGTGCATTTGTCTTCTCCAATGAAGATCTCTACCAGGGCAGTACCCATACAGGGCAAGACCAGAAGATCGAAGCACTCTCCTCAGGTTCGGAAATGCTCGGAAGCTGGGGTATTGTGACTCATAAGTTTAACTATGTTAGCCAGATAAGAAACGGCCTTAATGCACAACAGAGACTCTCCATTCTCGGAAGCGTCAAGGCAACTTCAGGTAAACACACCGGGTATGCCACCGTATCCCTTTCTAGCAGCTCCGGCGCTGGAGAAGGCAGCAGTCTTTTCTACCTCAAAAGCTACAGCTTGAGGTTCATCTACGACTACCTGCTTCAGCCAGGAGCGCATCTATCTTTCAACTTTATAAACGACCGGAACTTGGTGAATGCTAAAAACACCTTCGAGTCGAATCTGGGTTTATCCTATAGCGAAGGCAAGACCGAACTGAAAGCCACTTTAAGCCTTGCAGGCAATCTACCCAATCTCAGATCTTCTCGGATCTCAGCCACCAGCGAAATAACAACAGAGCTGAAAAACGGCTTGACGATAAAACCCCGTTTCAATGTCGGCTACTACATCCCTACAGATACTCTGTCCTTTTACGCCGGTTTGGATTTTGCGCACGCCATTAGCTTTACGACTGGAAAGCCTACCTTCATGCCCTATACCAAAGAGACTCCTCGGGCGTTTGTTTCGGGCAGGGTGTTCTTAGACTTAAACGGCAACGGACTCTACGACGACGGCGAGCCCACAGTAGCCGATATCTCCGTAAAGCTGGATAACAGAATCGTCACCTCAGATGAAGACGGCTTCTTTGTCTTCGAAAACATCGAGCACGGCGAGTTCATCTTAAGCTTCGACCTCTACTCCCTTCCTGCCGTCTACACCCCGGTCTTTGAACCCAGACTTCTGGTCGTAGACGAGATGAGTTCCGTATCTGTTGATATGCCTCTAATGATTTACGGCAGCGTCGACGGATTTGTCTTTATCGATTTCAACAAGAACGGTATCTTTGACCGCGACGATATTCCCCTCGATTTCGCGCAGGTTCTCCTCAACGGATCGAAGAACACGCTGACAAACGGATCAGGTCGGTTCATCTTCGACCACATCCCTTTAGGAACCGCAACCCTTTCTGTAGATCCGGAAAGCCTTCCTCCAAACACCAAGGCAGAAGAGGTCCAGATCGTCCTCGATGAGCACAGAAACGATGTCTACGATCTCTACATCCCGGTCTATGTCGTCGAAAACTCCTCAAACAACGCGACAAACTACTTAACAAACCACAAAACCACAGAAAGTGAAATGAACTAGAAGGCAGCCAGCCCTCTAGTTCATTTTTTGTCCGCGTGCTCGGGAAACCCCGAGTTTTTTTGTGTCCGTTTTAAGAAGCAAAAAGCACCTCTACCCTACTTGATGGCAAAGACGGCACTGGCTGTTACACTGATCTGCTTCTTCCTGGTAGACGTATCGTAGATACCGAGACTGGAGACTTCCGTTGAGTAGGGTTCCGTAATCTGGAACACGCCGGAGCGCACTGAAATGAGTTTTCCCAGCTTCACGTCGGTCTGCTCGAGCATCTTCTCCGCTCTCTCTTTAGCGTTCCTAGTCGCTAGAGACACCAGTTCCTTCTTCAGCTCATCGATCTTTGAGTAGTAAAACTCTACGTTGGAGTTCATGATGTTCACATTTGCCTCTAGAAGCTGCACCGGATTGAAAGCTAGCTCTTCCACTACATCCAGCTCGTCAGTGACGACGATCACCGTCTGTTGAAAGCGGAGCCTTGTGACAACACCTAGGTCGTAGTTGTAATCCTTGTAAACGTAAGGAGTCTTCAGGCTGATTTCAGAAGCATCAATCCCTCTTGAACTCAGCTGCTCTTTGAGATTGCGCACGCCTTCTTCAAGCTGCCTGTATCCCAGTGCAAGATCATTAGGCCCGGTTTCTTCCTCAATGGTGATTGCCCACTTGACCGTATCTGCTTCAAAACCCTGAACCGCTTGACCGACTACCGTAACAGTGCTTTGGTCTTTTTGTGCGTTGTAGAAAAACAGGCCCAAAACCAAAGCAGATAAGAGCATGGCTACCCCTAAAATAAGTACAAAACTAGTTTTGCCTTCCACGCTGCCACCTCCTCTAAGCTACTATAGTTTTCTTCTTCAGGTTTTATTTCCCTCTATGTAAAATCCTGGAGTCCTCGTCCCCTAGTTCTTGGTACTAGGGGTTTTTTCTTTCCACTAAAGCCCGCTTTTTACATACTACCACCACTTGTTGTTAAAGATAAAAAGGACCCTTAAAGGTGGTGTAATCAAGTTGCTAGTGGAAAAACAGAGAATCAGCGGTGAACAGCTGGCCTTTATGGTGGGAGCACAGCTGATGGGTAACGTGCTGTTGATAGATCCGGCAAGCTACGCCGGACATCTAGGCTGGGTTGTGTCCCTGACAGGAGGTCTCTACGCGCTATTTCTCTGCTGGATATACAACTCCCTCTCAGGCAAGTTCCCTGGGATAAGCCCTACCGACTACGCTGTTATCCTCTTCGGAGATTTCCTGGGCAAAGCGGTCATCCTCAGCCACTTTGTCCTCTTTATGCTGTCTGCCATGGTCAGCTTCAACGACTTTCTGGCTTTTACCAACCTTGGGATGCCCGAGACCCCCAAGATTGTGATCATCATCTGCCAGGCGGTGGTGGTCATGATTGCACTCTATTTGGGGCTTGAGTCCATCGCCAGAACAACGGTGTTCATCATCGTCTTCAGCATCCTGTCATTCGTCCTCAGCACTGTCCTAGCCTTAAAAGACATGGACTTTATGCTGCTTCTTCCCCTAGCAACGGATCGCCCTCAAGAATTCTGGCAATCCCTGTTTACGGTGATCGGTTGGCCTTTCAGTCAGCTGGTGCTGTTTCTGTGGTTTATCCCTCTGGTTAACAACCCGAAAGAGGCAAAAAAAGGCCTTCTTCGGGGAGTGCTGCTGGGATCTAGCATAGTGTTTTTTGCATCTTTGCGCAACATCTGCATCTTTGGCGACGGTGTTACCAATCAGCTCTTTCCTGCCATTTCCTTTGCCCGGAACATCAGCATCGGCGCAAACGTCATGCGCGTCGAAATCATTACCTCCCTAACCCTCAACTTCATCGGGTTTGTGTCAACTACCCTGTTTCTTTACGCAAGTGTACTATGCATCGCCCAAATGTTTAACCTGAGATCCCACCGGACGCTGATCCTGCCGCTATTTGTCGTAGTGGTTCTCATCACCAGTAGGCTCCCACTGAACATCGCCCTGCTATCTTGGGCAGACAGGCACTTCATCCGGTACTTTCTCTTTATCATGGGGTTTGTACTGCCTGTAATCGGCGTGATTCGCTCCTTTTTTGTCAAGGAGAAGCAAGGGCCTGCCAAAAAAAACAGATCGACTAAAGCCAGGAGGTGATCCCGTGCTGCGCTGGATAAAAAACAAGCTGGACTCACTGCTGCTCTTTCCTCAAGAAGACCCTGCTCCGAAACTGCCGCCTCCCACAAAGTCCCTGGACCAGAAGCTAAACTACATCAAAAGCCAGTTTAGGGAGAGTCCCGACGTCTCCACTAGAGAGCTGCGCATAGGTCCCGGGGGTAAAACCCGTGCTGCCCTCTTTTTTGTGGAAGGAATGGTCGACAAAGAAGCGCTCGGAATCAGAGTGATTCGCCCCTTAGTTCAAGAGGAGTTATATAAAAACATCGAAGATACGCCACTCAGCTACGTGGAGGCCATCGCAAAGCACCTGCTCCTCTCGGTTGAAGTTAAGACCGAAAAAAAGATGCATGAGATTGTTGAGTGCGTCCTCCAAGGCGACACTGCTCTGTTTATCGACGGGTGCGAAGACGCCTTAATCCTCGGGCATCGCAAACTGCAAACCAGGGCCATCGAAGAACCCGATTCCGAGCGAACAACCCAAGGCCCTCGAGCTGGGTTTGTTGAGGATGTCAGAATCAACACCGCCCTCCTTAGGCAGACCATCTCCAGTCCCAACTTGGTGTTGGAGATGACTACAGTGGGCGTCCAAACCAAAACTAAGATCTGCATCGCCTACCTCAAAGACATTGTGCGGCCGGAGATCGTGGCAGAGGTCAAAAGGCGACTGAACTCGTTTAAAATCGACGCCCTGATCACCTCCGGCATGCTCACAGAGCTCATCTCTGATGCTCCCCACTCCATCTTTCCCGTTGTGGCCTACAGCGAAAGACCGGACAAGGTTGCAAGCAAAATACTCTGCGGACGGGTTGCCATTATCGTCGACGGTACGCCTTTTGTTCTCACCGTCCCCCACCTTTTTATCGAGAACTTCCAGGTACCTTCGGACTACGCCAGCCCCTGGGTCTTTCAGAGTTCTGTGAGGTTGCTGCGGCTGTTCTCGTTTTTGGTGAGCATCCTCACCGTCCCGTTTTATGTAGGGATCACGTCGTTCCACCAGGAGCTGTTGCCCAACAAGCTGGCCATGACCATTGCCGCTGCCAGAATGGCCGTACCGTTTTCGGCGATTGTCGAAGCACTGGTTCTTGCATTCTTCTTCGAGATCCTGCGGGAAGCTTCTCTGCGGATTCCGGGGGTTGCCGGAGGTGCGGTCAACATTGTAGGTGCCCTGGTTGTGGGAGAAGCTGCGGTGAACGCAGGCATTGTCGGGGCTCCCATGGTTATCGCTATCTCCCTATCTGCTATCGCTAACTTCGTTGTAACTCCGCTGGCAGAGTCGGCAACTCTCCTTCGATACGTCTTCCTTCTGCTCGTAGGTTTTATGGGGTTCTACGGACTCGCTTATGGGGTGATCGTCACCACACTCTACCTAACCTCACTCTACTCCTTCGGCGTCCCCTACCTTTCTCCCCTGTCGCCGGTTATCCCCGACCAGCTCGGCGACACCGTCATTAGAACTCCCATCTGGAACAGGGTGTTCCGTCCCCGGCAGTTTGCCAAAGACAGAAAACGCGCTGAGTTCCGCCTCACCCACCAAAAACAGAACACTAAGGATGAGAACCATTGAAAAAGCTGTTGATCGCTCTCTTTTGCCTTATACTTACTTTTACGTCTGGCTGCTGGAGTTCATACGAGATTGAAGAACTAGCCTTAGCCTCAGCTGTAGGTGTCGACTATGACGGCACTAAGTATAATCTAACCATCCAGATCATTAAACCGGAGATCGTCGCCGAAAAAACCGGAACCGACCCGGTAACTACCATCTATTCCTCAGGTGCAACTATGTTTGATGCCATCAGAAACGCCCTATCATACAGTCCCAAACGACTCTACTGGGGATACCTCCAGACTATGATCTTCAGCGAGCGAGCATTGGAAAAGGGGCTTGCCTGCCTCATCGACTTTCTGTCAAGAAACTTTGAGATTAGGCCTATCATCTGGATTGCCGTCACGGAAAAAGACCCAGAAGAACTTCTAAAAGCCAAAGTCTCCCAGGACGTTCCTTCTGGAGAGGGCATCAACGCTATGATCGAGAGCCAAAAGGGTCTTAGCAAGTGCGTTCACTCCATGCTGACACAAGCTCTGATCTGCCTGGGTAATGAAGGACGGGACTTTGCCTGCGCTCTCTTTGGAACCACTAAAATGGAAGACGAAGAGTTCATGGAAATCAAGGGTACGGCTCTGTTTCGCGGCGAACAGTATGTTGGCAGCATCGATACTCTCGAGTCCAGAGGGCTCCTCTGGCTGATGGACCGCATAAAAAGCGGCATCATCGTCCTGAAAGCTCCTCAGGATGAAAAACTCGCTCTGGAGATCCTATCTTCAAAGACCAAAATCAAGACCAAGGTCGACGGAGACAAGATTGGCTTTGAGGTGACAATTGAAGTTGTCAGCAATCTTGCCGAGCAGACGGCAAACCTCAATCCGGCCCACCCTGACCAGTGGAAGGAACTTGCCGAAAAACAAGCACAACACGTAAAGGATGAAGCGGAAAAAGCGCTTCGTGCCATCAGGAACCTGGGTACAGATCCGGTTGGCTTCGGCAAGCTCCTCAGAGCATATCACCCTAAGGTCTGGTACCAAGTCCGGGATCACTGGCACGACCTGCTTAAGACGGTGCCCATAGCCATCAATGTGAAAAGCAAATTGAAATCCACCGGCATGATCCTCGGTGATGTGGCAATCTACGGTAGCTTAGAGTAAGCTATCACCTGCAAAAAAGACGGGAAGTCTCCCCGTCTTTTTTATTGCATAGTTAGTTCTGTTTTTCGGTTAAGGAAAATCTCCTAACGGAGAGTCTCCTTGGAACGCGACCCTATAGACTTGCAATGAACCTGCTGAACTCTTTAATCTTCCTTTGTATCTCATCGGTAGAGTCCTTGGCTGCTGTCTTGAGGGCTTCTTCAGGGCTTGTGTTTTGCAGCACTACGGTGGTAAACGCGAAGTCGATATAGCGGTCGGCTACTAACCCTCCAACAACAGACCTCTGCATCTTCACTTTTTCCAGAGCTGCTTGAGCCATTGGCATATGTTCTTCCGGGAAACCGGAGCGGTCCAGACCGTCTCTGGTTGAGAAGAAGAGGCGCCATTTTTCCGGCGAGTCGTAACCAAGTTGCGAGAACTTGGACGTGAACTCCGGAGAAACTGCCCAAGCTAAGAACTTAGCAGCAGCTTCTTTATTTTTCGAAGACGAGGTGATCGACCAGGTCAGCATCTTACCGGTGTTAGTTCTATCGATGGTGCCATCGCTTTGAACGGTGCCGGGAATCTCTGCAATATCCCACTTCCCGCTTATCTGTGGGTATCTTAAATAAACTGAGTAGTACCAGTTTTGATAGATCTGGATAGGCGTTGCACCGTCCACAAACGTAGTACTACCGGGGTTCTCAAGGGGCCATTTGTAGTCTTTGAAAAGGCTTACCAGTTCTTTGAAGCCTTCGACTACCCTTGGGTCGGTTAGGTTGGAAGCCGTACCATCTTCGGTGTAGATGTCGGTTCCCCTCTGGAAGACAAACGGCAGAAGTCTTCCAGTTGAGCGGGCTGCAACATCCCCTTGATAGTCGTAGTAAACATCCATGTCTCTGGCTTTCAGCTTAGTGGACAGGGACTTCATCTCGTCCCAAGTGTTCGGTACTTCAGCACCGACTTCTTGCAGGATATCTGTACGGTAGTAAGTCCATGTCCAGTTGACTTCACCTGGGAGGGCGAAAACCGCACTCTTGTAGGAAAGCTGTCTCATAAGACCAGGAAGCATGATTTCAAAGGTAGACTCAAGTTCGGGCATCCCTACGATGTTGTGGAGAGCACCGCGAACGCCCAGCTCTACCACTTGGTTGGAGTAGAGCATAACTACATCGGGGGCGTCTCCGCCAATAACAGCCAAAAGGAGCTTAGTTGTTATGTCTGCCACAGGTGCCGTGTAAAGTTCTACTTCTATACCGGTCTTGGCTACAAAGTCCTCCTGGAGAAGCTGTTTGAATGAAGCGCCTAAAGTTCCGTCGTACCAGGTCCAAACGGTAATCTTCTCAGCAATTACACCGACACTAAAGGCTAGCATGAGCACACAAACCAGAACCGAAAAAGACAGCTTACGGATCATAGTTGTTCCCCCTTTAGGTACTGTGAGTTTCTATCAAGAGCGTTCGCGAAGCAAAAAGCGGCTCCTCCAGAAGGGTTATAATTTTTTTATTTGGTTGCTCCAAGAGAAATTTAGAAGTGTTTCATAACTCCCCGCAGAACTCCAAAAACCACACCCTACAATCTACTCATTTCCAAATCCACTGGCTGTCAAAAGATCAGTATCCCTAGATGAACTCTAGCGTGTAAAGACGAACTCTTCGCTGGGCTCCGACAGGTTTCCGGCAAAGTCGTATGCGTAGAGGACGTAGGTGTAGGTTCGTCCCTCCCTGAGGTTCTTCTCGGCAAAAGCATTGAGATATCCTTCTGCGTTTTTCCTGGGAGTTTGGGTCTTGCCCACGAACCTGCCGTCTCTGTAAACCAGATATCCAGCGATGCCAACGTCGTCCTCTCCACCTTCCCAGATGAGAAAGACAGATCCGTCAGGCATCTCCACAGCTTGGATGGAGCGCGGCGGAGTTGGCGGTTGGGACTCCACTTCGCCGGTCTGGACGTAGGTCAGGTAGGTCTTGTGAAAACCGTGATCGATGATGTTCGGGCTGTAGTAGTGGGGATAGGCGAAGTTAATGAAACCGTCAACGTACTCATCTACCAGCTGCAGCTGGCTAATGAACCGCCCCACAGTTGCCGAAGTCCAGTCCGTGTGATCGAAGTTTTCGGCATTGGAATACAGCAAAAGCCCCGGCTTGGTGTCCACCGCTTTGCGGAACTCTGCAAACCAGCGGGCAACGTTCTCCAAGGTTGTCCCCCCTCCTCCTACGCAGTCCATAGGAGCGAAGATGTCTCCCTCTCTGAAGCGCACTTCTCTGAAGAGCTCGGTCCAGAATCTGCCGTAGCTTTCCGCCGTTGCCAGTGCCGAGTTCATGTAGGGACTCCACATGAAGAACAGGCCGGGATCCAGTTCGGTGAGAAAATCCAGATGGGTGTTGAAGGCTTTAGCCAGCACCTCCACTGCATTTTTCTGCTGCACCATCAGGTTGTCGATCTCAAAAACGAAGTACCAACCACAGATCGTATCCCGATAGTCTGCATAGTATAGGTTGTAGATTTCCTCAGCAAGCTGGTTGCCAAGCTCCACCTGCCCCTCCAACCACTGAGGATCCTTGACGCCAATCTGCCACCAACGGTCGTCCATATTCAGACCAATAACAACCTGCATTCCGTGCCTTTCGGCCGCTCTCAGGGTGTTTCCCAAGAGATCCACTCCTGGGTAGTAGTCGGTCCAGTTGGGCTTCTTGCTAGGGTAGATGGTCCGCAGGTTCCCGTCGCCGATCCCAAAACCTGTGGGAGCAACGATCAGAAACTCGATGCCCACTTCCTTGAGGTATTCCAGTTCGCTATCCCACATCTCATCGGTCCAGTGGACCGTTAACCACTCTTGGATAAACGTCCCCTTGACGATGGGGTGAGAAGTGCTTCCGTATGTAATGGTGCACAGCAAAACAAACACGACAAAAACTAAAGAAACTCTGCGCAAAGAAAACCCCTCCTCGGAAAACGCGGTCTGTATCGATTTTTCGCTCTGCTTTGGCCTTCGAAAGCCGTAAAACATACCGGTCAAGCTCCACACTAAGAGAGGAACATGCCTTTGTACAAAAACCCACAATCGGACAAGGAATTTTCCTACTGCTAACTAATGTAGGTAGTGAAACCTCTAAGAGAAAATGGAGGCCGGTGAAATGATTATGCGTTTTTCCCAGATCGTTTACGTGGCTTTGGTCTACTTTGTGGCTTCGATTCCCTTCAGCTTTCTTGTCGCCAAAGCTCTAACCAACACGGACATCAGGGAGTTTGGCGACGGTAATCCGGGTGCCTACAACGCTTGGCGTTACGCCAGCAAGCCGGCGGGATACATCGGTTTCACTTTGGATTTCTTGAAAGGGAGCCTCCCCATAGTTATCGTTAAAAAACTCTGGCCTCAGTCGGAACTGATGCTGTTTTTTACAGCGGTGTCCAGTGTGAGCGGCCACGCATGGTCGTGGTATTTACACTTCCATGGGGGAAAGTGCCTGGCGGTGTCTGCTGGTGTGCTTCTGACGCTTCTAGACAAATACATGCCTCTGTTTTGGGCATGCGTCCTCGGTGCACTCCGGTTTTTAGGCGTTTCTCCCGGAGGCAGCGTTCTGATTACCCTCTGCACTGCTAACGTCCACACGTACTTTGCAGTGACCTCTTGGTATCTGCGCCTTACGGTACTGTGCATTTCACTAATCGTGCTGTACAAACACAAAGACGTCCTGTTTCCAAACCGCTCCGAAGCGTATATGGACGTATAGACTCACGAGGCTTTTCTCAAGCTCTTATACCTTTTTCTCCTGCCGTTGCATAATGTGTACTGCGCATTAAAAAACGAGGGAGATGCTTTAGTTGTTTTCAGACATCAAACCGAGAGCGTTTGCCCACGTGAGAGGTGGTCCTCTGCGGCCGGAGATCACCGGAACCGTTTGGTTTCTGACCGCTCCTGAAGGCGGCACCTACGTTGCCGCAGAGATTAAAGGTCTGCCCCCCTATAGCCCGGCATCGCCATCGCGGCCGCCTATCGGACCTTTCGGGTTCCACATTCATGAAGGATCCTGCTGCGTTGTAGGCGACGTCAACAACCCTTTCTTGTCCGCAGGACCCCACTACAATCCCGATGGTCAGCCTCACGGCAATCATGCTGGGGACCTACCCAACCTCTTCGGCATGGATGGAACGGCAGTCATGATCTTTTTCACCAACAGGTTTAAACCGGCGGATGTTGTCGGCAAAACGGTGATCATTCACGAAAGCCCGGACGATGGAACCACTCAGCCTAGCGGCAACTCAGGACGTCGGCTAGCGTGCGGCGAAATTTTGGAGTTCAGAAATTAAAGGGAGAGCAATAGCGCTCTCCCTTTCTCTATCCTAGTATCTGAACACGGAAAACTCGGTGATCTCCACAACGGTGAAGCTGTTGAGAATACCGACTCCGCCATCGAAGAAGGCTCCGGGATCATCGTCGATGTGGTCCACTACCTTCATGTAGTCCTTCTGCCCTGCGTTTCTGAGATAAACCACAATGTGCTCGTCTTTTGCAAACACTACAATCTCATCCTCTACGCCTGGATCCATAGCAGGACCGATAAAGATATCCTCGGTTATCACATCGTAGTTGTCCCAGCTACCGTTGAAGCGGGCGAACGAAGACTGGTCGGCAGGATGCATGGCAACGGTTACACCGTAGCCGTTGAAGCCTGGTTCAACACCTCTAATCATAAAGCGGAGGTAGAACCATTGGCTCTCTGCTTCAGCAGAAAACTTCGCTCTCATCACGAAGTTGTCGTAGAAGTCGTCCAGGAAAATCTGTGCTTCGTTGCCCAGTCCACCTGGGCAGTACATTGCCGATTCGGTGATCTCCCAGATGTCAGGACCCCAAGTAACGAAGTCGTTTGCATCGTATGGAGCACCGTAGTAGAGCCTGTTGGAGAACTTCATAGTTGCACCAATGGCGATCTCCTCTTCAAGTTCTAACCACTTGACTAAAGCGGTCTTCTCGCCATCGTAAGTGATCTCCACCTTACCTGTCTCTGATGCGGTAAAGACCTTGTCGCCGATGGTCACCGTGGCAAATGGAGCACCGCTACCGTCGGGAAGAACAACTCGTGCCGACAGTGTAGCTGCACTGGCGCTAAATGCTGCAACGACCCAAACCAACATCAAAACCAACAAGTAACTGCTTCTTTTCATTTCTACACCCCTCTGACTGTTATATAATAGTGCGTCACATTACTAGTTCCGCGTTTTTCTGGGTTTTCCTTCTGTCTGGGGGTGTTCTTCTACAGATGTTAACCGCCGATCTGTAGAGACTCGAGGAACCTGCTGTACTCTCTCTTGCGTCTGGCCATCTCTTCGTTCATGTCCTCCGCGGCTTTCAGGATTTCTTCCCGAGGATCGGCTCCTTGGGTGACGCATTTTTGAATGGCCAGCGTAACGAAGCGGTACTGAACCAACGCATTTACCGCGTAGGGAACCGGATAGCTCTCATCGATCTGCCTGTAGTAGATATCTCTGACATCCACCGGCAGATTCACGTTAGACATAGCCTCTTTGTTTGCCGGAAGCCAGATCCACCCGTTGGATGAGGCCATGATGCCGTTGGCGATGCGCTGGAGAACGTCTGCCGAGAGGAACCACTTGAGAAACTCCCAAGCTTCTTCCTTCTTGTTGGAAAACGCCGAGATGCCAAGAAGGGTGCTCCCTGCAAAGGAGCCGTGGTTCACCTTACCGTCTTTGCGGGTTCCAGGGATCAGCCCTACCTGCCACTTACCCTGAATGGTCGGAGCAGACTGGCTCAGCGTACCGTAAACCCACAAGCCGTCGGCATAGCTCAGCTGCTCTCCCCTGATAAACGGCTCCGGACCAACAAGGACTTTGGGAAGCTGGTGGACGGTGAACAGCTCGATGTAATTGACGAACCCTTCAACGGACTCTTCCCGATCCAAAGCGCTGGAGAAACCGTCGGAACCGAAGAACTGGCCTCCGTTCTGGGTGATGTGGGTATAGGCACCCCACATATCTTCAAAGTTGGTGTAGGCAAGGGTCATGCCGTTTGCCAGGACCTTCGGCTGCCAACTTCTTATGTCATCCCAGGTCTCAGGGATGCCCATTCCCAGATCTGCCAGAAGGTCCGTTCTGTAGACTGCAATGTAGCCGCTGACGTCAATAGGAAGTGCAAAGCGTGCTGTCTTAAACGAGAATGGTCCCATAACCGAGGTGAAAATCCCTTTTTCCAGTTCGGCGTACTCCTCAGGCTTAAAAGCTGCAAGGTCGATGAGGCCGCCCCTCAGTGCGAAGTCCGCGATCTCCGACCCCAAACTGAAGATGTCGGGAGTGTCGCGGCTTGCTATAGCCAAAAGGCTCTTCTGATAGTAGTCGCCCCAAGCAAGGGGCACGATGGTTACTTCGATCCCCGTCTGTGGCGTGAACTCGGTGTCGATAATGGACTTGGCCACATTGGCCATTTCGTTGCTCCAGCCAACCATCCAAAACTCGATCTTTACAGCTGAGCAGACGACACCGACAAGCAGTATTAACACCCAAACTGCTAAAACTTTTTTCATGATAAAACCCCCTTTACTGTATTAGGTCTCCTGGTTGGAGACGGGTTATGTACCGCTGCAAAGAGCAATGAAAGCAAGGCCGCATAACCAAGTGTTACGCAGCCTTGCTTACTGTTACATATCTACTAGGAAGCGGGCAAACTCCTTCCTCTTTCTTTCCAGTTCAGCGGTGGAGTCTTTTGCAGCCTGCTCCATTGCTTCCTTAGGATCAATACCCTGCAGAACCACCTGGTTGTAGGCAAAGTCGATATAGCGGTAGGTGGAATAGCCGCCGGGAATAGAGGTCATGCTTCGTCCTGCTGCAACGACCTCGTTAATGAGTTCGCGGTGCTCTTCGTAGAACGGTGCGCTCTGGAAGCTGTCTCTAGTACCGAACGCCAGTACCCAGCGGTCCGGTCCTTCGAAGAAGCCCTTCTGCATTTTCGCTAGGGTCTCGTCGGAGGTATACCATTTAAGGAACTCCCAAGCAGCGTCCTTCTTTGCCTGGTTCTGATTGTACTTAGGAATTACGTAGCCAAATGACGATGTTGGCACGGCGTGGTTGATCGTACCGTCAGCCTGCAGTGTACCGGGAGTATGCACAGGCTCCCACTTGCCCTTGATGTGGGGTGCGGCATTGTCGATCAAACCGTAAATATAGTGGAGGTGGACCATGTATGGTACTTCACCAGTTGTAAACGTCTGGTAGTCGGGCATTTCGAGAGGTACACCGTACTTGGTGTAGAGGTCGGTGTAGGTGGTAAATGCCTTGATGACTTCTGGATGGTTCAGATTGGAAGCCAGACCGTCTGGAGTGAAGATGTCGTGTCCCCTTTGGAAAGTGAAGTTCATCAAAGTACGGGGCTGACCACCGCCGGTGAAATAGTAAAACTCCATGTCGCGGGCCTTCAGTTTGGTAATGATTGCAGGAATCTCATCCCAGGTTGCTGCAGGAGCCAGACCTAGCTCCTGGAAGATATCGGTCCGCACATAGGTTTGCGTCCAGCTGGATTCGCCCGGCAGTGCATAGACCTTGTTGTTGTAGATAAACTGGCCGCTAAAACCAGGGAAAAATCTATCCACTATCTGCTGGTAATCGGAGAACTGATTCATGGTCTCAAGGGCGCCGCGCATTCCCAGCTCGATAACCTGCCAGCCCTCAAGGGAGCAGACATCAGGAGCAGTACCGCCGAGAATCTCCAGAATTAGCTTGGTCATTAAATCTGGAGTTGCCAGCATCGGAACGTACTCCACCTCGATACCGGTTTTAGGAGTAAAGTCTTCTTCAATTAACCTGGCAACCACTTCGCCCATGGTGCCGCCGTAAGTCATCCACACAGTAATCTTGGTTGCGGCAGAGGTAAAAGCCGAGCATAAAACTAAAACCACAAGTCCTGCAAGTAAAACCTTTTTCAGTCTCATTTTTTGACATTCCCTCCCCCTAAAGTTTGCCAATTATTTAGAGTTGAAATCCCATTAACCCCCAAATCTCCGACCATTCCAGCTGGCCCGCGGGAAAAATTCACAGAGACTCCTTTTCCGCTGGAGCTTTCCCGCCCTTACAACTGGAAGCCTCAGCCGGCGGAAACACCGGTGCTCACAACTTTTGCCTTACAAACTGCGAAACACAATATCGTCCACAAGAAACACTGCAGCTGTGCCCTCTTTGGGCACAAAGGTGAGTTTGACCCTCGTAAGCTCCTGCCATGGATAGTAGTCCCTTTCGGAAAAGAACAGATACAGCGGCACGCTGAAGGTCTCAAAATAGACTTTGTCTTCAACCTGCTGGTTCATTAACTCCAGCTTATACGGTCTGCTTTCTCTGCTTCGCGGCAGATCTTTTAGATCTTTCAAGCTGATTCTCTGGCTTTGTCCCCGGCGGTTCTCAATTTCAACGAAGACATCCTCAAGGTTTTCATCTTGCACAGCCAGGGAGAACGTGAAGGTGCTCTGGGAGTGCAAGTTGGCGTTCTTGCTGAACGCAGCGGGAAGATCCAAGAGTAGATAGGTCTCTTCTTCCGCTTCAACTCGTAGAGTTTGATTCCTTCCGGTTTTTTCAATGGCATAGTCCTTGTAACCTTCCAGAGTGAGTCCTGCGCCATTCGAGATGAAGCTGTTGAGTCCCAAGCCCGACTCAAAATCGGTGATCAGCACCTCTCCTGCCACCTGGGTGCGAGCCTGGAAGCGTAAGTCGGGATAGATCTTACGCAGATCACCGTTGGTGAAAAACGGTCCGAGATTTGTTTCCCCAAGAGAGTAGCGTACAGCTGCCGTCGCAACTGCCACTAGGGCCTCCTTTTGTGCAGAAGGCTTCAGCACTTCGTCCCTTCTGAAAAGGAGGAACCCTGGAAAGTTCATTCCGGGAACGCTTTTGATAAAGTGGCTGTGATTGGCATCTTGAAGATAAATATGGGACTTAATATGGCTAGTTTTTTCATCAAGAGCCAGATTGTTGTAAAGAGGATCCATACTTAAGTTCGCGTAAGAATCATTTCCTCCTGCCACTGCAACGTAGTTTACGTTTCTCAGTCTCAGCTCAAAGTTCTGATTGTAAGGGGCAATTGCAAGAAACCCCTTTATAGAGACGCCTTCAGGAACAGAAACGTTTCTGTTCGGCGGATAAATCCCTTCCTGGAGAATGTAGCAAGCAGAGGCCGCAGCATCTGCCGCATCGCCAAAGCTAATCAGCACTACGTTTTGGAGATCTATCGGCAGGGTGCCACTAAACTCGTCTTCGCCATCTTCGCCGGTTTTGGGCATTGGAGTTTCTGCCAACTTCTGCAGGTAGTCCAAGATTAAGAGACCCCGCTGCCAGCGGGCATCTTCTGAGCGCGAAAAGCCTTCTCTAACGTATAAGGGCGAGATCACCACTAAGAACCCTTTAGCAGCAAGATGTTCGGCAAGATAGGTGAAGTCCCTGTAGTTGTACGAGTAGGTGTTCAGGGAGATGAAGACCACCGGATACGGCACGTCTCCTTCTTGAGGTAGGTAGATGCTCCCTGCAGGTTTGACGGGATCGGAAAGACCCTCTAGCCCTTGGGGAAGGAGATCGGGCACCTCCAAAAGTTTCCCTTGAAACCTCCTCCCGCGGCCGACCCCATAGACCTCGAAGGCATGAGAACCTTTGGCAACCAGGTCCCTGTACCTGCGCTCGATGCTGTCCGAAATGGATATGGTGAGGGCCCCCTCTTCTCCAACTGGGTGGATCAAAAAGACGATAAACAAGATCAGTCCGGCTAAAGACAACAGTGAAAGTGCAAGGGGAAGAAATCTCCAAGATCCACCTTTCCTGAACAGCTCGTAGAAGTAGTACATCAAGGTCCACAAAACCAGGATGGGGAGCGTGGCAAGAATGTCTTCCACGTAAAACGCTTCGGGGAAGTATGCCAGCCCTAAATAGGCTGTAATCGCCAGTGCCAAAAACCCCGAAGTCAGTACTAGGGGGCTTCTACGGAAAACGGCCAGCAGCACAGACGCAGCAAGCCAGATGCAGAGAAAACCGAAGACTGCACTCCTTATAAACGGCCAACCTAAGTAGTCGTGGGCAAGGAGGCCGAAGACCAGTGTTATAACAAGGAAACTTCCAAAAAGTGCTGCTGCAGCATAGAGTACGTGCACCTGCAGGTCCAAGTTGAACGGCAGGTAAGTCTCTCTCCTTCTTCGATAGTACACCCTTCTCCCCCCTGTTTTGATTAATACAAAGACGCTGCCTTAAACACATCCACAACCGCTTGTGCGTACAGCTCGTGTCCAAGTGCCGTCGGGTGGACACCGTCGTTTAGATCCGAGTTCTTCAAATTGAAAAGCAGCTCCTCCAAAAGCACTCCCTTGCAGAGTGCTTCTGCAAAGCAAGACGCTACATCGATCAGATCTGCAGAGGTCTCCTCTGCACAATCCCGGATGATCGTGTTGTAGAGTTCAATCAGGCTGTTTGCCCCACCAAAAGGCAGGTAGAACTCCTGCTTGTGTCTGCTGTAATAGCAGTGGGCATCATCGCCTTCGATAACCGGGTGGATGGTCATTAAAAACGGCCTTATCCCTGCAGCCTTCGCCCCGGCTACCATAGTGCGGAGATTAGCCCTAAACTCTTTAGGCGCTACTTTATGCTGATCTTCAGCGACGAGGAAATGATCGTTCATCCCGAACTCGATAATCACAGCATCGGGATCTAAAGCTAAAACATCGCTCTCAAACCGCATCAGAGCCTGGGCGGTGGTGTTTCCGGGAACACCCCGACCTATAACAGTTAAGCCGGTTTTTGCTTCCACCAGTTTGGGAAATGCCTGTTCCTCTTCTACGAATACTCCTTTAGTGATGCTGTCTCCAAAGACCACAACTTTCATTAAATCGCCACTTTCCACAGGCACGAAGCCCTTTTCATTCCTCAAGATAATTCCCCACATCAGGCATTTCTTCCTTCAACGAAAAATGCAAATGGCTGCGGCAGGTGCGCAGCCATCGAAATCCAATGTCTAGAGTTTTTCAATGAACCTGGCAAATTCCTTAAGCTTCTTTTGAATCTCCTTAGTCGATTCGGAGGCAGCTTCTCTGATCGCCTCTTCTGGATCTGCACCCTGCACCACAACCTTGTTAAAGGCAAAATCTACGTAGCGATCGGCAACGTAGCCTCCGATAACAGCTCTAGGTACGCGGCTGTTGACAAGTCCCCTCTGGACAATCTCCAAATGCCCTTCGGGAAAGAGCGCGTTATCCAAGGTGTCTTTGGTGGCGAAAAACAAGCGCCACTTCTCCGAGGATTGGTTGGCAAGGAGCATGAACTTGCCGGTAAAGTCGCTGGAAGTCAGCCACTTAAGCAGCTCAAACGCAGCGTCCTTTTGCTTTGTGGATGCGGGAATCGCCCAGCACAGCGAGGTTGTGGAGTTGGTGTTGTCGATCTCTCCAGTGCTTTTGACTGTTCCCGGAAGCTCTCTAATAGACCACTTGCCGATAAGATGCGGCGCGATCCTTTCAATCTGTGAGTAGCGGTAGCTCTGTCCGAAGAAAAGTGGTGTGTCGCCGGACACGAAAGTGGTTTCGATGGGGTCTTCTAGAAGCATTTTCCCTTCGGTATACAGGTTGCAGTAGTCGATCCAGGCTGCAATTGCCTCAGGTGAGTCGAGGTTTGAACCGCTGCCGTCCGGAGTATAGAGATCTGTTCCCCTCTGGAACAGAAACGGCAAAAGCCGGTTGGTGTTTACGGTGATGGCATCGCCTACGAAGCTGTAGTACATCCCCAGATCCCGGGCTAAGAGCTTCGTGGACAGGGTTCTGACATCACCCCATGTTACAGGCGCTTCCAGACCGAACTCGTTAAAAAGATCCTCTCTGTAGTAGGTAAGGAGCCAGTTGTTTTCTCCTGGCAGGCCAAACAATGCGCTTCTGTAAGAAAGCCCGATGAGGTACTGGGGATAAACCTGATCGATCACGCTCTGGATGTCGGGGTACTCCCTAAGGTTTAGGAGAGCACCTCTTACTCCTAACTCTACAACCTGGCTGGAGTAGAGCTCCACCACATCAGGAGCGTCGCCGCCGATGTGGGCCATGATCAGCTTGGTCACAATATCCTGAATCGGCACTGTCAAGACTTCCACTTCGATCCCTGTAGTAGGTGTGAAATCGTTGTTAATCAGATCTCGGAGGATTGCACCAAGGGCCCCTTCGTACCACGTCCAGAGAACCACTTTCTCCGCAGAAACGATAAAGCTTAATACCAAAATAACCAAAATGATTACAGCAATCCTCTTCACTTTACACCCCTCCCATAAGTTCTACTTATTTTTTACAGTATTGGTCGGCAATTTCCTTTTTTCACTTCTCGTTGGAAAAAGCTGCCCAAACTAAACTACTATGCTAAGAGTTCCATTATTTGGTATACTTAAGTAAAAGATCTGCAGAGAGGTGACTTCTGTGCCCAAACCAACGTTTCTGAACCTCAGTGAGGAAAAACGCAGACGGTTTGTCGATGTAGCGCTCAAAGAGTTTGCAGAGTATGAGTATCGAGCAGCCTCTCTCAACCGCATCGTGGCTGGTGCGGATATTGCCAAGGGTAGCATCTACCAGTATTTCGAGAACAAGAAGGACCTCTACCAGTACTTGGTAACCTATGCTGCAAGAGAGAAGTTCCGCTTTATGGCACTTAACCTCCGAGAAAATCCACCCACTTTGAAGGCTTTCCTCTTTGACCTTTTCACTCTCAGCAGGCTTTTCGACTTCCAAAACCCCGCCTTAGGTAAGCTGCTCCTGAACACCGCCCTGGAAGTGGAAAACGAAGAGCTGAACGGCTTTCTCCAGGAGTTCAGGAAGTTGACCGCAAGTTTCTACGCAGAGTTTGCCCAAGGTGCAGCAAAACGCCGCTTTATCCGCCAGGACATCGACATCTCCTTCGCTAGTTTCCTTTTGGAGAGCTTCGACAAGATGATCTGCCAGTACTTCGAGGTCAAGGCGGACAGGCTGTACCTGGATTTTGTCCTGGACAGGAGACTTTCAGCTGAGGAAAAGCTGGAAAAGATCAAATCGGCAATCGACAGTTTGGTGATGGCCCTCCTTGGGGCTTTGGTATAAAATCATTTATATGTCCACGACAAAGAGACCTCCAAGCGGAGATCTCTTTTTTACTCTTCTATCTTGGCCTTTTGAGTCAGGATTGCAGAAATGGTCTCAAAGGAAAACTTGGGGTTTCTATCGTAGTCTAGCAGGCCGTTTGTCTCCTGCTCTACATCGTAGAGCTGAGTATAGCAAAAACCGCAAACCTTTTCACAGTTCAGGAGGGTTTCCGTAAGACCTTTGAACCTTGCCATAAACTCATCTACAGATTTGGGCCGCTGGCCGTAGCCCCAGCTCTCTACCTCAGAGCCGCTCCACCACATGCCGCCGTACTCGCTGACCACAAACGGCTGACCTTCGTATTTTTCGAGGCCCGGGAAGTTGATCGGCAGTTCATCCCTACTGTAGCGTTCGACGTACTCGTCCACATCTTGTACGTAGTCGTGAGTGTCGTAGATGTCTGTAACAACATGAATGTAGCCGCTGGTGTCGATTACTGGCCTGGTTCCGTCTAGGTCGTGTGTCAGGCGGTACAGTGCCACCAGGAGCTCCCTATCCTGACCGTCATAGGTCTCGTTCAATGGACACCAGGTGATGATCGACGGGTGGTTTCTGTCCCTTTTTACCGCTTCCGCCCACTGAGGAACGATATTCTTCCAACCGGTGTCTGACAGATTCAGACCCCAACTACCAAACTCGGCCCAAGTGAGGTATCCCAGCTTATCGGCGTAGTAGAGGTACCTGGGTTCGAAGACCTTCTGGTGCATTCTAGCCCCGTTGAACCCCAGCTGCATGGACAGCTCAATGTCGCGTCTGAGAAGCGCTTCATCTTGTGCCGTGTAGATTCCATCTTTGTAGTAGCCCTGGTCGAGGACGAGCCTCTGGAAGATGGGCCTGCCGTTTAGGAAAACCCTTCCGTCGCCAATTTCAATGTCTCTGAGGCCGAAATAGGTCTGAACGGTATCGCTGGATCTACCATCATCTCTGTAGTGGAGGGTCAGGTCGTAGAGATTTCCTTGTCCCATATCCCAAAGGACTTTTCTTCCAATGGGAATGGCAAGATCAAACCTTCCCCAGGAAACCTCACAAGCTGCTTCGCCAACGGTCTCGCCGCCAAAGCTCACTTGAGCAGAGACGGTGCCTCTGCTCCTTGAAACTGGCGTTTTTTTATTGATCACTCCGGAAACCTTTACGCTACAGTTCAGAGCATCGGGGATGATGTGGAGATCATCGATGAAACCGCCTTTAACGTACTCCAAGTATACAGTCTGCCAGATGCCGGTGGTACGGGTGTAGTCGCAACCCGATGAATAGAGCTTTGATGCCTGCTTCCCTCTGGGCTGTAGGCCCAGACGGTTGTTGTCCTTAGCGCAGACAACAAGCAGGTTCTCTCCATCCTGCAAAAGATCGGTAATGTCAATTTTAAACGGCGTATAGCCTCCTCTGTGTTCGCCGGCAAGCATTCCGTTTACGTAGACGGAGGCCAAGTAGTCCACAGCACCGAAGTGCAGAATAACCCTGTAGTCTCTAAACTGCTCGGGCACGGTAACGGTTCGCTTGTACCAGACGCTGTTCATAAATCCGGTATATCCGATACCGGACAGAGTGCTCTCCGGTGCAAACGGAACGTTGATCTTCTTATCGAATCCCTTGCCCAAATGGGCTTCTTCCTCGTAGCCGCTTTCGCCGAAGTCAAACCGAAAATCCCAAATGCCGTTAAGGTTCTGCCAGTCTTTGCGCAGCAAATCTGGCCTTGGATGTTCTGGTCTTGGTATCACCTTTGTCTCTCCCCCAGTTCTTGCTGTTTTTTGCAGCCGTTTTCTGCCGAGTTGCCTGAAAAGGCACATAACTTTACTGCAAAAGTTCCCTTTTTTCTAGAGTTACCCTGCTGCAAATCGCTTCTTTTTTCTGCGTTTTTCCTGCTTTTGGTACTGGCAGTTGTGCTATACTGATTTTGCAGATCAATGCTTGGGAGGAAGAGAGTATGTCAAAAAAGCAATTATTGGTTCTCATCGTGGTAGTGCTTATAACTTCAAGCCTAGCCGGTGCTGTCACCCTGGAGATCTGGCAGGCATCTAGCAACGAACAGCTGGCGATTATGAAGAGCTTTATTGAAGAGCGGTTTACGCCAAAGACCGGGATCTCGGTGAACCTCAGCGTCATCCCCGGAGGCGATGACCAGTGGAACAAGGTGCTCTTAGCTATGGCCAGCAACGATACCCCGGATCTTGCTGTCATTGGCTCGGAGTGGCCTCTTGAGTTCGGCATTCGCGGCGGACTGGTAGACATGCGGGAGATGTTCGGAGAGGAGTACGACAAGCTCTTTGCCACGGCCTTTCCCGGTCTCAACGAGTCCCTGACCTATTACAATACCGGCTTTGGACTGAACTCTAGTTTTGGCCAAACCCTAACCTACTACCGCACTGATATCTTTGCAGAAAACGGCTGGGAGGTACCTGCAACTTGGGACGAGGCCAGGGCGCTTCTGCCGAAGATGCAGGCTAGGGACATGAACATCGGTTCGGGTTCCTGGTACCTGACTCCCGATTGGTTTGGTGCATACATCTTCATGTGGCAGCACGGCATCCGTGAAGTGAACGAAGAGCGCACCAGAACGACTTGGGACACACCTGAAGCCATCGCCGCATTTACAGAGTTTATGGAGTTGTTTACCGTTCACGGAATACCTCTTGAGAGCGTGCCGTTCATCGAAGCCATAAGCAGAGGGGATTACCCCTTCATAGTGGGCATCAGCTGGGGCTATTCGGATATTACCTTAGGCGCACCGCAGCTGAAAGGCAAATGGGATATCTGCCTGATTCCCGGAAAGAAGCAGCCAGACGGCACTATCAACCACGCGGCCTACATCGGTGGAAATCCGTACGTAATGTTCAAGAACTCAAAGCACAAAGAGGAAGCTTTCGAGTTCCTTAAGTGGTGGCTCAGTGCAGAGGTCCAAAGGGAGTTTGCCGATATGGTCTGGAACAAGCTGCAGATCATCTACCAGCCCGCCAACATGGAAGCTTACAACTCCGTTACTTTCCTGCCGGAATCTCACCGCAGAATTCTCAACATCCAAGCAGAGCAATCCAGAGCTCCGCTGTTTGCTTTGGGACTGGTTGTCAGCAGGAGGAACCTCACCAACGCTGCACGGGCCGTTGTCCTAACCGGTGCAGATCCGAAAGCGGAACTTCTCAAGGCCGCTGAGATCTCCAATGACGAGCTGGCAAGAAAGCAGAAAGAGTATGCCCGGTTTATCAAGGGTCTAATCCAGGAGTAAATGGAGAACGGTAATTATCCACCGATTCTCCTTAACAGAGCAGTAAAATGCCGCCTTTTCGGCGGCATTTTCTAATTGCTGTATTTGTATTTTATATACTGCTTGGATATTTTGTTTCGCAGTTGAGATTTTCCTTTTTTGTCTTCAGGGTGAATCCTGTCTACGAGCTCTTCTAGTTCTTCAAGTGTACCTAGTTCGAGAAGGCGTCTTTCCAGATCGTCGTCTTTGCGCTTATCCATCTGCGCACACCTCCCCTTTTAAGATACCCGTAAAAACCAGCCGGTAAAAGCTCTGGTTAAAGATGCGATAATCTGGCTGAACAGGAAAAACCCTGCAGCAGTCAGCTTAACCTGCAAGAAACTCCTCTACCGCAGACTCTACGATCTCTTCAATAGGTTGCGGTAAGCGTTTCGAGTCGTGCTCCTGCCCCCTTTTAAGGTACCATTTTATCCGCGAAAACACCAGTGAGGCGAAGTTCACCAGCGGTTTGTGGAAAACAAGGGGCGTAAGCTCTGCAAGCATCAACCTCCCTACATATCCATAGTAGATCTGGTCTTTGTATGGGGCATAAGCTTTAACCAAGAAGTGATCGGGATGGAAACTAGCCAGAAACGTTGCCCCAGTTTGCTTGCGGTAATAATCGTCGATCAACCCGAAGACCTTGGCTACTACATCCTTGTACTGGGGGTTTTCTGCAAAAATGCCGGATTTCACATTTTCACTTGCCAGTTCAAACAAGAGGTCCGGATCCAGGTGGTTGCGGTTCTCCGGCAGGAGCGCTTGCCAGAGCACGGCGTTGTGAATGTAACCGTTTTTCAGAGTGGAGAGATATCCGTAGATGCCGAACTCCTGCTCGATCAAAGACCAGTCTATTCCCGCTTCGATGAACCTACCCTTGAGTTCTCTGCTTGCGTTGCGGCTTACAGTCTGCCACATCGAAAGAAACAGCCGTACTTTGTCTTTTTTCTCTGCATCAAAGAGATCGTTCAGAAGTTCCTGCATGAAGATCAGGCAGTAGAATGAGTTGCCTGCAGTGTCTTCCGTGGCTACGAAGTTTTCCTGCCACTTTCTGTAGTCCTCGAAGGATCCTTCTCCTCCGGTGAGAACGATGGCTTCCTTAAGCTGCTTGATTACAAACAGGGCGTTTTCGTGGGTTGTGGGCTGAAACTGCATCTGACCTGCGAGAAAGGTGAAGTCGCTGTCTCCTGCCAGGAACACGTCGCTGAGGCCTGCTCCCTGTTTAAAAGGTATGCTGCTGTACCAAGAATATGGATCGGCGATGGGAAACACACCGCTTGCGGGTTTCTTTTTGGCTCTGGAGTTGAGCTCGGAAAGCTTTACTCCGGTGTAATGGGTGCGGTAAGGCCGCACTCCTGCAGCATACAGCTGCTCTCCGTAAAACACCGACCCGTCTCTTGACAGGAGCTCGTAGCGGTCGAAGACCTCAGGAACGCTGTCTATCTCTATGTCAAAGCCTCCGATCTGCACACGAACTTCGGGTTTTTCCTGCACAATGCACATCTCAGGCGGCACAAAAAGCGGCTTCAGCGCTGGACTTTCCGCTGTGGTAAAGGGACGGAGAAGGTGCCATTCGTCTCTGAGAAACTTCCTGGTCCTCTCCCTGTCGAATTTCTTTTTCCCCGACAGGCTGAGGTCCTCTCCAAGAAGTTTCGGGAAAACGCCCCGGAGTAACTCTCCTCTGCAGATCACCAACCCCAGTGGAGAATAGAGTTCCTCAATGGTGTCCGGCAAAAAATACCACCTGACATCAACAAGAAGCACCGGATCGGTTTGTGGAGCCTCGGGATGAGCTTCTAAGAGCTTTACAGAAAGAGCAGCCTCTACATCGGCAACTACCGTAAAGTCACCTTCAAACCTTCGTATCCAGGTGGACGCCGTAAGCAAAAACTCCCTGGCTTCCCCAAGACCGATAGCATCTTTGTCCAGCCAATAAAGGTCCTCTTCGGTAAGAGGTTCGGAGTTTTCCCTCGGCGCATCAAGTATGTTTCTTTTGAAAGTCCTGTCCAGCTCTTGGTAGACGTACTGAACCTTAAACCTGCCGAATGCATCAGCCACTTCACTCACCACCCTGGAAGATTAAGGAATTTTTGTAAGTACTTATTCTCTTATAATATTACATATCCTTTATTTAACAAACTTAGACAAAGCCGGTGTAATCCCCTTCTCTTCTGCGTCCGGGAGCGCTGCAGCGTCCTTTCTTTGAACTTCTCTCTAAAAAAAGCACAGCCCCGACAGGACTGTGCTTGTAAGCTCATAGAGTCAGTTGTTGATTAGTAGGCAAAGATGCCCAGTTCTCTGATGGTAGCACCGCTGTAGCTCTTCATGATGGCGAAACCGCCGTCAAAGTAGGCTTCAGGAGAGTTGTCCACAAACTGATGAACCTTGGTATACTTGCCTGCCACATCGCGGTGGTAGACGGTGATGGTCTCGTCTTTGGCAAACATAACCAGTTCATACTCTTTGCCTTCCGCAGGTTTTGGTCCGAAAAATGTCATATTTGCTGCTACGTACTGATCCCAGTTGCCGTCGTAGCGAACGAAGTAGGGATCGTTCACAACGGACATGTTCACGCTGTAGCCCCAGAAGCCCGGATCATACAGACGGATGAAGAACCTGAGGTAGTACCACTGTGCTTTTTCCGGATTGGTAATGGAGTACTTTGCTCTGAGAACCATGTTGTCGAAAGCGTCTTCGTAAAAGAGCATGGTCTCCGAACCAAGCGGTGCCGAAATCTGATCATCGGTGAACTCCCACACATCAGGACCGGTGACGACGAAATCTTCTTTAATGTATGGAGGACCGTAGAGCAGTCTGTTTTTGAACTTCAGGTTGGCGGAAACTGGGAGTTCAGCGGTCAGCTCCAACCAGGTGATCTTTACGGTCTTGACGTCTGCAGGTACCTCTAGGGTTACTCTGCCTTCTGCATCGGCTTCAAAAACCTTGTCCCCAACTGTTACCGTTGCAAACGGAGCAGGGTTGTTGTCAGGCAGGCGGACTACAGCCTGCAAAGTTTCTGCGCTGATTGCTACTGCGAGTAGTGCGAAAACCAACACAGTGCAGAACCAAAATCTGTTTTTCATTTTATCGCTTCCACCCCTCTTTGAATGGTTTTCTCACTTATGTATATTTAGCGCACAAAAACAATATCCTGCCACTTGGCAGGATATTTATCTAAAAATTCTCGGGAACGATGAGTTTTCCGGTTATTCCGATGCAAGCCGTCTTTATGGGCTCTCTTGAAAACACCGAGACGTTGCCTCTGACATTTGCCACCTCTGCAGAACCGCCTAGCTTAGAAGCTATTGTGACGTCGCCGGTTACATCCTGAATCCTTAGAGCGACATCGAAGTCGCTGTCGATGGTAACCAGACCTGTGACGTTTTCTACGGAGATGGCACCGCCTTTATCGCTGATCCACACGTCGCCGGTGATGTTTTTCAGTTTCAAACTCCCCGCGTTGTTGCGCACCCTCACAAAACCGGTGATGTCTGCAAGGGTGAAGTCTCCTTGTCCGGCCTTCATATCGACGCCGGCAACTCCCGTGATCGCAGCCCTCATCACCGCATCGCCTAAAACCACATTCATGGATTTTGGCATGGTGATTTCGGCTACAAACTCGACTTCCAAATCTTCGAGGTCCCAATCCAAAAGGAGTTCTTCTAAACTACTAGAGGCATCGTCAGTGACCAAAAGCGCGGTATTTTTCGCTGCTCCTAATTCCCCGACGGGCTTTCTGAGCGACAGCCACACTTCGCCACCGACAATCTCATAGCGAAGGTTCATCTCAGCTGTGCCTGTCTTTACCGACCACAGCTTGACCGTCACCTGGTCATCGTCGGTTCCCCTGATGAAAACTGGAGTGTCGATCTCCATAATTCTCATGCTTCGGAGATTTTCCGAACCTTTGACAACAACCTCATCCAGTAGATGCATTGTTTGTGCCGCGTCACTGGCTGTTGGGTTTGAGCCGTCGCCATATGCAGTTGTGGATAGTATTAAGGCTGTAAAAAGTAGGATTAATAGATAAGTTCTATTCATCGCCTCAGACCCTCCAAAACCAAATTCTCGTTACATCGTTTTTGATTGTAGTGTTTGTGCTGCACTTTCTAGCGGGCAGCTTCCTCCGCAGGCCGGTAGGTGGCTGCAGTTTTTGCAGTCGTCATCCAACCACTCCCGCCTTCGTAGAGACTGTGCTAGTGGATGCTGCCAAATTTTGTGCAGCGGATCAGAGAGGATACTGCCGATGCCCTGAAAGTACGATTGGCAGGGGATAACTCGACCGTCAGGTTCAATGGCCAAGACTGTAGACGCTGCAGAACAGCGTTTTGTCCCCAGACTCTCCTTCAGAGGATTGAAGTCCTTGTAGCAAGTTGGCGTAAACCAGATTAGTTCTGCGCCAAACTCAGCACACAGGGTTTTTGCACGATCCAAGATACTTTCTAGCTCCATCGGGGACAATCCTTCTTTCCCGATGCCTCTCTGTGCCCTAATAAGACCATTAAGTCCGATATGTGTTACTCCCATTTCCAACAAAATTTTTACTGTATCTAAAACTGTGTTTGCATTCAAGACAGTCATGGTGGTGTTGGTGGTCACCTTCAGAGAAGAGTCTAGGGAGTTTTTGATCCCCGAAATGGTCTCCGAAAAGGCATCTCTCCCCACCATCCGGTTGTGTACAGCTTCCTCGTGGGACTCTATAGTGATCTGGACGAAGTCCAAACCGGCATTCTCGAGCTCTGTGACCTTGTCTTTGGTGAGGAGCCTGCCGTTAGTGATCAGCCCGACGATCATCCCCAGTTTTTTGGCATGAGCTACCAAAACCGGGAGATCCTGCCGCAACAGCGATTCCCCTCCGGTGAAGGCTACTTGGGGAACGCCAAAGTCCCAGAGCTTGTTCAGTGCGGTTTTCCACTGGCTTGTGGTGAGCTCCTGGGTTTTCCGGCTGCCTCCTGCATAGCAGTGGAAGCAATCGTTGTTGCAGAGATAGGTGAGGGCTAGGTCAACGCGGATGGGAGCAACAGGTTCCTTTTCCTCAGATTCTGCTCGAAGACCTGATGCTTCGCAGCAGTTTTCCGCACCGAGAAAGAGACTTCGCTTTAGATCCTGCCAGTCGCTTTTGGCCTTGTTGAATCTCAGTCGGTATTTTGCTGCAACGAAAAGGGCAGCCAGATTGTCCCGGTTTTTCCACCTGAGGTAGGACCACACGTAATCAAAGGCCGTACGGTTCAGCTTGATTACTTTACTTCCGTTAATAATAAGCGCTCCTCCGCCGTTTTCACGGCGGAGGTGCCAGTTATTGCCATCTACCTTTGCAAAGAGCATCCTTCTTGCGGCTTTCATTTTATGTGCACCCTCCACTGCTCGCACAGGCGCAGGCACATGCGCAGGCACAGCTGCTTCCGCCTCCGTGTCCCGTGCCGCTTTTGCCTATGAAAGCGCCGGTGAAAGCCGCTCTCCGCTTTGCTTCCATGTCCGAGTTGATAAAGCTGAAGTAGAAGAAGGGAAAGTACGGTTCCAAGTACGCAGGTTGATAGCCTCTGGCTTCCTGCTTTTTCTCAGGGATTTTTTTATCCAAGTAGTCTTTAAGAACCTTCCACCTTGGATCTGCCTTGGGATCATCGTAGAGCTCTGTGAGCTTTTTCTGGTAGTACGTTTTGGTCTGCATTCCGCAGTAGCCGCCGAGCATCTTCTTGAGCTGGTCAAACGTTTTATTGCAGAACTCCTCCCACTTGTCGGGAAGGATGTTGACCTCATCATCCACCGACTCCAGGAACAGCTTCTCGTACCAGGACAAGCTTTCCAAAGTGGTCTCTTTCTTGAGTTCACCGGAGGAAGTCATCTTGATCACATTTTTATCCATGAGCCCCATGATGATCAGCTTCACCAACACGTCTCCGGGGACGTTGAAAAACAGCGCAGTTTCCACCGGATCAAAGCTGGTAAAAGCTTCTTTGCCCTGGATGTAGGCAGCTGGGGTGCTGTAGCGCTCGACTTTTGTCAAAGCTGCAGCGAGCAATCCCAGGAAAACCACAAAGGCTCCCACTATACCCACAATAAGGGTGATCTGCCCGGCGCTGAGCCAGTCTTTTTGCGGTTCAAAGCCCGCTGAAAAGTAGCTTTTTGGCAGCACCAGAGCATGGTTGAGCTTGGTATCTTTGGGAACGTTCTGGTACCTGTACCCGATCGCTACGCCTTCAGGCGTTCTATCTATCCAGGTGGGCTCTTTTTTCGCATACTGTACGCTTTCAAGTTCCAGACTTGGACCGAAGCTGAACTCCACTGTCAGATCGCCCACTACAGCTTCTTCCCACCAAGCGGGAATGTAGGACAGTGAAACCCTCTGCTCCCCGGCACTTTTGTCCAGTTCCTTTTTGTTCAGCCAGTAGATGAGGTCGGGAATTGAAGCAGTGAAGTGGATCTCCAAGCTTTCACCTGGCAAAATCGGGGGAATCTCGTCAAAAATAACCTGATACTCTCCACCGGAACTCCTCTGCTTGAACGTGAGCGGTATCAACCGACCGTCTTTTAAGTAGCTTGCACTCTGCACCTTCGTGTTCTCTGTAGGTAGGCCCACCCAAATTTCCGTTCCATTTTCCGTGGACTCGGGCAGGACTTTGAAAACAAAGGATTTGGAAAGAGTGATCCTGCCGCTGGGATCTGCTGTTAAGTGCTCTTTTTGCCACGGGATTTCGTACTTGAAAACAGCGAGCGCCAAAGTCGAAACCAAAACGAGCAGCCCGACAATAACCAACGTCTTCTTCATCATTCCCGCCTCACTTCCCCAAATACGTGTACATAAATCTGTCACAAACAGCCAACATGCAGCTTCTTTCAAGTTGGCACCAAAACTGCGGTAGAGGCCCTAATCCAGATCGAATATCACAAGGGCACTCTGTTCGTCTAGGTTAACGGTTCGTCCTCTTGAGTAAATGCGCCTGATGCGCCCTGTTGCATCTGCAGCTAGGAAGACCCTGAAGGAAGAGTTGGTCACTTCACCTTCGGTTTGCGCCGTTGGTGCAATCGCAAGTTCTGCTGGTCTTTCGAGCGAAAAGTATCTGGAAAGGTCAACGACCAACTTGCCTTCGTTGCTGCTTTTACTTTCCAGGACTCTGCCTTCTGAAACGAGGTAGAGGATGCCTCCATGGTGATCCTTTCCCAAAAAGAGAATTGTCATGTCCGGATAGTCGCACGTGCCTTTGAGAAAGCTTTCACTGCTTAATGTCTCTCTGAGGTCTGCGCCGTCCATTGCGGGAAGAATCACAAGATCCGCTCCTTTTTTCCTTCCCCGTTCAACTGCGCGAAAGATCCCTCGCTCCCTTTCTGAAAGCTCTAAGCTCTCCAAGTCTACTTCGCTGTAGGCAAATCTCAAGTGGAATCTCCCCTTTAGTTCTACGCTTAGCCAGGTCGGTTGGTTTCGTCGTGTACGTTTGGGGACGCAGTATCTCCGCAGAGTCCTGCGTTCAAAGCAAATGCCCTCTAGAAGCGAGGGCATCCTTGAAGTGCTAGAATACGGCTCGGCCTGCAAAAGCGAAGAGTAGCGCAAGTACCAACAGCGGTACGATCCCGAAAACGAGGACTATAGGTACGACTACTGCGGCACCAACAATCAAAGCGGTAAAAGCCATGATACCGCCAAAGATGGCAAACACCAGTCTAAACGGCAGCAGAATTAGCTCAAACAGCAGGCGGAACGGTAAGAATAGCAGTTTAAACATGAAACTCACCACCACATTTTTCAGCTCTTCCTATAATTATACAACTTTCTTGCCCAAATTACATCTTTATTGTGGGCAATCCCTCCAAATAATTCACATAGTCTACATAGAGCTGCTGAGCGCTTACAGGACCTAGAGGTGCCAACGAACCGGGTTTATCCATAAGTCCGATGTACTGGTAGCAGATGATCTCCTCCACAAACGGTGCAAGTTCCTTCAGCTGCAGCCTGATTCTGTTGATATCTGCAGGAAGCAGTGCTCCGCTATATGCGCTGCCCGATGAAAAAGTGAAGATCTCCATATCTGCCCACAACGCTACGTCGGTCTTGTCGTGTGCTTCCTTCAGCTTTTTAAAGATGCCGTAGAGCTGGTCGGGGTCGGTCTTCATGACGCCCACTTCGTCCTGATAGGCGATGATATCAACTCCGAGTTCTTTGAGTTGGGCCACGTATCTGTCGTCGGCCTTTACCTTGTTAGTTCCGTAGGGCGCGATAAGAGTTTTGGCTCTTGGTAGGTACTCCTTCGCCCAAGCATTGCATTCTTTGACGTGGTTAATAAACTGCTGAGGGAAGTACCCGTCGATACCTAGCTCATTAGGCCAGTAGAAGCCGTAGAAGCTTTCGTAGTGGCCGTACCTTTCGCTCATCTCCTTTATAAAAAGCCTGGTCCTTTCGCGAACGGTTCTATCGGTAAATGATTCCCAAGGATTAGTCCAGTCTCCGAAAAACCCTGCACCCAAAAAGACCTTAACTCCCCTACGCTGTGCAGCTTCCAGTACCGCTTTGATGGGATCTTCTGCAGCTAGAGGGAACATGGGCAGGATCTCAGATGGATAAAAAGCATGGTAGTGCAGGGCCACGGACATCACCACGATGTACTCCATACCCAGATCGGCGATTTCCTCAACCTTTTGCTCCCACATCTCATCGGTAAAAGCCGCAGCTTGGTAATTCCAATAGATCGCTTCCGTACTTGAGTGGTGCTGGATGTCAAAAAATGTACCGGTGATGCGCGGTCTATCCACACCGAATATAGCTTCGTCAAGAGCCATAAGATCTACCGCTTCACCGGAGGCAAAGAAGCCTGCTAAAACCAACACCGCAAGCACCCAAAGAGTTCTCCTACCGAACTTAAGCAAAGACATCTGCAACTTCCCCTCCTCCTTTGCACTTTTCAAGATTTCTCTTTGTACTTTCTGGAAAAACGCCAAAGGTCCTGCCGAATCTCTAATGTCCGCTTAGCTCTTTAGCCAAAAGGAGAAACGCCTACCTCCGCGTATAATTGCTCAAAAAAAAGCACCGGGAGGTAAAACCCCCAGTGCTAAAGCGGGTTACTCTACTGTGATCTTTATGCTGCTTTCCCAAAGGCCGTGGATGTTGCAGTACTCCACAGCAAAAAGCGTTGAGTTCTGCTTCAGCATCACCGGGAAAGTAGCTCTCGGTGCAGCATAAGTTGGACCCATGTCGAATGTTGCGATGTGTACGATGTTGCCCTTTTCTGGTTTGGCAAAAAGGGC
>LFSI01000063.1 GCA_001512545.1 Clostridia bacterium DTU065 | reverse complement strand
CAAGTAGTTAATCTTATCTCTTCCTATTAATAAGCTCTCTACTTTAGAAAACACCCTATTGCCGGTGACCTCTTCACAAGAGTAAGTTTGACCTTCAGTGTCGTTTTTTATGACTAGAGGCCCAATTATTTCCAGTTCGTCGGAACTAATTCCCAGTTGTGCAGCTCTTGCGATTATCGCTGACTCCTCTGGATACTCCTCATCTCTAAGTAGGTTTTTAATCAGTGCTGCAAGTACTAGTGCCAAACGATCTTCCATGTTGTGTACACGCCCCTGTTCTTGGTTGCCTGTTATTCTGCACTCATATTATCTTTTATCACATACCAGGCAAGTTGTCTATTCTCTAATCTAAATATGTAGCTTGAGAATGTTCTGACATCACTGCCCACGAAAAACTATACCCCATTCCCGGCCAGTAGTAACCAATGGTTACTGTACTAAACTTAGAGTCTTAGAGAAAAACACCTTTTAGTATTTCTAGGGAAAAAGGCCGATTTCACGACAAAACTCCAGGCAACTGCCTGGAGTTTACTTGTCATCGTGGTTTTCTAAGCTCATTAATATGGCTCGAACTTCGTCCTCCCACAGATCCTGGTAGAAAAGGAGTTCCTCCCTGCGTACCAGTGATGCCGTTTGGCACCTGTTGCAAATCACACCGTAAATGCTGCCCTGTCTGGTTTTGACCGTATGACTTGTATCAGTGCGGCAACTGGGACAGCGATAGACTTGTGTTCTCCCTATGTCCATCCTTGCAGCCCCTTTCAGCACTTTTAGGATAGACCTTAGGGAGCGTTTTTATGCGTTTACCTTCCAGGTCCGTAGGATGCCACGTGGGTGACCTTGTGCCCCAGCTTTTCGATATCGGAAACGATCTGGTCTATTTCAGTTCCGTCGATCCTCACAACCAGGACCGTGGTGTCGGTGGGATAGTAAGCTGCAAAGCTGCTGACGTTTACCCCGCGTTTTTCGGTAATCTCACCGATTTCAGCAAGAATACCAGGGCGGTCCTTCACTTCAATTGTCAGCCTGGAACCGGGTCTTTTCAGTCCCATGAGGTCGATAAACGCGTCAAAGATGTTGCTCTCGGTGATAATGCCTACTAGCTTCCCGCCGTCCAACACTGGAAGGGCGCCAACTTCGTGTTCGCGCATAATCAACGCAGCTTCTTCAATGGGAGCATCTGCAGGAATAGTTAGAGGGTCTTTGGTCATTACGTCCTTTACCTTGGTTTTTGCCAGAAGGTAGTTAACTTCAAAAACGCTCAGTGTGGTTGCCTGCGAAGGCTGTACTTTGAGAATGTCCATTTCGGTGACGATTCCCACGAGCCGGCCGTCTTCCATCACCGGAAGTCTGCGGATATTTTTCTCGCGCATGAGATTGGCAGCTTCTAAAATTCCGGTATCCACAGTGACCGTGACGAGGTTCTTACTCATGATCTGATTTACGAACATCCACACCCACCCCTCTCTAAAAATACACTAAGATTTGCACTAACCGCCGAGATAGGCCTTCCTGACTGCCTCATTAGCAGCAAGGCTTGCACTATCTCCTTCTAATACTACTTTCCCCGTTTCGATGACATAACCTCTTTGGGCAACGGATAGTGCCATGTTGGCATTCTGTTCCACCAGAAGAATAGTAACGCCTGTCTTGTTGATCTCGGTGATGATATTGAAGATCTCTCTAACGAGAAGCGGTGCAAGTCCCATGGAAGGCTCATCGAGAAGGAGAAGTTTTGGCCTTCCCATCAGAGCTCTGGCCATTGCCAGCATCTGCTGCTCGCCACCGGAAAGAGTCCCCGCAGCCTGACTGCGCCTTTCTTTGAGCCTGGGAAACAGTTCAAAGACCTGTTCCAAGTCTTCTGCTATGTTCTGCGCATCTTTGCGGGTGTATGCACCGAGATCCAGGTTCTCCTGCACAGACATCTGAGGAAAAACATGTCTGCCTTCTGGAACATGGATCAAACCGCTTGCAACTAGTTCGTGGGCTTTAAGGTTTTCCGTACTCTTACCTTGATAGACGATTTCGCCCTCTTTGGGGGTGAGTAGACCTGAGATGGTCCTTAGGGTTGTGGTTTTCCCTGCACCATTTCCCCCGATCAGAGTGACGATTTCACCGCTCTTTACTTCTAGCGAAATGCCTTTCAGTGCGTGAATCTGTCCGTAATAGACGTGGAGGTTGTTAATCTTCAGCACTTTAGACGTCCCCTCCCAAATAAGCTTCAATAACCCTGCGATTCGCCCTCACTTCATCGGGAGTCCCGTTGGCAATTAAGATCCCGTAATCCAAGACCATAATCCGTTCACACAGCTTCATAACCAAACTCATGTCGTGCTCGATCAAAAGGATCGTCAGATCGAACTTCTCCCTGATCTCGGTGATGAGCTCTGTGAGTTCTTCAGTCTCTTGAGGGTTCATGCCTGCTGCAGGTTCGTCAAGAAGCAGGAGTTTGGGATTGGTTGCAAGGGCTCGAGCAATCTCCAAGCGGCGCATCTGCCCGTAGGAGAGGTTTTTTGCCTTTTCGTCTTTTTTGTCGGCAAGTCCGAAGATGCCCAGAAGCTCCATGGCATTATCGTAGATGGCCTTTTCTTTTTTAAAGAACCTGGGAGTCAAAAACACCGCGTCAAAGATAGGGAAACTAGACCTTGAGTGAAAAGCGATGCGGACGTTGTCCAACACGCTGAGATCGTTGAACAGGCGGATGTTCTGAAAGGTCCTGGCAATCCCCTTTTGGGTAATGGTATGGGGTTTGAGACTGGATACTAGCTCGTTTTCCAGGTAGACAGAACCTTCCGAAGGCGCATAGACGCCAGTGAGCATGTTGAAGACCGTGGTTTTGCCCGCTCCGTTCGGACCAATGAGTCCGACGAGTTCTCCCTTGAGAATTTGAAAACTCAAGTTCACTACTGCTGTAAGACCTCCGAAGTTCATGGTTAGAGATCTTGCTTCCAAAAGATTAGCTGGCATCTTTTTCACCTCCGGTCTTGAAAATACCAAGCACCTGTCGAACATCCAGCTCTCTTGTGCCCATAAGTCCGGACGGTCTAAAGAGCATTATAGCGATAAGCATTGCCGAGTAAAGGACCATCCTGTACTGAGCAAAGCCTCTAAGTGCTTCAGGCAGAATAGTAAGGACTACAGTGGCAATCACAGACCCGGTAATAGAACCAAGGCCTCCTAATACTACCATCACCAAAATCTCGATGGACCTCATAAACTCAAAGTTGGCAGGAGCTATATAGCCCATAGAGTGAGCGAACAGACCTCCGGCGATGCCGGCAAAGAACGCACCTGCACTGAAGGCAAAAACCTTATAAAATGTTGTGTTGATACCCATAGCCTCTGCGGCGATTTCGTCTTCTCGAATGGACAGCAATGCCCGTCCGTGGGTAGAACGCATGAGGTTTACCGTGAACAAGATGGTGATGATGGCAAAAAGCTCAACGAGATACACGGTTGTTGTTCGGGGTATTCCGCCGAGACCTCTTGCACCTTTTGTTATGTCCAAATTGAGAATTACCACGCGGATGATTTCTCCAAGACCCAGCGTAGCAATGGCAAGGTAGTCGCCTCTGAGCCTCAACGTCGGCAGGCCGATGAGAATGCCAAGGAGCGATGCGGCAACTGCACCTGCAAGGAGTGCAAAAACCAACGGCCAACCCAAATGGATGGACACCAAAGCCGACACGTATGCACCTACGGCCATAAAGCCTGCGTGTCCCAAAGAAAACTGTCCGGTGATTCCGTTAATCAGGTTGAGAGATACTGCGAGAATGATATTGATGCCCATAAATCGCAGAATGCCGGTGTAGTAGGTGGGCATTTTCCCAGCAAGCAAAACCACGTTGAGAAGGACAAGCACCACAACTGCTATTAACGTCACATAACCATCCAGGTTTTTCTTGTTAGGGTTGTTTGTCATGTCTACACCTTCTCTCTCGTAGATTTGCCTAGAATTCCTGCAGGTTTCACCAGCAAGATAATAATCAAAAGACTGAAGGCGATGGCGTCTCTCCAGGTGGAAGAGATGTAGGCAGTAACCAGACTCTCTGTAAGACCCATGATCACTCCACCGAGCATGGCGCCGGGAATGCTGCCGATACCGCCGAACACTGCGGCAACGAAAGCTTTGAGCCCGGGCATGGTGCCCATTAAGGGTTGAATTCTGGGGTAGATGATGCCTACCATGACCCCTGCCGCACCAGCAAGAGCTGAGCCAATGGCGAACGTAAACGAAATAATCCTGTCAGTATCGATCCCCATAAGTTTCGCGGCTTCCTTGTCCTGACTGACCGCTCTCATGGCCTTGCCGATCTTGGTCTTCTGCACCATGAAGTTCAATCCGATCATGAGAAGAACTGAAGTGGCAAGGACGATGACCTGCGGAAAAGTGATCCTGACTCCCCCAATGTTAAAAGGAGCTCTGGTAAAGATCTGGGGAAAGGTCTTTGGGTCAGGAGAAAACCAAAGCATGGCCAGGTTCTGCAGAAGCAGCGACACACCGATCGCTGTAATCAGAACCGTAATACTGGGAGAACTCCGCAAAGGTCTGTATGCCACGCGTTCAATCAAAACTCCAAGTAGGGCAGGGATTACCATTGCAAGGAGCAGACTGACCCAAAAAGGGAGTCCAAAAGCGGTAAGTGCGAAGTATCCTACGAACGCTCCGATCATGTAGATTTCACCGTGAGCGAAGTTGATGAGACGTATAATGCCGTAGACCATAGTGTAGCCCAAGGCTATAAGCGCGTAGATGCTGCCGAGAGCTATTCCGTTGACAATCTGTTGCAGTAAGATTCCCAACTCCCTACACCTTCCTTCCTGAATCAGATAAGAGGCTATTCAACTCATCGAATAGCCTTCTCTGCGCACCACCGCGCACACTTTCACGCAGTAGTTCTCTAAAATGTTGCTGTAATAACTCTATAATAAACCAAAATGGAGACAAATTCTAGGATACTTTACGATATCGTTGTGCAGAAAATACCTGAATAATAACAAGTGGGGGCAACAGCCCCCACCGAATTACGGACGAACCTTGTCGACCAGTACGAACTTACCGTCTTTAACTGTGGATATAATGACTTCTTTGAGGGGATTTCTGTTCTCGTCAAAGCTGAACTCGCCGGTGACACCAACCAACCCTTCGGTTTCCAGGATGGCCTTGTTGATCTTGACGGGATCTGTGGAGCCAGCTTCGTCGATAGCGTTAGCAATGAGGAAAGCTGCGTCATAGCCTAGCGGACCTGCAAAGTTGGGTTCTGTATTGTATTTCTGTTTGTAAGTTTTCAAGAACTCGAGAACCTGTTCGGACTCGTCGCTTGATGAATAGTGAGTTGTGAAGTAAGAGCCTTCAGCAGCACTGCCAGCGGCTTTAACCAGTTCATCAGAGTCCCAACCGTCTCCGCCCATGAAGACTGCAGTCATACCCAACTGTCTTGCCTGCAGGAGAATCTGAGCATCGTCGCTGTAGTAGGCGGGTACATAGACGACTTCAGGATTTGCAGCAGCGATGTTGGTAAGCTGAGCATTGAAGTCCTGATCTCCCTCGGTAAACGCTTCCTTGGCAACGATAGTTCCGCCAAGTTCTGTAAATCTCAGAGCAAACGCATTGGCCAATCCAATTGAATAGTCATTGGAATTGTCGTACAGAATCGCTGCTCTGGTGTAGCCTAGCTTTTCGACTGCAAACACTGCCATTACAGGAGCTTGGTAGGAGTCGTAGAAGCAAACACGGGCTACGAAATCGCTGACTTTAGTAATGTCGTCGCCGGTTGCAGTTGGCGAAACGATAGGAATTCTCTCTTCTCCGGCAAGTCTTGCCACAACAGTTGTAGGCCCGGTAGTAACAGGACCAACGATGGCCACAACCTTATCCTGCTCAACCAACTTGTTGAACACGTTAGTAGCTTCTGTGGTATCTCCTTTGTCATCTTCCACGATGAGCTGCAGTTTTTTGCCATCCAAAACCCCACCTGCGGCATTGATCTGTTCTACCGCGATCAATGCACCGTTCCTGGCGTTGATTCCGTATGAAGCCGCAGGCCCGGTCAAAGGCCCAATAAACCCGATTTTAATGACATCGGATTCCTCTTCGCCTTTGCCTGTAAAGAAGGCAAAGTAAACTACAACTGCAATCGCCAAAATCGCAATTGCAACCAAAAGTCCCTTACTCTTCATTTCTTTTCCTCCCTTGTTATTTCTCCTGTTATTCGACGTGGGCTTTACCATCCCTGCCACATTCTGACATTTTTTCCAGACATTAACAGCTCTTTGAAAAGAAATAAGTAACAAAACGTCACTATAAGTACGCTATTCGTCCAAAATGCCCGGGCAGATGAAGGAAAAACTTGGTCTTTCTAATATTTGTATCACCTTTTGAAGTGGGATTCAAGAGTTTTTTACCTATCAATCATCTCCAGGACCTGTCCGCAATCACAAAAGCGACTTCAACCTCGAAAAAGCATGTAGTAACAGGAAGTCTTGCTAATTGTAACGGTAGCGTTTAACACTACAAACCACAACTCACAATAGCATCGTTGGGGAGTCCTGGCTGTGTTTTGGAGGAGTTGGAAATGTTGAAATTTTAGGACCCTAACCTCAGGTGAAAAGACCTTTGGTGTTTTACACCAAAAAAACGCCCAGAAATGTCAACACCTTGTGGACGTTTCGTTATGGATCATATGTACTCTCCCAAGTCTTTCGTTTTCCTTCCCATCAGACAAAAGATGCAATCGATTATGTAAAGCTACACTCGTTTCAAACACCTGCATATACAGTTTACGAACTATCTTTAGTACTGTCATCGACTCCCAGATAATCAACAGTTCTTCTTTTAGTCCCAACAAAAAGCAGATCCGCTGTTCTACCATGCAAAAAAGGTAACGCCCTTTCGAGAAGCCGTTACCTTCTAAAACCAATTTAGGAAATTCTAATAACCTTGAGCTCGGTATCTTCGTCAAGAACGAACTCCTTTGCTTCGTTAACTTTATACCCCTGCTCGTCATAGATCACTCTTACAGTTAAATCCGGATCACTGGCTGTAACCACGCCAATTTGGCCGTTGCTGAGCTCGACCATGCTGCCTGCAGGATAGGGCACCACCGTAGAGAGAAAGGCCTCTACAACATCTGGGTCAAACAGGACTCCACCCATGGCTTTAATCACCCTAACCGCTTCATAGGGCGTTACACCCTTTTTGTAGATACGGTCTGAAGTCATGGCATCAAAGGCATCAGCCACCATAACGATTTTCGAGAAGAGACCGATTTCATCCCGCTTCAATCCCCTGGGGTATCCCGATCCATTCATTCTCTCATGATGGTCTAAGATAATGTCCCTTACTTCCTGAGAGATCCCGTCAACGTTAGCGAGCATGTCGTGCCCGTACTGGGTGTGGCGTTTTAGTTCAGTATAGTCGACATTTGTCAGTTTTTCCGCTTTATTCAAAAGCTTTCTCTGGATGTAAAGCTTTCCTATGTCGTGGACGATGGCGCCCATGCCAAGATCCAAAAGCTCGCTTTCTGAAAGCCCGAGCTTAATGCCAATTACAAGGCTCAGCACTGCCACGTTGAAGCTGTGGCTTTCAGTGTAGCTGTCGTAGTTTTGGATCTCCGAGATGCAAAGGCAGACTGTTTTATGTTGAGTGATGGTCTGAAGAAGATTCAAAATGTCCTCTTTGATCTGACCGACATCGATGCTTTTTGCAGCAGTCACGTCTTGGATCGAGTCCGTGATGGCTTTCAGAGTTTCTTCTCTACTGATCGGCTTTATCGACTTATCAAAAGGAGATACATCTCCTTTGGCTTGGACGTACAGAGCATATACGTCCAGTTCCTTCAGCCTGGCGATAAAGCTGTTTTTCAGCTCAATGCCTTCAAACAATAGGACTCGACCTGAATAATCGTATACATCTTTTGCAAGAACCATGCCTTCAGTTAATTGGTGTATCCTTAATAACTGCATAAGTTAGCACCTCTTTCAAACGGTTTTCGAGGACTTATCGAGTACAGCATGTGCTGGTGAAAATAAGGACAAATCAAGCCGATATTGCCCACAGGTTTTTTGTCTTACAAAAGATGTTTCACATCTTTCATAGTAATATTTTCCAGTTGACCTTAAGATTCCTTTACAACCACGATAGGAAAGGACTTTTTACCTATTAATTTGCAAAACCTACGGTATAATATGCAATTAAAACAGCACTCCCTGACGGAGTTCGAAACCTGTAAGAAAGCTCTTGCGGTGGATGGGGCACGGACCGTATCTTTCCAGAGCGATGTAGTGCTCCTTAGTTCCGTAACCTTTGTGTTTGGCAAAACCGTATTCAGGATAAACAGCGTCCCAGTGATCCATAAGGCTATCCCTGGTTTCTTTAGCGACTATTGAGGCAGCCGCGATCGAAAGGGACTTTGCATCGCCTTTAACGATAGCCTCCTGCCTTCTGCCGAGCCTCGGCACAGGCAGACCGTCAACGAGGCACAAAAAGCCTTCCTTTGCATCTTTGATGGCCTTTGCCATGGCAAGATGCGTTGCGTTTAAAATGTTCATCTGATCGATTACAGATGCTTCCACTACGCCTATGCCGCAAAAAAGGGCTTTTGCTTTTATGGTAGCGCAGATCTCTCTGCGTTTTTCTCTGGTTAGCTTCTTAGAGTCGTCGATTCCAACGGCCCAGTCAATGTGATCCGGATCGAGTTCTACCGCTGCCGCGACCACCGGCCCTGCAAGAGGGCCCCTTCCCGCTTCATCGATGCCTACCACCCTGCAGCCGTACTTCCTGTCAAAGTCTCCAAGCTCTCGAAAGTGCTGCAGAACGTTGTCTTTCTCCTGATTCTGCCGTTCGATTGCCGCGGCCAGTTTCTTCGCGCCTGCACGGCCGTCTTTGCGTAGGGCTTCAAGGAGTTCTTCAGGGACATACGGTCCGTATTCTTCCAGCTTTTCTTTGATCTGCTTAAGACTCATCGCTGTAAAGTCAATCATCGCCGTTTCCTCCAGATTCGGGCGTCTCCAGAGAAAGCTTTCCTAAACCACCCTCGCGGAAGTCTTTGAGAAGCACAAATGCAGCTTGAGTCAGGTCAACCACTCCACCGCTTCGCAAGCAGCCTCGTTTTCTGCCGATCTCTTCCAAGAGTTCATGAGGTTCTACCAAATCCTCTTTCAGCTTATACCTGGAGGTTAAAGCTGCAGGAGCGTTCTCTTTCAGCCAAGCCAAAAAGTGCAGGGCTGCAAGTTCCAAATCGTAGAGTCTTTCATCAACTGCGTTGATCAGCGCCAGGAACAACGCCCGCTCTCCCTCTAGCGCTTCGGGCACCATAACACCAGGCGTGTCCAAAAGCTGCCAGTTATTCTTTATAGATATCCATTGCTTGCCTCGGGTTACCCCGGGTTTTTCGCCAGTTCTGGCTTTGGCGGACTTTGCCAAGGCGTTAATGACGGTGGACTTGCCAACGTTGGGCATACCTAAAACCAAAGCCCGATACGGACGGAGTCCTTTTCTTCTCTTCAGCCAGTCTTCTCTAAGAAGTTCACCCCTTCTTGACAGCTCTTTTTCCAAAAGCTTTACCTGCTGGGGACTTTTTGCAGAAAAGAGCAGCATGTCGGAATCTGACTCCCGCCACATTTCATTGACCTTTTCGTCTGCGAGGTCGGCTTTGTTGAGCAGAATCAGCCTGGACTTGTCCCTCCCGATGGTCTCGAGAGTCGGGTTGGCACTGGTAATCGGTGCTCTTGCGTCCCTTATCTCAATAATCAAGTCCACGAGAGAGATGTTCTCTCTGATGTTGCGAGTAGCTTTCTGCATATGTCCCGGAAACCACTGTATGGAAAACTCTGGAAGCATTTTTTTCCCTCCAAAGATGTACTAGTCGAATGCCTAGAAAAAAAGGGACTGTTTTGGCAGTCCCCCTCATTTCTACATACGTTCTTTAATTCTTGCCGCTTTGCCCTGAAGGTCTCTCAGGTAGTACAGTTTGGCACGGCGTACCTTACCCCTGCGCAGGACTTCAATGTGAGCCACTTTGGGGCTGTGTAGTGGGAAAGTTCTTTCCACGCCAATGCCGTTGGAAATCTTGCGGACTGTGAAAGTCTCTCTGATGCCGCCGCCTTGGCGCTTGATTACTACTCCCTGGAAAGCTTGGATACGCTCTTTGCCACCTTCGACGACTTTGTAATCAACTCTTACTGTGTCGCCAGGACGAAACTCGGGAATGTCGCTTTTGGCATATTGCTGTTCGACGATTTTAATCAGGTCCATTTCGGTAGTCCCCCTCTCTTAGGATGTTCATGTCGTCCCCGACAGCGGACCATCCGCACTAACATGCCAATTATAGCACTTTCTTTTTGGGCTGGCAAGCAGTAGTTAAACTCTATCGTTTCAGCCCAGAACCATCTTCTAACAGGTCCGGTCTTCTTGCTTTTGTCCTTTCAAGGGCCATTTTCCTCCGCCATTTGGCAATCTCCCCGTGATTGCCGCTGAGCAGAACCTCTGGCACTTCCAAGCCCATGAAGCTTCTCGGTCTGGTGTAATGAGGATACTCCAAGAGGTTTTCGGTAAATGACTCCTCGTGTTTAGAGTACTCATCACCTAAGACGCCAGGAAGGAGCCTAACCACCGCATCGGTCACGGCCATCGCTGGGATCTCACCACCGGTCAGAACAAAGTCACCTATGGAGATCTCCATATCTGCAAGAAGCACCCGTGCTCTTTCATCGAAGCCTTCATAGTGACCGCAAACCAAAATCAGCTGATCGATACCTGTAAGACTTCTTGCAGTTTCCTGTTTGAACTGCTGCCCTTGAGGGGTCATGAAAACCGTAAGTCTCTTAGGCTCTCGCATAAACCCAACGGGTAGCGACTTGACTTTGGTCACTGCTTCGTAGAGAGGTTCCGGCTTGAGCACCATTCCCGAACCTCCACCGTAGGGCGTATCGTCAACAGTGCGGTGCCTGTCGTAGGTGTAGTCCCTAAGATTATGCACCGCAATGTCTACCCTGCCCGAAGACCTTGCCCTGCCTATTATGCTCTCCGCAAAAGCACCCGTAAACATCTGGGGAAACAGAGTGATAATATCAATGCGCATTTAGTCCCACAAACCTTCCGGAAGGTCGACCAGCATTTTGCGGTTTTCCAGGTCGACTTCTTTTACCAATGCTTTAACTGCGGGGATGTAAAACTCTTCGCTTGCAGGAGAGCCTGCAGAGGGAGTGATTACATAGAGATCTTGGGCACCTTGAACAACATCTTTTATAGTTCCCAACTCTCCGAACTTCTCGTCTATCACCAGAAGACCGATAAGATCGAAGACGTAAAAGTGATCTTCTGGCAGCTCGTAGAGCTCGTCCTCTGTGATGAAAAGGGTTTTCCCGATCAACGCCTCTGCTGCTTGGCTGTCTGAGATGCCCCGAAAGCCCAAAATCACTGCGTTCTTCTGGATCCTGGCAGATTCGATGACATAGACATCCTGGTAGGATTCGTCGCCGAGGAGAACTCTTTCCATCTCCAAGAATCTTTCGGGAAAGGACGTTTCAGGATATACTTTAACCTCACCTTTAAGGCCGTGAGTACTGACAATCTTACCTATGGTATAAAGCCTCATCTAACGGACCTCCGAAAAAAAGCAGGAGCTCCTGCTCCTGCTGAACTTTATCCCACAATTTCAAGCATGACTTTCTGTTTGTCTTTATTGGCTGCGGCCTTGAGCACTGTTCGCAGGGCTTTAGCTATTCTACCCCGTTTACCAATAACCTTTCCCATATCGCTATCTGCTACTTTAAGCTCGAGAATAATGGAGTCGCCTTCGAGTTTCTCAGTAACAAGAACCTGGTCTGGGTTATCAACAAGGCTTTTGGCAAGAACTTCAACGAGTTCTTTCATGGCACAGGCCTCCTTAACAGTTGAACTAAAAACCTACTTGTCCTCTTTGGCACCCTTGTCGGCGTGCTTGGCAATGACTCCAGCTTGAGATAGCAGTCTCTTTGCTGTCTGAGATGGCTGAGCACCTTTTTGCAGCCAGTCCAAAGCTTTTTCTTCATCAATGTTGATCTCAGCAGGCTGGGTCAAAGGGTTATAGGTCCCAATAATATCGATAAAACGACCATCTCTTTGTGTGCGAGAGTCGGCTACTACCAGTCTATAGAATGGTTGTTTCTTCTTGCCCATACGGCGCAGTCTGATTCTTACACTCACAGCATTTCACCTCCTATTTAACCGAAAAACGGCATTTTTATTTTGCGTTTGCCTTTACCAGTTGCGAGACCGCCAAAATGCTTCATCATTTTTTTGGTTTCGCCGAACTGCTTGAGCAGTTTATTTACATCCTGAACTTTAACGCCAGCTCCGTTGGCAATCCTGCGCTTCCGGGAGGCGTCAATAATCTCAGGTTGTCTTCGTTCTTTAACTGTCATCGAGTTGATGATAGCTTCAATGCGCTTCATTTCACCTTCAGCACCGCTTAAGTCCTGCCCCTTGAGCTGCTTGCCCATACCGGGCACCATCTCCAGAAGCTGATTGAGCGGACCCATTTTCTTCATCTGCTGCAACTGTTCGTAGAAGTCTTCCAGGTTGAAGCTGTCTTTAGTCAGTTTGTCCATCATCTTCTGGGCTTCTTTTTCATCGATAGCTTGTTGAGCTTTCTCCAGGATGGTTCCCAGATCGCCCATACCCAGAATTCGCGACGCCATCCGGTCGGGATGGAACGGTTCCAAAGAATCGAACTTTTCGCCAAAAGATGCGTACTTTATGGGCTTGCCTACTACCTCGCGGATGGATAGCGCTGCGCCACCTCTGGCATCTCCGTCCATTTTGGTTAGGATAACGCCGGTGATATCCAGACGCTGGTTGAAGCTGTCTGCAACGTTCACTGCATCCTGCCCTGTCATGGCATCGGCGATAAACAGGATCTCATGGGGCTTGACCGTTCCCTTAATCTCTACCAGCTCATTCATGAGTTCTTCATCGATGTGAAGCCTACCGGCAGTATCGATGATGATCACATCAAAGCCGTTTAGAGCTGCATGCTTCAGCGCTGCTTTGGCTATCGCAACGGGTTTCTCCTTCTCAAGGCTGAACACCTCAACCCCCACCTGAGACCCGACGACCTGCAGCTGTTTAATGGCAGCTGGTCTGTAGATGTCGCAGGCAACAAGCAGCGGACGGCGTCCTCTCTCCTTGATGCTCTTGGCCAGTTTCCCAGCTGTCGTGGTCTTACCAGCACCTTGGAGACCCACCATCATGATCACCGACGGCGAGTGGGACAAATCGAGCGAGGAAACGCTCCCTCCCATCAGAGCTGTGAGTTCGTCGTAGACGATCTTGATCACCTGCTGTGCAGGGGTAAGGCTTTTTAAGACCTCTTCACCAACAGCTCTGCTTCTGACTTTTTCTGTAAAGGTTTTTACTACTTTATAGTTAACGTCTGCCTCAAGTAGAGCCAAACGGACCTCTTTCAAAGCCGCCTCTACATCTTTTTCGCTCAGCTTACCGCGGTTTTTTAAGCTGCTGAATGTGTTCTGCAGCTTCTCCGCTAGGTTTTCAAAAATCACCGGTCTCCATCCTTTCGAGTTCAGCTACTATCTCCCTAATCTCCTTCTCATGCTGAGAACCTACGGCAAGTTCCCTGATCCTTCTGTACTTCTGCATGCGCTTTTCGTGCTTTTCCAGAAGGCCCAGCTTGCTTTCGTACTCTTCAAGGAGCCTTTCTGTACGCTTGAGGAGATCATACACTGCCTGTCTGGTACTGCCGAAACGTTCGGCAGTCTCGGCAAGCGAGAGATCGGCTTCATAGTAAAGCTGGATGCAGCGCTGCTGCTTGGGCGTCAACAGCTGCCCGTAAAAATCATTGAGAAGACCCATGCGTACCGTTTTAACTATTTCCATGGCCGTCCCCTACCTTAGGTAGTATAAATTATCTCCCTAACGGTGTCAAGTTTTTTTCTTTACACCTGTGGTTATCTTGTGATAGTGTCAGGGCTGAGATGTTTTGGGAATATGTCATCCATGAGAAAGGAAACATATTCGATGACCGAACGAGAAATGGCAAAGTTGAACGTTGTGAATCTTGTAGTGGCTAAGACGCTAACCGTCAGAGAAGCCGCCAGTTTACTCAACCTCAGCGAAC
>LFSI01000047.1:8538-8790 GCA_001512545.1 Clostridia bacterium DTU065 | reverse complement strand
ACCGGATTCACAGGTTTGATCTCCGCCAAAGCTCACCACGGCCAGACCGTTCAACTGAATTTTTCCATAAAACGTCTTGAGGTATTTAGCTCCTGGACGTTCTGCTCGGCAACGTACCTGGTTCAGTCATGCCTCAATTCGGAGTTCTATTAACTCGGTCTTTATCGCTAACACAAACACGACTTCCTAGAGCGCTCGCTAACGTTAGCGAGTATCACACACTTAGCAATGGTTTTTGTCAGCAGCTCGCTC
>LFSI01000047.1:3291-8524 GCA_001512545.1 Clostridia bacterium DTU065 | reverse complement strand
GTTTCGTCCCCTACCCTCTATAAAATGTTAAAACTTTAACAATCTTTTAAGCAAACGTCACTTTTAGTCTTAGAGATCTCACCTTAACCCCTCTTCTAAAGGCGACTTGTCCAAAACCGCAAAAACGCACGGTTTCTTCCCTTTTTCAAATAAAGCATCACGACAAATTACTCACGGAACCTTCTTTAAGGCCCTTAAAACGCAATTTGACGCATATCCCCAGCTAGAGCCCTATATTTTGGACGTGCATCGACCTTTTCCGTGTCTTCTAGCCTAAAACTAGTGCTGTTAGCAGAAGATATTCACGATTCCATACTGAGAATCTCGTAGAAAGAACAACTTTCCATAAACAGCAAGAGCCCTGCTTTTCAGCAGGGCCCATTGCTTAGTTTGGCATACCAAACTAGAAGGTGTAGATGATGGAATCCATGATGTAAGGAGCTCCGTCATTTGGATAGTTAGATACAGCACCCCAATTGGTTGATTTTGCAGTTAACCAAAGCGATTCTACATCGTTAGGTATATCAACCTCTAGGATCAACTGTGATTTGGATCCAGCAACAAACTCGATGTTTTTCACCGGTAGTTGCTCACTGATCTCAGCTCCATATACCCAAATCTCAACTTCTTCTGGTTCTAGACCGGATACGTTCTTGTGTAGATTCAAGACAAGGCTGTTCGGTCCAACATCAGATATATAAGCTTTGTTTGGAATTAAAGTAGGTCTTGCAGCAGAACCTATCATACCTACACTAGCTGCCCAAATTTGGATGTAACCCCCGATATTTTCGTCATCACCGGTAGCCCTAAAGATCACTGCTTTGCCTGCGTCTTCATCTTGAGTAGTATACTGAGTAGTTGTTGCTCCTGGAATCGCTTCAAACTCCATTGTAACTGGATCTACTCTGAACCATTGATATGTGAAGTACTCTTCATCGACTTCAGTGCCGTCAGAAAGACTCTTTGCAAAGGCATAGGCATTGACCGTTTCTCCCACATATTGACTGGTTCCGATGATACCCCAAGCGGAGAAGTACGTGTCAACGTTGGTGGCCTTGGCCACTACTTCATTAGACACGTAATTGTTGAGTGGGCCCCCAACCATCAGCAATCTTAAGCGTGTTTCTTCCCAACAAGTTATTGAGAAGTTTTCCGACAGAGAAGAACTCGTTTCAACTTCGTCGTATTGTTTCCAAGTAGAGTCTGTTTTATCGAAGTACTGTAGAACATAACTGTCGCCGTCCAAGCTCGCAGGAGATGGGAAGTACATGTCTACTTCTGGATAAGTTACCGAGCTAAAGTGGGACCATCGTTGTTGACGTTGAATATACAGACCGGCAAACGTCTCTGGGTCCGCTGTAGATGGAATCCAAGCTGGGATAGTGCCACCTGTTCCTGGAACAAAAGACATTATGATAGTAGGGCTGAAGTCACCTTGGATCTCCTGAGGGCTAAGATCAAAGGTCACATGAGGCGCGTTAACTTCCGCCACTTGAATCTTGTCAGCGCCCCAAACCCGTACCTGGGATTCGGCAACTAGACTCTGAACGGTTCCACCGTGTATCTTCAGCTTCGCATTCCATGACTCAAGACCAAAGCGAATAGACTCCGCACCGTTATAGATGTTAACCTGTATTTCAGGCGCTAACACTACAAGCTTGTTTCCACTGGCATACTCATTCCACGTCGAACTGGCAACTTCTTCTATATTCACAAACTCCGTAACACTAAGCCGATTTGTGACTGTTGCATTCGGAGCGTTAACGGTTAAGTTTCCTTGGATTTTCCCTGTTCCGGACAGTTCTATAGTTTCCGCATCATCGAAACTGTACTTTACATCGCCTTTTAACGTCTTGTTCGATAAATTCAAGTCAACCGGACGGTTTATGACCAGCATCTCATTAAGAACTAAATCGCTCGCCAAAACGATACTTTCTACTTCCTCGTCGGCTATGACCTGAGCCAATTGCTCCGGGGTTGCCACAACCGTTCCCGTCGCGTTAATAGCAAGCTTAACAACAATGCTTTGATCTTTGTTCATGACTACAGATTTGCTTTGAGGCAGATAACCTGGAGCTTCAATGTTAAGTTCTAAGGTTTCCGACAACCCAACAAGATTAGCCTTTCCATCTTTGTCTGTCTCTTGATGGGCACCAACCTTGCCTACAATTTCAACCACAGCTCCTTGGATAGGATTGTCCGTGGCCTCTTCTAACACTGTTACAGTGAGCTTGTAAGTCTTCTTGTTGTTCAAGATACCGTCTAGACAGCCGGATAAAAGACTAATGACTAGTAACAGTAACATCCACTGTGCAAGTCTGTGTGATCTTTTCATGTTTTTAGCTCCTTTTTTCTGATCTCGTCTTAAGCCCTATGTCAAAGCACTACGTTCAACAAGAGCAAAGCACCACACTTTACCGGTGCAAACTCTAGTAAGCTGTCCCAACACGCGGGGATACACTCTCCCCCCCTTGTTTGTTCCGACACCCCTCTCTTCCAAATCTCAGGGCAAACGCCGTTTTAAGTCGATCTGTAGTAAAAGACAGCGTACCCCTCGCCAAACCCGACTACTTTGTCTACATCGCGGACTTTTCGACCCCTAGAACACCGATGTGTCCACTATGCGATTTTATCGTAACAGTAATTACCTGCCAGGTCGTGCACCATACGGATGAAATCGACAAAAAGCCCCCTCACCCATTGTGGGTAGGAGGCTTTAAAAGACCAGCATAAGGGGCAGATTGTATTTCACTCAGTCCTACATAATGGGAAAGAAAGGTCTATAACCTCTCCTGCGTCTAGCGAAAGAACCAGTAGGTTATATCAGGAGTCTCTCCCCTTCAAGAGCAGGCTGATTAACTCCGCCCTACTATGAACATCGTACTTAGAATAGATGTTCTTAGCGTGTGTTTTTACCGTGTTGACTGTGACAGACAACGCACCTGCTATTTCCTGATTGGACTTGCCTGCAAGCAAATGTTCCAAAACTTCCCGTTCTCTACTAGTCAACGGATCTAAAGCTTCAGCTTGATACGAAGCAGAACGTTCGGTACTTGCATCTTGGGCTTCAAAAGCCAAAAGGTAGGGTTGATCCTTCAGCAAAAGAACCAGGTACCGGTTAAGAATCGGAAGGACGCCTAAGGTTACGCAGACGACGGTAAGGCCCATAACAGTGATTTCTGCAGTGAGCAGGTGAGTTGACCTCGCCACCCTACCGATCATACTTCCAGCCAAGACCCCAAGGACATTAGCAGATAAGCCAATGCCAAAGACGAAACTAGGCTTTTCGGTGTAATCTAGCATGTTCCCTAAGATGCTCCACCAGAAGAGATCAAAGAAACCACAAGCTCCTAGAAATAAGGTGTTTACCACTAAGTAGTCCAGTGAGGCTCTGCCAAGGAGCATAAAAGCGATAAACGCACCTATCATCATGGCCATTCCGAGATAAAGCACTCTCGAATGCCTACTTGCCCATGGTAGACTGCGCATGACAAAAAGGGCGATGATATACGGAACGGCCCAATACCAACTCACAAGAGAGGTTAAGTGCTCAAATGCAGGATTGATAACCACATACATAATGCCGGAGTTAATGGTGAGTACTGCGATAAACAAACAGAGAACCAAAACGGCATTCTTTAACCTGCCTGTAGACTGAACACTGCCCTTTTTTGTAACACCATCAAGAGCCGCGTCAACTTTAAGCCTGCCTGTCAAAAGCATTCCAATGATCAAAGCCAACATCACGATCACTAATCCGACATACGGCGTTAGCTGGATTGCGATGAAGTTGATGACGATCATAAAGATATTTGACGTAATGAGTACGTCAGCACATGTTTTTAAGCGTTCTTTTCTCTCTGTGAATATCTTCAGGAAGTAACCCCAGGCAGCTATTGCGGCACCACTGCTGTAACCGCCAAGTAATAGTCCCACTTTCCACAAAAGAGACGGAGCGAAAAAGAATGGAATCAATGTGATAAAAGCGATACCCGTTCCGTACAACATCGTTAACTTGGCTCTAGCAGCAGACTTAATAAAAAAACCACTGGTCAGAAGGCCGAGAAATTGGGCGCTCATTGCCAGTGGAATATTGCTAGATGTGGACATACCGAAAATACCTAAAAGGCCATAGAGAATCTGTCCCTCGAAGAGGAACGAAAGAACATATGTAGATAGCAATGAAAAGGCAAGAATCGACAGCGTATTCCTATTGCATACTCTGAACCTTCTCATAAAAGAACCACCGATCATTATAGATATGATACTTCTTTCACTACTATCATATCACAACTGTTCTAGAATTCAACCGACTATCACGATGGTAGCGGAGTAGGTGTAGGTAGTAAAACTTAAAAATACCAGCTTTTTAACGCAAGCTGTAGCTAGAACGAGCTGTCTTGTTTGAATCGCCATGCAAAACCCTCAGGGATGTGATATACTAAAATAGTGTCATTTTGAAGTAAGTGTTTCTGATGCACAGAACTTTTACTTGAAAATGCAACAACACTTTTTTGGAAGGAGGATCTTTATTGAATGAAATCAGACAAGGTTTGAAGGAAGCAGCTCTTGCAATTGTCCCTCTAGCTGCATTGGTCCTTGTACTCAACCTAGTATTCTTGCCAGGAAACACAGAAAACATTCTTAGAACACTAATAGGCGCTTTCTTCTGTTGGATTGGACTGTTTTTGTTCTTATTTGGTACTAACATCTCAGTCATATCAATGGGAGAGCGAATCGGAGCTTACCTACCAAAAAGCGGATCGGTATTATTGCTCATAGCCACAGCATTTCTCCTTGTCTTTTTAGTCACTACCGCAGACCCCAGCGTTAGCGTTATGGTGAGTCAGTTCGAAGGGCTGGCTGCTGGGTCCATCAATATACCGCCTAAGTATTTGGCGTACATTGTCGCTGCAGGTATGGGTCTTCTATCGGCATTTGCCCTAATGCGTATCGTTTTAAATATTAAGATCCGTACCGTACTGACCGTCGGGTATTTGCTGGTGCTTGCATTTAGCATCTTTGCACCAAAAGACCTTTTACCGTTTTTCCTTGACTCCGGAAGCATCTCCACGGGACCTCTGGTTGTTCCTTGCATCATCGCCCTAGGTCAGGGCACAGCTTCGGTTTTAAGCGGAAGAAACTCATTGGATGATGGCTTCGGCCTGGTTGGGCTGGCTACTCTCGGTCCGATACTGATCTTGATGGTACTGGGGGTCTTCGTTCTATGAGT
>LFSI01000047.1:2706-3110 GCA_001512545.1 Clostridia bacterium DTU065 | reverse complement strand
TTAGGATCTGTATTCGGAGCCATGAACAGCAAAGGTTGGCTCTTCCCCATTGGGTTGCTTTTGGGGTTCCTGGTTACTGCAGCCGAACCTTCTCTCCGAGTACTTGCAGAACAAGTCGAGTCAGCGTCGGCAGGAACCATTAAAGGTCAGATGTTGATTATAACCGCGTCTATTGGAGTTGGATCGCTGATCGGATTTGCGTTGTTTTTTGTTGGCAAGGGTATTCCCCTTACATGGATCATCTTGCCTGGACATGTCCTAGCGCTTATAGGCATGCGCTTTACCAACCGCACATTTGCAGCTATCGCTTATGACGCTGGGGCAGTCGCTACCGGTCCGCTGACAGTGTCGTTCATGATGACTCTTTCTGTGGCAATGGCTGACAGCGCTCATCAAGCGGCTCT
>LFSI01000047.1:0-2616 GCA_001512545.1 Clostridia bacterium DTU065 | reverse complement strand
AACGGAGGTGTCAGAGCCCAGTGGAAAAGCAAACGTCAGTGAGTAATTTTGATTTAATTGTAACGATCGTGTCTAAAGGCTGGGGTGAGGAGATTGTCGATGCGACCAGAGCTAAAGGCTGCAACGGCGGCACCATCATTCCAGGTCGGGGAACTGGCATTAACGACAAAAAGAAGTTTTTCGGTATCCTGATAGAGCCGGAAAAAGAAATCGTCCTTACAGTCATTGAGAAAGAGAAAACCCAAGAAGTATTAGAAGCCATCAAAGTAGCCGGCAAGCTCGAGCAGCCCGGTACAGGTATTGCTTTTGTAGTGGACTTAAAAGACGTTGTTGGTATTCTCTAAAACCTAAACTTACGGTCTGTTAAAACTTTTTGTCGCAAATGCAACCGAATGACTTAAAGCAGCTGCCTGCAGCTGCTTTTTTTTTGCCTATTTCCACTCAGCTTGGCGATCTTCTACCCAAACTTTGCTTCGGTACCTTTTCGAGACGGTGCAAAACCTTCCGTATGTTCTAAAAGACCTTCAGTTTCCGAAATCTAGGCATTAAACGCCTTTAAAACTGCGCACCACAAATGCTTCAAACTTTAGCTGATGGTACAGCATCTCCTTCTCTATCAGCAATCAAGCAGCACTCTCGTCAGGGGATCTCACTTTAATGGAATACTAACCCATAACAAAAGAGCAGCCTCTGGAGCTGCTCCCTATAATGATTCAAGTTCACCAAATACCGGTTTCTCTTCTGCAAACCGGTGTAAAGCGAAAAAATCAAAGCACAGGATCATACTGGGATTCTGTGCTTTTTACTCTACTTACTCTATTGCTGTGGCTGCTTCGTTGCTTGCAATGCTCTCGTTGACGATTTCGCGCATCTCATCGTACTTCTCTAGCATATCCTCAGCCAGTTTAATCTGGCATCTTGCTCTGTCGAGGTTGTGGCCTGGTCGGTGGATGCGAAAGTACTTGTCACCGTTGAGATGGTCCGCAAGGAACCTGGACGCAAGTTCTATGGTGATGGTAATGGCGCCGAGAGCCATAGTGTCGATCTCTTTCCTAGTTAGTCCCTGGAGCGCGCTCATAAACCCTCTGGTGAACTCGCGGTAGTGCTCAAGATTGAGACCTACCTTGCTGAGATCTACTTCGTCTTCAGCAGCGGTGTTTGCAGCAAACCGAATGGCATCGCCGAAATCATGCATGGCAAGTCCGGGCATTACTGTGTCCAGATCTATGACACAAAGGGGTTCTAAAGTGTCTTTGTGCATCAGTATGTTATTGTACTTCGTATCGTTGTGCGTGACGCGCAAAGGCACTTCTTCGGCCTCAGTCATCCTGGTAAGCTCCGTTGCAAAATCGTAATATTTACTGAAGAAGTCGATCTCCTTTTTGACATCCTTGGCTCTGCCCTCAGGATCCTTTGAAACCACATCAAAAAAATAGTCCAACCTTTTTTTGGTATTGTGGAAATCGGGAATAGTCTCGTAGAGCCTCTCCATAGGCAGATCTGAAAGCAGCGACTGAAATCTGCCAAAAGCATACCCTGCACTGTAGAGAACCTTGCTGGACTCTACGAAATCGAAAGTGATCGAGTCTTTAACAAAACGAGTAATGCGCCAATATTCGCCGTTTACCTCGGTAAAGTTCCTGCCATCCTTGTTGTTCATGAAAGAGATAATATCACAGTCGCTGGCAGCTTTTTTACTGCGAACATGGCGTCCCACTTCTTCAATATTATGCATTACCTTTTCCGGATCTTTAAATACATAATGATTGATTTTCTGCACAATCAGATCGTCTTTTATGCCTTCAGGAGTCAATAAGATAACTCTATAAGTTCCATTTATATGTCCGTTAAGACATTGAGTGGCTTCAACAATGTCTCCAGGTAAATCGTAATGGCGTATAACCTCTTCTAGAAATTCGGTAGATTCCACTCTCACGTTCATGCCCTCCTCTTTTGATTCCGCTACCCCAGTCGTAAAGACCGCGTACTAACACCTTAAAGATATGGGCTTTCGTAGAATACACAGTAGAACAAAGCTAGCTGAAAAGCAAACTCGTTACAACTTATTGTATGTGTATAAAACGCTTATTGGCACACCCTCCACCAAATTAAGTGAACCAAAAGACCCACGCAAAACACGTACCACAAAACCATCTCCGAACTGCGTTTGTCCGCAAAACAAAAAACACCTGCGTTTTTCGTAGACGCTAGTCATTAATTTATCATGCTAGTTTATTGATTCTATGTAGTAATTCGAAATTCCTTCATTGTCTAGGTAAACCTTACTGGACGACGCCCTAAATCGCGGTTTGTTTTTAGGTTTCGAAAAAGCCAGTAACCTTTCAGTTTCGAAACACGTTCTGACTCTTCTCTGTTTTGGTAAAAAGATGAGGCTCTCGCAGCACAAGCTGCTGAGAGCCTGGAAACAAACACCAATGTCTAAAGAAGTGAATATATGGCAAAAAGCGCAGCACATAGCGACGCCACCAGAGACACAACGGTGATTTGGGTGTTAATCGAAGGACCGGCTGTGTCCTTACACGGATCGCCAACAGTGTCGCCAACAACAGCAGACTTGTGAGCATCAGAGCCCTTTCCGCCTTCGTGCCCGGCTTC
>LFSI01000091.1 GCA_001512545.1 Clostridia bacterium DTU065 | reverse complement strand
CATCTGGAGTAAACACATAGTATAGATCGGAAACTACGTACATTTCTGTGACTTCGGTGCCGTAGATAGATCCGGTAGTTGTTTTGGTGTAGAACCGTTCTTCAACGGCGTATACTGGGTCGTCAACAGAAGGCGGAAGATCCGATGCCGATGCTTTAAGAACAATAAAGACAAAAATCAAAAAAGAGGACAAACTTGTTTGCTTTTTTCAAGAGAACACCTCATTTTCAATCAATTGGGGTTATGTCTGTATATTATCCTAAAATGACGATTTTTCCTTTGCAATGTTTGGGAAAGAGGTTGTTTTTGCTACTTGCTAATACACCTTGGACTCGTTGGCGGACGCTGTTTTACAGGCACCATGATTCTACAGAAAAAAGCCGGCGGACGTGAGTCGCGCCGGCCATGTTTTCGGCTTTCTGTCCTACTTTGCTCTCACTTCCAAAATGCGAGCAAAACACGCTGCCAAAGGTTTTAGTACAGATATTGCTTCAGCACAGATGCCCACACATCGTAGCCTAGGGTGGTAAAGTGAACGCCGTCGCTTGTGAGTTCTTCTTTAAGATAGCCGCTCTCATCGGCCATCGAGCTGTAGATGTCCACGTAGGTGAAGCCGTGTTTTGCTGCTAGCTTCTGGAGCTCGGCGTTGAGGTTCTGGATGGTGTACGGAGAAATGTAGTAGTTTCTAGCTAGTGGGCAGATGGACTGGACGTAGATCTCTGCTCCGGGAACGGTCTCCTTGATATAGAGTAGGACTTTTTCCATGTCCTCCAAATAGGTTGGAAGTTGGATGTTTGCAGTCACGTTATTGATGCCCAGCATCATAAACACCTTAGTGGGGTTTTTCTCTAACCCCAATAAGTGCCTCCTGTCCCATGCTCCGCTGATCACGTCTGCGCTGATACCGCGGTTGATAATGGGCAGGTCGGGGAAGTACTTCTTAAAGTTGAAAGCTTCAGTGAGGGAATCGCCGATAAAGACGATGGGATTGTTGGGAACGGTTTCGTTGGCAAACAGATTTACCCTGTTCTCATAGTGGGATCCTCTAGCTTTGAGGGTTGCGTAAGGAATTTCGGTATAAGACGAGATGTCGTAAAGTTCTGCGCCAATTTTGCTCGCTGGTGTGACGTACCGAGGCAGATGGTAAGAAGATCGAGTTCTTACAGCAAAACTGAGGGCGTCATACCACAGCTGGGATTCTTCGTAGAGTTCGGCTGCTCTAGCGCCTAGATCGCGTTTGGCGCTAGTTTTTCTGTACTCTCGTTGGGCGCTGCGGAGGAGAGATCTGGTCTCGTTTGCCAGTTCTTTAATATCTTCGTAATCCATGGCGATCATACCGAAGTAGTTCTTTCCGACCATTTCCAATACTTGATCGATAAAAAACTGTTCTAGGTCGTAGTTTTCCGAAGCGAAAAGGTCCATGGCTGCGTAGATGGTGTTGTCGGTTTTGACGAAAGGTGCTGGGCCGTCGATTCCTTGGTAGACGCCGAGTGCCGTTGCGTTAGCCTGCGGAACGGCCAGGGTCGAACGGCCGGAGTAAGTCACGACCTCGTCCTCCAGGACGATGGTAAACGAGGAAAGGTCTGATACGGATACCTCGCTCGTTAAACCCATTAACTGGGGCAGCCAGGGATTTTCGATCTTGTCACCGACCATGTCGTAAAGCCCAGAATCAAAGGTTGCTGCCAACACGCCACCGGAGGCGATAAAGTCTTCTAGAATGGGGGCAAGGTCGGCGTTTAGCGCAGAAGCGCCGACGATCACCACGGCATCAACAAATCTCAAGTCGGATGCTTCAAGGTAGTCCCCTTCAACTATTACCGCGGGAACGTATGCGTTGTGGAAAGCATAATAGGCGTTTTCGACGATGCGATTGTACTCTTCTCCCATCAGGATCTCAGACTTGCCGTCTGTAATGATGGCAACCCCAAGCCTGAGGTCGTCGGCGCCGGATAAAACAGTGAGAAGTAACAGTGCTATAACTACGTAGACCAACTGCTTGCGGATTTGCATACTTATGGCTCCTTTCTATTTATCAGTAACCTTGGTAAGTTTAGCCGTGTCCGGGGTTGTTTCCTCTTTGTGCTCAGAATTTTCGCACCCCATCTGCTATGGAGGGAAGGTTTAGGTAAAAGTCAACGGATGCTCTAAAGCACAATTCTAAGGGGTTAGTTCGTGTTCTTCAGAAACGTAAGGAGTTTTGTAACGGTATCCTTCTTTTTCCTCGGTGGTGACGATAAAATCTTTCAACAGATCGTGGACGGGATTTGCCATTTCACTGCAAAGGCAACCAGCTTTAGTTTACTGTTCTGAAGTACCTTTTTTCTTTTCAGAACGGAAGCCATTTAATGAAGCACTCCGTGATTTACTTAAATACTCACCACTCGAAGTTCAGCACAGCTCGGAGCAATGTTTTGGTGGCACCGGAACTGTGGCTCTTACACCGACACGACCATTTTGCCAATAGAGGCGTGCCTTTAAGTAGGTAGTATTAGTATGACAGGATTTCCTTGTTAAACTGCAGGAAGAGAGCGTCTTCATGCTCTGGGTCTGGAACAAAGGGAACCGTGTATTCGGTTAACTCGGTCTCGACGTTGAGGTCGAAGGCCAAGGGGCCGACCACTAACTCCATGTCTGTAACTGAGTAGAAATCCCTTGCTAAAACCCGGTAGTTGTCTTTATCGATGTACAGGTTATTGTGGATCTTGACAACCACGTTTCCCATGGAAAGCAACCCATCGTCTTCTAGGAGGTACAAACTCAACATACTTTGGACTAATGCGTCTGCAAGTCTCTGATCCTCGATCGATGAAGAAGTTAGGCTTATCTGCAATACGTACACCTCATCGCCTCTGTAGGTTCCATTCGAACACAAGATCTGCACGTTAAAAGGTACCGTTGCTACTAGAAAGTTCATATCCTCTTCAAATTCGATAACTTGGTCTAGGTTCTGAACTGCCTGCAAAAAGTACGTTCTTTGCTGATTCAATTCAGTGATACTGGTGTCCCGATTGAAAACGTTCGAGGTCAGATTTTTAAGAACTGCTTTAAGGTCAGGATCGCTCACAAAAAACTCGATTCTTTTGTCTAACTCTTCTAGACCGTAGACTTCGACGGCAAACATGTCTTTGTCGTATTCAATAGCTATGACTAGATTGAATAACAATGTGTTGAAATCGAACTCAACATGTTCACCGTTGTTGTATGAATCTAAGCTGATACGGCGAGAAAATTCAAGGAAGTTACCGTCGTCAGTAGGCTCAAAGCAGGAATAAGATAGCTGGTATTGCTCTTGGATATCAAGCACTCATCCGCTTGATCTGGTGATGGTTTTTTGGTACAATCTGTGCTCCCAAACTTCGTCGGGGTTCTCTGGCCAGATCGGAGTCTCTGCGGCAAGGGCGAAAGCACAGATGAGTAAACCCAAAGTCAAAACTGCAGTGGTTTTCATCAACTTCATGTCGCAAATCTCTCCTTGCTGTTTCTTTATCCTAGTTGGAATATTACGTCTAAATAGAGATTTTCCTTTGTTTTTGCAAAAAAAAGGTGCACAAAACCTTAGATAAACATGGGAGACTAAAAGGGCATAAAAAGCCCCACTGCACTTTGAAGTTGAAGTGCAGTGGGGCTTTTTTAATCGTTTGTTAGTTGTACACAAGTTCTTTGATCAGAGCCGCCCAAACGTCGTAGCCTTGAGGCGTCAAGTGGACGCCGTCGTTTGTGTACTCTGGAATTAGGTAACCTTCACTGTCTGCTAGGGCAGAAAAGACGTCTACGTAAGTGAAACCGTTTTTCTTTGCCATCTCAGCAAGACCGGAGTTCAGGTTTTGGATGGTAGTTGGAGAGATTCCTTTTTCTTTTGCCAGAGGAGCAATTGATTGAACGTAGATCTCGACTCCTGGGACGTTTTCCTTGATGTAGAGGAGGGACTTTTCTACATCCTCAACGTAACTGTAGAGGGCGTTGTTGTATAAGACGTTGTTGGTCCCGATCAAGATAAAAACTTTTGTGGGGTTCTTCTCCAAGCCGAGAAGGTGCTTTCTATCCCAAACGCCACTGGCGTGGTCACCACCAATACCCCGGTTCAGCACTGGCAGATCCGGAAAGTAGTTTTCCAAATCGAATCGTTCGGTTAGGGAAGCTCCGATGAAGACGATAGGGTTATCCGGAACCTCTTCTTGGGCAAACAGGTTGACTCGGCCTTCCCAGTAGGTGCCTCTAGCTTTTAGAATCTCGTAGGGGATTTGCACTAAAGACGCTTTTTCGTAAAGCTCTTTAGCTACATTGCTAGCAGGCATGACGTACTTCGGAAGGTGATACGGCGAGCGCGTTTCCACGGCAAACTGCAGAGCTGCAGACCACATCAGTGACTCTTCATAGAGTGCGTCTACCTCAGCGCCTAGGTCTTTGTTGCGTGTAGTCTTTCTGTACTCGCTTTGGGCAGCTCTTAGAAGGGATCTGGTATCCGTTACGATCTGTTTAATAGACTCGTAGTCCATAGCGTAGACGCTGTAGTACTCTTTGCCGATTGCCTCAAGGACCAGGTCGATAAACACCTGTTCTAGCTGTTCGTTCTCGGAGGCAAAAAGATCCAGCGCGGCGTACACAGTTTTATCTGTTGTAATAAACGGTGCGAAGCTCTCGTGTTCTGCAATAGTGCCAAGCGGCGAAGCAGAGGACAGAGGCATTGCAAGTGCCGTTTGTCCTTCGTAGGTGTAGGTGTTGCCCGCTACGGTGACGGTATAAACACCTGGATCGGAGAGGGATACTCCCGGTTCAAAACCTAGAAGTTCGGGAAGCCATGGCGCTGCCTGTCTTTCACCTACTATGTTGAAAAGTCCTGAGTCAAAGGTTGCAGCCACGACTCCGCCCGAGGCCACAAAGCTCGTTAGAGCGTCTTTGGCGTCCTGGGTTAAGGCTGAAGCGTTTACCAACACAACGGCATCTAGAAACTTCAGACTATCTTCGTCCAAGTAGTCTTCTTCGAGTACGAGCACAGGAACTAAGGAGTTGTAGAAAGAGTTATATGTTCTTTCGACGATTCTCTCATACTCTTCGCCGAGGAGAATCTCGGAATTGGTATCGGTGATGATGGCAACTCCTATTCTGAGGTCATCTGCTAGCGTAAATACACTGAGGATGATTAGTAGAAAAACTGCCAGGATCAACTGCATTCCGCTGTTCATAAGGTACCGTACTCCTTTCAGGTTCGAAAAATGTTCTTACTATTTACTTTGCCGTGGTCGGACTCGTCTCCTGCACGGAAAATCACAATGTGCTCGGAGTCATAGCGCACTCGGTCCACATCAGCATAACTTTATAGTAAGCCTTCCTAAGGAAGGTTGGGACTCTAGTAGAGGAGGAGAGTCAATGACGAGGAATTCTTCCGAAGCCGCAGCAGCAACACTGTTCTTGATCTTGATCCTTTTAGTAATCATGACCATGGGTAGTGGGTGGTTTTAATGAGCAACCCATCCTACGATTATGAAGTCGAAGCTGGAAGACGCAGATGGGAAGAACCAAACTCGAGCCCCGACAACGCTTCCGAGGCTGCAGCATTATTCTTGATTTTGATCCTCCTAGTTATCATGACAATGAACGGACGGTTTTAACGTCATAAACTTCTAAAATTTGATTGCGAAAAAGGAGGTCTGCAAATGACCGGCAAAGGCGGAAACGAAGCTGGAGCAGCAACACTCTTCCTGATCCTGATTCTTTTGGTTATCATGACCATGGGTAACAACTTTGGTTTCTAGAAATAGGCCGCGTCTTCACAAAGACGCGGTTTATTTATTGAAAACAAGTTTGTTGTGCAAACTCTAAAGGATCTGGTCTGGGTTTTGTATAGTTACGCCTCCCCGAAAAGCTAAAGAAAAATCTTTCCAAAAAAAGGAAAAATTCCGCACAAGGCGAACGTTTTTTTTGAAACCATGAGGGGGAGGTGAAGTGCACTTAAGTGCACGGCTAGATGAAGCGTTTGCTTGGGATTTTTGCGCTTTTGTTGGTGTTGTGCGTGTTGGTTGTCGCTGATGATCTAAGGTTTATAAGAGAAGACGTACCTAACAAGCATGTGGTTGGGCCTGGAGGCATCTACATGATGCTTTCCTACTACAACCGCAATCTCACTCGTGACGATGTCATGGGATACGAATGCGAACTGTCAGTGTTTACGCCAGAGTTTAAAGACCCCATCAAACTAGTGCCCAACGCAGGTGTAACAATATTCGTTGTTAGAAACGATGTGATCACCGAAATCATCACCCTCGCACAGAGTGCTCCCAAAATACCGGAAGATGGCTATTTGGTCATCGGTCACGGTAGGGCATCCTATGCGTTCATGCCACAGTTTGCAGTGGGAGACAAAGTAGAGATTCGCGATTACACTCCAAAGTTTTCTTCAAATAAAGACTACAAAGAATGGGTTATTATGCCCAACGGCAGCGAAGTGATGATCGCCGGCTGGAATAGGGGACGCTGCGCCGATGAAGTTGTGGCCTACAACGCCGACTATGCTGACAAGACCTATACCAACGAGTGGGGTTTCGAATTCTCCGTAGAACGAGATGAAGTCATCGAGACCCGTGCTTCAGGTTCCTTAAATTTCATGCCCATTCCGCCAAATGGCTTTGTGATCTCCGCACACGGAGTGGCCGCTGGTTCGATCAGCTTCGTTTATCCGGGGGATTTCGTTGAGCTTGACTAAACTGATTCTCTTCGACGGTTTCCTGGAGGGATTTTGATCCGGACCGCGAATTAGTGTTGTACAGGTTAAATTAATTCAGCAGATTAGCACCATAGATGTTCTCCAGATTGAAAAAATCAAAGGAGGTGTCTATGGTGCTTTTTTTCAGCGGATTGGGTCTTTTTGTTCTCAGAGTACTGGTGGCGATAGTAGGAGGCACGATCGCCGCAAGGTATCTGTGGAAGGAGTGCTTCCTCTACTTCAAAAACGAGGAGAAGTCCCTGCCGTGGGCTCTAGCAGCCCTGTTTGGACTCTTCTTAGGTTTTCCCCTAATGATTGCAGCAGTGGTGGCATGGATATTCCTCCAGATTGAAGGCAAAAAAAGCCAACCTGAAGCTCAGAAGGAGAGCTAAAAAAGAAAGACACGCTTTTTGGCGTGTCTCTTCTTATATTAAGTTCAAGTGACTTCTTTAAATTCAGCTGGTTAGCCCTAGCGCTTTCCTTAAAGCTGCAATCTCGTCTCGGAGTTTTGCCGCTTCCTCAAACTCAAGGTTGGCAGCCTTCTCGTACATGGTCTTTTCGAGGCTTTTGATGGTCTTGATGGCTTCTTCTGCGTTGATGTTTACGAGGGTTGGCAACTCTGAATCTGCGCTTTCGTCTTGTTTTTCTTCTGCCCGTACGAGCTCTCTGATGGACTTTTTGATGGTTTCGGGAGTTATGCCGTGCCGCTTGTTGTACTCCGTCTGGATTGCCCTACGGCGCTTGGTCTCGTCGATAGCGTTTCGCATAGAGTCTGTGATTTGGTCTGCGTACATGATAACCTGTCCGTTGACGTTTCTTGCAGCGCGTCCGATGGTTTGAATGAGAGACGTGTACGAACGCAGGAACCCTTCTTTGTCGGCATCCAGAATTGCCACCAAAGATACCTCCGGAAGGTCCAAACCTTCTCTCAGAAGGTTGATGCCCACAAGCACGTCGTAGGTTCCAAGTCGAAGGTCTCTGAGGGTTTCCGAACGCTCCATGGTCTGAACTTCCGAATGGATGTACTGCACCTTGATGCCCACTTCTTTAAGGTAGTCGGTAAGGTCTTCAGCCATCTTCTTGGTGAGGGTGAGTACCAAAGTCCGCTCATTACGCTCAATTCTCTTGTGGATCTCAGAGAGGAGGTCGTCGATTTGACCTTTGATAGGTCGGACGATGATTTCGGGGTCTACAAGGCCTGTAGGTCTGATGATTTGCTCCACGACCTGCTCCTGCTTGCCCAGTTCGTAAGGTCCGGGAGTGGCTGAAACATAGATGACCTGGTTGATGTGGTCTTCGAACTCCTCAAAGGTGAGCGGCCTGTTGTCCAGCGCCGAAGGCAGCCTAAAGCCAAATTCCACCAAGGTGGACTTGCGAGAGCGGTCTCCGGCATACATAGCTCGGATTTGGGGAACTGTGACGTGGGACTCGTCGATGAAAAGGAGGAAGTCGTCGGGGAAGTAGTCGAGAAGGCAGGCAGGCGGCTCTCCGGGCTGTCTGCCGGTGAGAAATCTGGAGTAGTTTTCAATGCCGGAGCAAAAGCCCATCTCTCTCAACATCTCCAAATCGTATTTGGTACGCATCTCAAGCCTCTGGGCTTCGAGGAGCTTGTTTTCGGCTCTGAGGACTTTTAGCCTCTCTTCCAGCTCTGCTTCGATGTCCATAATAGCCTGCTTCATCTTTTCTTCGGTTGTGATGTAGTGCGTTGCAGGGTAGAGGGTAAACTCCTTCAGCTCGCGGACGATTTCGCCGGTGACCAGATCGATCTCCATAATTCTGTCGATCTCGTCTCCGAAGAACTCAATGCGGATGGGGTTGTCTTGATAGGCAGGGATGATCTCAATGCTGTCGCCTCTCACCCTGAAGGTGTTCCGCTCAAAACCGATGTCGTTTCGGACGTAGCGGATGCCGATGAGTCTTCTGATCAGCTTGTCCCGGTCGCTGACTTCACCGGAGCCAATGGAGACGGTCATGCCTTTGTAATCATCAGGGGAACCCAGACCGTAGATGCAGCTCACGCTGGCCACAATAATCACGTCTCGGCGCTCGAAGAGGGAAGACGTGGCAGCGTGGCGGAGCCTGTCGATCTCGTCGTTGATCGATGCGTCTTTTTCGATGTAGGTATCGGTCTGAGGGACGTATGCCTCAGGCTGGTAGTAATCGTAGTAGCTGACAAAGTAGTGTACAGCGTTGTCGGGAAAGAACTCCCTGAACTCGCCGCAGAGCTGCTGAGCCAGGGTTTTATTGTGAGCAATCACCAAGGTCGGTTTTTGCACTTGCTCGATTACACAGGCCATCGTGAAGGTTTTGCCGGTACCAGTTGCACCGAGGAGAACTTGGTGCTTTTTGTTACTGCGTATTCCCTCTACAAGTTTCCGAATGGCCTCGGGCTGATCACCTTTTGGGGTATACTCGCTTTTTAATACGAACTTGTTCACGGAAACCGCCTCCTTATGTAGCGAACACCTATTCGCAGTGTCTATTATATAGTATGTTGTCCGAAAAAGCACCTCCGAAAAGAGACGAACTTTGAACGCTTAAGATTGCCTTCTTCGAACGTCTACCGCTAAGGATGTGAAAAAGAGCGTGGAAAAAAGCAAGTGGGGGAGCAGGCAGCCAGCAAAACTTGATGGGAACGTGCCAAAGGCATCAGGGATTCTCCCAATAGAAATGCTCCCTAAAAGGCTGGCTGAAGCGCCTTTTGCCTTAGGGAGCACTTTGCACACGGTTTGAGTTTTAGTCTATAGGAATGACTTTGTACTCGATCTTCTGCCAAACGGGCTCTAAAGCTTTGACGATGAGAAACCCGATTAGAAGGCCGACTATGCTACCGACAATGCCGGGAGTTTCGCTGCTGGAACTGTAGAGGGAGCTACCTATAAAGTAGCCTGCGATAAGAAGAAACAGGATGATTCCCGCAGAGACAATAAGAGCCATCAGTGCCTGACTGCTGTTTACATGGATATCTAGAAGCTGACCGACGCGGTAGTTGTCGTTTTTTATTGTGATATGCCGCCCGTCTCTGTAGGAACACCCGCCGCAACTGCCGCAGGACGCTCCGCACGATGAATCGGGGTAGACGCGGACTTGGGCGTACTTGTCATCGACTTTTTCGATCTGACCGATAAGATTCATAGTAGTTATCACCTGCGCTTGTAGTCTACTCTGATTGTATAGTACTTATGGGGGCATTTCAACCTGAGAAAAGGGGAGCCCCTTACTGCTGGGTAAGAATGAGCGGGCCGCTTGCGGTGATGGCAACGGTATGTTCGTACTGAACCGAGAGACTGCCGTCTACGGTTCTTGCGGTCCAACCGTTTTCGTCCATGGTGCACAGCGGGCTTCCTGCATTTACCATGGGTTCAATGGTAATGACCATCCCTTCCTTGAGCATGGTGCCCTTAAAAGGCGTTCTGAAGTGCAGAATCTGAGGCTTTTCATGGATGGAGGGGCCGATTCCGTGACCGGCAAAATCTCTAACCACAGAAAACCCCTGGGACTCTACGCGGCTTTCAATTGCAGTGCCGATATCGGAAGTCCAGCCACAAGGAACGGCCTTTTCTATGCCGCAGTAAAGAGCTTCGAGTGTCGTGTTCATCAGTCTACGCGCATCTTCTGAGATCCTGCCCACACCATACGTCCAGGCAGAGTCAGCAAGAGCACCGTCAAGGTTTACCACCATGTCGATGGTAACGATATCTCCGCTGTTTAGAGGGTGGTTTCTGGGAAAACCATGGCAGATTTCGTCATTGACGGAGGCGCAGGTTGCAAATGGATAGCCTTTGTAGCCTTTCTGCTCGGGATATGCGCCATGTTTGAGCAGGTACTCTTCAACAAAGCGGTCGATGTCCAAAGTAGATACGCCGGGCCTGATCCTACGTTTAATCTCCCGGTGGCAGGCTGCAAGGAGCCTTCCCGCTTCATGCATCTTTCTGATTTCCAGTTCGGATTTCAATGTGACCAACCGACCACTCCTCGTTTGATCTGGGAACTTTACCAATAACGTATGCCAAAAACTCTGGGGCACTGTAGGACCTTCTTCCTGAAACCTGTGTGTGGCTGGAAAGATGAAGAACCCTTGAGAATTACACTTGTACCCGGTGTTCTGTGATATAATGATAACTATAAGCCCCACTTGTGAAGGGAAAGATTTGAATGGAAGCATACTTAAAGCCAAAGAGATACATCAATATGCACCTTTTAAAGCAGATCGTCCTGTTCGCCCTTCCGATCATGGCCATGAACATCCTGCAGCTCTTGTTCAATGCTGCAGATATGATCATCGTTGGTCGGTACTCAGGAAGCCATGCATTGGCAGCAGTGGGTGCGACTGGATCTTTAATAAACCTTTTGGTGAACCTGTTTATGGGTCTGTCGGTGGGCATCAGTGTCGTGGTAGCACGAGACTACGGTGCGCACAGAGATGACGACATCAACCGTTCGCTTCACACGTCCATTGCCGTTGGCATTTTCAGCGGTGTGTTCGTGATGATCGTTGGGATTTTATTCTGCAAGCCTCTTCTTGCCATGATGGGGACTCCGGTCGATATCATCGATGCTTCCGCTCTATATATGCGTATCTACTTTCTAGGTATTCCCGCTACCATGGTCTACAACTTCGGTGCAGGGGCTCTGCGCGCCACAGGCGACAGTAAGAGGCCCATGTACTTTTTGACTATAGCAGGCATTGTGAACGTTGTGCTCAACATGTTTTTCGTAGTAGTGTTGGGCATGAGCGTGGATGGAGTTGCGCTTGCGACAACCATCTCTCAGTACTTATCGGCATTTCTAGTCTTGTTTACCTTTTCTAAGGAAGCAGGTGCCCTCCACTTTAGTACCAAAAAGATCAAAATCCATAAGCAAAAGCTTGTGGATATGGTGCGAATCGGTATACCTGCTGGCCTTCAGAGTACACTGTTTTCCGTGTCCAACGTTCTAATACAGTCTGCAATCAACTCTTTTGGCTCAACTGCTGTTGCTGCCAGCGCGGCTGCTGCTAATATTGAAGGCATAGTCAGCACGTCGACGACTGCATTGTACAACTCTGCCATCACCTTCACCGGTCAGTCAATGGGAGCAAGGGACTACGACCGCATCGACGAGACCGCAAAGGTTGTGACCGTTTTGATCTTTGCGTCTTGGATTCTCATCGGCGGACTTACTGTAGTCTTCGGGAGACCATTGCTTTCCATCTATACTACAGATAGCGAAGTGGTGGAGCTCGGCTTGATGCGCATCAAGATCATGATGGTGGCCTACTTCACTGCCGGTGCAATGAACGTTTATCCAGGCCTAACGAGAGCTATGGGCTACTCCATATCCCCGATGCTCAGTACTCTGTTTGGTGCGGTGTTGATGCGTATTGCCTGGTTGCTGACGATCTTCAAACAGTATCCAACGCAAGCGGTGCTGTTTGCGGCCTACCCGGTCACGTGGGCTATCTCCGGCCTCGGACAGGTTCTGATCTTTTTCTATGCGAGAAAGAGAGTACGTGAGAAAGATCGGTTGCAAGAAGCGCATGACGCAGAAGCAACAGAAGAAACACTTGCAGCAGAATAGACAGTGTACTAACAGAAGATCACCCCCAATTGCCGGACTTTGCAGTCTGTATTGGGGGTTTTTTTGCTTGAAGTGCTGTTTTTAAATCAGTTTAGGGCTGCAAGATCCCGGCTTCCTGCTGCTGGATCTAGGGTGAACTCGATGAACTGGTCCTTCAGCGCGTCTGTAAGGATGTCGGCAATGTCTTGCGCTTGGATCGCAAGAAGGTCGAACATCATGGTCTGCTTTTCATAGTTCTCCTGGATCCTGTAGAGAGCGCAGGCTTCTATTAGGGAAAGATGTTCGCTTAACACCGCTAGAAGCTCGTCGCAGTCCAAAAACGGGTTTAATTCGTGAAGAAACCGGCAGATGCTTTCGGCGTTCTCCTGCCACCGGTAGCGAATGTCTTTGACTTTTGGCGAGCTTACTTCATCGATCTCTGCAAATAGATCCAACGTTAGCCTGCAGTGCTCTTTTAGAAGATGGGCCACACGTGACGCGTTTTCCGGTCCGTAGAAGTGTTCGAGAAAACCGGCCAAGTCGCTGACATTTTTGTACAGGCGGGCTGCAACCGCGGCCGTGTCTTTGGCTTTGTCGATGATGCTGAGCATGGCCAGCGTCTTCCAATTAGTATGCCTTTCCAGAATAGCCCTGAGGGACGCGTTTAGAAGGCAGCATTCTGCGGTGATCCCGAACCTCCGCCCAGTATGCAGCATGGTGGAACCTCCTTCCGAAGTCGTTTTCAGTCTAGAGTATGCAGAACCAGGAAAAAAGTCCCAAAAAGGGCTCGGTAGACTTTGATCGAGGAGGGACAGGGGAGAGGGGTGGGGAGTGTGAAACAGTGACCGTTACAGCAAAACCGACGGAAGCCGGACTTCAAATGCCGATTTTCAAATTCGAAAAGGTTTTGCTTGTGGCAGAGGAATTGTTTTGCCAAAATCGAACATGAAAAATAAGAATGGATATTGCATACCAGTTATTACATAACTGAGATCAAACCCAGATCGTAATCTTGGCGAAAGTTCAGTGCGGTGCCATTTCTGTGGTGCTTAGCTGGATCTGTCTTGGAAAAATGGCTAATGGAAAAGAACGTCTCCCTTGATGTCAGCGTAGACTAACAACAGCGCAGGGATGCAAATTGAGGGCTTCCAGCGGCAAACGCTGCAGGTGCCTTTGTGCATTAAGCACGTAAACATATAGGCTACGGATCAGAGCTCTGTTGCGAGCAGTGAATTTTCTTGGTTATTCGGCGGTTTTTAGAACCGCTTGATTAACAAAACACTTTGTCGGGGGGAGATAACAATGAACTGGTTTGCAGTGTCGTCTCTTGTGTCGGTACTTGCTTTTGGTGTTGCGGTATGGTTTTACTTCTGGGTGAAAAACCAGCCGTCGGCCAACGGCGAGGTTATGAGAATTGGCGGTCTGATTAAAGAAGGCGCCAATACGTTCCTGGCAAGGGAGTATCGGGTGCTTGGATGGTTTGTACTCATTGCTGCTGTAATCATTTTCCTTTTCGTACCACATCCCGTATGGCAGGGTGGTATTAGCCAGAATTTGACGCTGGCTTTAGCATATATCGCGGGCTCTGTGTTCTCAGGTCTTGCTGGTAAAATTGGCATTAGCGTTGCCACCAACGCCAATGTCAAATGTGCCGAAGCTGCAGTAGAAGGCAACAAGCGTTCGTTTATGGTAGGGTTTAGAGGCGGAGCGGTAATGGGTCTTGCAGTTGTGGGTTCTAGCCTGCTTGGCGTAACCTTGGTGATGCTTCTCACTAAAGACGCCTCGGTGACTCTGGCCTTCAGCTTTGGAGCTTCGTCACTGGCTTTGTTTGCCAAAGCCGGAGGTGGTATTTTCACCAAGACTGCTGATATCAGTGCGGATATTGTCGGCAAAGTGGAGTTCGGTATTCCCGAAGACGATCCGAGAAACCCTGCGGTTATCGCCGACAACGTCGGAGATAACGTTGGCGATGTAGCTGGAATGGGTGCCGATCTTTTCGACTCCCATGTAGCGTCTCTAGCTTCGGCCTTGGTTCTAGCAACGGCCCTAGACAAGGGAATCGGTCAGAACATCGCTATGGTTTTCTGCTACGGGTCGATCGGTCTTCTGGCTTCGGTTATCGGAACGCTTCTGGCCAGAATCAAAGACGGTTCTAGTCCAACGAGGGCTCTCAATACATCAACCTACGTTACTACCGGGATTTTTGCTGTTTTAACCGCTGTTTGCACTCATTTGTTCGGCTTCAACTGGCTGTACTGGGGTGCAACCGCTCTGGGACTTGCAGTTGGTGTGGTTGTAGGTATGGCAACTAACTACTTCACCGACGACAGGTTCAACCCAGTGAAGGCTGTAGCTGAAGCATCCAGAACCGGTCCGGCGTTTACGATTATCTCGGGCATTAGCTACGGCTTCTTAAGCGTCTTCCCAGCTCTAGTCGGCATCGCAGTTGCCGCTCTCGGTGCGTTTTCGATCACAAACGGTATCGATCCCACGACCAGTGTAGACGCTCTCTTTGGCATTTCCATGAGCGCTGTCGGAATGCTCTCTATCGTAGGTATGATCATTTCCAACGACGCCTACGGTCCTATTGTGGACAACGCTAGGGGACTGGTGGAGATGGGCGGTCTCGGCGAGAAAGCGCTGGAGATCACCGACGAGCTCGATAGTGCGGGAAATACTGTTAAAGCCGTAACCAAAGGCTTTGCCATCGGCGCAGCAGGTCTTACGGTTATTGCGCTTTTAGGCGCTTACCTTGCCGAAGTCAACGACGTTTTGGCAGGACACGGTATGGAACTTCTGGCCGGGTTTGATATCATGAATCCCAAGGTCTTCTTCGGACTTCTTGTGGGGTCTGCAGTTCCTGCAGTCTTTTCCGGTATGCTGATGCTCGGCGTTGATCGGAACGCTCAGAGGATGGTCGACGAAATCCACAGACAGTTTGATGAGATACCGGGACTGAAAGAAGGAAAA
>LFSI01000074.1 GCA_001512545.1 Clostridia bacterium DTU065 | reverse complement strand
AATATTGTCTAATATGTCCTCAGCGAATTTTATGTTGGAGTACTTGTTCCATTTGCGTAAATAGCCACAATACATCAGGCTTGGAAGGGGCAGCAAAAACGAGTGTCCCTGAAGTCTAAAAGACGTCGGCGTGACGAATTTGAACTGAAACTTACTAGCTGGCGGCGTTTCATACATTTCTTGGAACGTCTGGCTGCCGAATATGTTTTCTTCGCAAGTGAAAGAGATATCAACTACTTCCACGTCTGTGTTGGAGATATGAGTCGTTCCATCAGTTAGTTTTTTCATGATCTCTGGAAAAATGTCCCAAATCTCGTCTGAAAAAACTGTGTACCTAACGTAACATTCCTGTCCTGCCACAAACCTGTTTATAGGCCGTCGTTTGGCATTGATCGGAAGTGAGACAGTGAAGGGCTTCCCCACAGAGCTGTCGTGAAGTTCTCGCGAAAGAACTGGATCGACTTTCCGAATGGTGTTGAGAAAGAGCGCATGAACTTGCTGCCCTAACGAAATATCGAACTCCCGAGACTCTGCGGGTACTAAAGTCAGCATCACACTGTGTGGCATCTTGTCACCTCTGTTTCTGTAATAAGGCTAAC
>LFSI01000006.1:1865-2224 GCA_001512545.1 Clostridia bacterium DTU065 | reverse complement strand
CTGTAGCTGATGCTGACAGTTTCAACACTATCAAACCCCTTCTGATTCAGCTGCAAGCGCATATAATTGCTGATCTTCTGGCCATTTCTGCCTCCTGCCCCCTGTAAGTTGTTGTCTACCGCTACAAGGAGTACTTTCTCATTCTTACTTAGGGGTCTCCCTTCACCCTTTAACCTGGTTGTTGCTCCAAGAGCCACCTCTAAAGCGATCTTCCCTGCCTCTTCTGCTTCGGTTTTGGGGTCTAGGTACTCCGGCATCTCACTGGGGAAAAGACCAAGTTCGGCTTTTAGAGCAAATATCCTTTCCACTGATTGGTCGATTCGGGCCTCGGAAATCTCGCCTCGTTTCACCGCATCCAG
>LFSI01000006.1:0-1785 GCA_001512545.1 Clostridia bacterium DTU065 | reverse complement strand
TGCTTGCTGGGGTTTCCCGCAATGAGAATTTGATCTGCACCGGCTTTCACGGCCATAACTACAGCTTCCTTAAATCCAAAGTGGTTGGCTATGGCGTTCATCAGCATATCATCGGTTGCAATAATGCCGTCGTATCCCCAACTTGCTCTTAGTATTCCGGTAAGAATCTCCCCAGAAAGGGTTGCAGGGACAGAGGTTCCCCCTGTAAGGTTGGGAAAGGAAATGTGCGCAGTCATAACCGCTCTGGCACCGTTTTGCAACGCTTTTTCGAAAGGCAGAAGCTCCATTTTTTCAAGTTCTTCCTTGGTTTTCCTGACGATCGGCAGAGCTAGATGGCTGTCGATTGCGGTATCGCCATGACCGGGAAAATGCTTAACAACGCTTCCTACACCGGCGTTTTTCAGCCCGGCAAGCGCTGCAACTCCCATGTTTGCCACCAACACAGGATCGGATCCAAAGGACCTTACGCCGATCACCGGGTTGTTTATGTTGTTATTTACGTCCAGAACAGGGGCAAGATTCATGTTGATCCCCAATGCCCTGAGCTGTCTTCCTGTGTGGTAATAGGCAAGCATGGCCAGGTATTCGTTTCTTGAAGCACCTAGAGCCATGTTCCCAGGCATTGTAACCATGCCATAAGGCATGCGTGAGACTAGACCTCCTTCTTCATCCGCCGTGATGAGAAGAGGTACCTCGATCCTGTTTTTCAGTGCTTCCTGCTGGAGTTTCGTTGTAAGTTCCACAGCCTGGGCAGTGGATGTCAGGTTAGACGCAAACAGCACAATACCCCCTGCCTTCAGCTCGGACACTACCTGCTTCACGGTGCTGCTGACATAAGTGTCGGAAATTCCTAGTAGCAGCATCTGTCCGACCTTCTCCTCAAGGGACATCGATTCCAACACTTTCTGATATTGGACTGGGAGCTCCGCACTGACGGTCAGCACGAGGCAAAAAGCTATTAGCAAAGACACAATACCTTTTTTCACATAAATCATATAATGCGTTGCCAATACCCAACTGGGTAGTACAACTAGACCCCCTTTTTTTNNTTTTTTTAAGGTCTCTATAATCTCACAAGCTCAACGTTAGGTTAAACTTGCGTTTTCTGCGTTGGTGCCTACCATAAAGGTACGCTTCTAAGAGCTTGCTTCTTCCAGCTCAAGCCAAACCTCATAAAGCTCGGAAAGCTTACTGTCTATCTGAGCAATTTCATCTTGGAGAGCAGCAAGTTTCTCCCAATCATCGGCGTTTTTCTCGTCCTTAAGGCCTTCTTGGGCTTTCGTTTTCTCTTCTTCCAGGAGATGTATCTCTTCTAAAACTTTTGCCTTTTCCCGCTCCAATCTCTTCGGACTTAGTCGAGAAGCAGACGGCTGCTTTGCTTCTTTGGGCTTTTGGGTCTTTTCTTGAGCTTCAGAAGGCTTGTTCTTTTTCGCTAAAAGATAATCCCGGTACCCAAAAGGGTAAAGGGTTAAGGTACCCTCCTGAATCTCCATGATCTTCTGAGCAACTTTAGACACCAGATATCTATCGTGGCTGATGAACAGAATTGTTCCGGGGTATTCCAACATGGCCTCTTCTAGCGTCTCCAAAGACTCAATATCCAGATGGTTCGTGGGCTCGTCCAAGAGCAGGAAGTTCCCACTTGTAAGAGCCATTTTTGCCAAAATCAGTCTGCTTTTTTCGCCGCCTGAGAGGCTCCCCACCTTTTTCAACACATCATCACCTTTAAAGAGGAACTTAGCAAGGTGGTCCCTAGCCCGTCCTAGGGTCATGTGTTTGTATGCG
>LFSI01000061.1 GCA_001512545.1 Clostridia bacterium DTU065 | reverse complement strand
AACTTGGCAAAAGAACAAGACGAATCGGACTATCTCTCGAAGGCAATCAACCTAGTACTGGAAGACAAAAGCAGAGCGGATTTTGTTGCAGGAGTTCTGTCTTCAACACAGGAGCTGCCTAACTAAGAAAGGATGACCTAGATGGCGAAAACTCTGTTGATAGTAGAATCACCAGCCAAGGCCAAAACCATCAAAAAATTCTTGGGTTCTTCGTACAAAGTTGAAGCGTCCATGGGACACGTGCGCGATCTACCCAAGAGTCAGTTTGGTGTCGACATAGAAGACAACTTCAAGCCGAAGTATATTACCATTCGGGGCAAAGGTGAGCTCTTGAAGAAGCTACGCGCAGAAGCTAAAAAAGCGGATCGCGTCCTGATAGCCACCGACCCCGATCGCGAGGGCGAAGCCATAGCTTGGCATCTCGCAGAGATCCTTGACCTGGATACCCACAAACCGATCAGAATCGCTTTCAACGAAATCACCAAAGAAGCAGTTAAAACAGCGGCCAAATCTCCACGGGTCATAGACTTCAACCTGGTAGATGCGCAGCAGACCAGACGAATACTGGATCGCATCGTCGGCTACAGGCTGAGTCCTTTTTTATGGAAAAAAGTAAAAAAGGGTTTGAGCGCCGGCAGAGTCCAATCTGTGGCGGTGAGGCTGATCACCGAGAGAGAAGAAGAGATTGAGAATTTCGTACCTGAAGAGTACTGGACTATCGACGGCATCTTTTCCACTGAAAGCGGCGAGATCAGAGCGAAACTTGCCAGATGGGAAGGAAATAAGCCAGAGCTGGCAACAGCCGAACAGACACAGGCAGTCTCTGCGCAGCTAAAAAGCTTTTCATATACGATCCAAAGTGTTGAGAAAAAAGAACGCCGTAAAAACCCACTTCCTCCTTTTACCACTTCAACTCTACAGCAGGAAGCCTTTAGAAGGCTGAACTTTGCTGCTTCGCGGACGATGCGCGTAGCTCAGCAGCTTTACGAGGGAATTGAACTGGGAAAAGAAGGCTCTGTGGGTCTTATCACCTATATGCGTACAGACTCAGTGCGCATCTCGGAACAGGCATCGGCCCAGGCCAGAGCTTTTCTCAAGGAGAGTTTTGGCGATAAGTACGTGCCTACAAAGCCGAGAGCCTATCAGTCGGGGAAAAAATCGCAGGATGCTCACGAGGCCATCAGGCCGAGCTACGTGGACAAAACTCCCGACAGCATCAAACAGTATCTGACAAGAGACCAGTACAGGCTGTATGAGCTGATCTGGCGCCGCTTTTTGGCCAGTCAGGCAGAAAGTGCCGTCTACGACACGGTTCAGGTAAAAATTGCCAGCACAGACCAGAGAGCCTTGTTCAGCGTTTCAGGATCGACGCTGAAGTTTCCGGGCTTTTTAACCCTGTATCCAGAACAGGACAACGGCGCCGAGAGCGAAGTTCCCGAGTCTTTGGCTGAGGGTCAAAGCTGCGTCTTGAAAGAGCTGAAAGAAGACCAGCACTTCACCCAGCCACCGGCAAGATACACTCAGGCCAGCCTCGTCAAGGAACTAGAGGAACTTGGCATCGGCAGACCTTCAACTTATGCGACGATTATCGATACCATCAAAAAAAGAGGATACGTCGTTGAAGAGGAGAAAAAACTCGTGCCAACCGAGCTGGGACAGGTAACTGTCGATCTTCTAAAACACTATTTCGACGACATTGTCGATGTGGATTTCACTAGGGAACTAGAAGCACGGTTGGATGCCATAGAAGAAGGAGAAAACTCGCCGGTAAAGATTTTAAAGGGTTTTTACACGGCTTTCGATGAAAAACTGAAAAAGGCGGAAAAGACTGCGGACAAGGTGGAAATCGCAGATGAACAAACTGATGAACCCTGTCCTAACTGCGGGAGACTGTTAGTAGTGAAGATGGGCCGTTACGGGAGGTTTCTGGCGTGTCCCGGTTTTCCCGAATGCAGGTTTACCAAACCGCTCCTTAAAGAGATGCCTGGCTCCTGCCCACTTGATGGAGGTAAGTTGGTTGAGCGCAGGTCGAAAAAAGGCAGGGTATTTTACGGATGTGAAAACTATCCCGACTGCGAGTTTACCACCTGGTATACTCCTACAGCGAAGAACTGCCCGAAATGCGGCAAGACCATGGCAGTGAAGGGGAGAGGAGCAAAAAGAGAGTATCTGTGTCTGAGCAGCGAGTGCGGAAACAGAATGCCGGCTGGTGATGAGTGATGCTGGTTCTTAAAAAACGTGTAGAAGACTGGTTCGATCGCTTCATGTTCTTTCTGCAGGCAGAAAAAGGCTACTCGGAGCATACGTGTCAGGCGTATGCTCTGGACATCCGGGAGTTTCTGGATTATGTGGAAGCAGAAGACAGTTACGAACTTACCACGGCAAAGGTCAGGCAGTATCTCGGTTATCTGTACGATTTAAAAAGGGAAAGAACCACAGTGGCCAGGAAGCTTGCAGCCCTAAGGAGTTTTTTTCGCTATCTGGAAAAAAGGAATCTATTTCAAGATAATCCGATAGTTGACATCAAAACGCCGAAAAAAGGGCAGTATCTGCCTTTGTTTCTCTATCCAAAGGACATTGAGAAGCTTTTAGAAACCCCAGACCTCACCACGCCTATAGGGAGACGGGACAGAGCGATCCTGGAGCTTTTCTACAGCGCAGGTCTTAGACTCAGCGAGCTTGTTGGCCTGAACCTTACAGATATCGACTGGGATATCGGCTACCTCAGGATTAGGGGCAAGGGAGGAAAGGAACGCATTACTCCTCTGGGCTACTACGCCTACAACTATCTTGAGGACTACCTTACCCTGGCAAGGGATGCACTGCTGAAAGGTAAAGAGACAGAAGCGGTGTTTGTGAGCAGCCGGGGGATGCGCATCAATCCCCGTACAGTTGAATATATGGTAGATAAGTATGTGAAGATCGCAGGGTTGAACAGCGGCATCTCGCCGCACTCCCTCAGACATACTTTTGCCACCCATATGTTGGAAAATGGCGCGGATATCCGGTCTGTGCAGGAGCTTTTGGGACACGAGAGCATTTCCACCACGCAGATCTACACTCACTTGAGCCGGAGCCGTCTGCGCGAGGTTTACTTTAAGGCTCATCCCAGGGCTAAAGGAGAAAGTGAAGATGTTTAAAGGAACTACCATCATTGCAGTCCGTCGCAACGGGCAAGTAGCCATTGGAGGCGACGGGCAGATTACTTTTGGCGAAAATACCGTGTTCAAAACCACCGCCAACAAGCTGCGGAGGCTATACTCCGGAAAGGTTATTGCCGGTTTTGCCGGGTCGGTGGCAGACGCGTTTACGCTGTTTGAGCGCTTTGAGAAGAAGCTTTCTGAGCACAGGGGAAACCTTGTGAGAGCCAGCGTCGAGTTGGCTAAAGAATGGCGGAGCGACAGGATTCTCCAGAAGCTAGAAGCTCTTCTCATTGTTGCCGATAGTGAGCATATCTTTGTCATCTCTGGCTCTGGAGAGGTTATCGAACCAGACGATAACATTGCCGCCATCGGCTCGGGAAGCAGCTATGCGCTGAGCAGTGCCAGAGCGTTGTACCGGCACACCAATCTCAGCGCCAGAACCATTGTGGAAGAAAGCTTGAAGATTGCTGCAGAGATATGCGTCTACACCAACGACCATATTTCTGTTCTAGAGTTGGAGGGTGAGTGATGGAGGGTTTAACCCCAAAAGAGATAGTCGAGTATCTCGATAAATATATAGTTGGCCAGCATAAGGCCAAAAGGGCTGTGGCTGTTGCGCTGAGAAACAGGCACAGACGCAGGATGCTTCCGCCGGAAATGAGGGAAGAGGTAGCCCCTAATAACATTCTGATGATCGGACCTACAGGCGTTGGCAAAACTGAAATTGCCAGACGACTTGCCAAGCTGGTTGGTGCACCTTTTGTCAAGGTTGAAGCAACCAAATTTACCGAAGTGGGCTATGTGGGAAGAGATGTGGAATCGATCATCCGAGATTTGGTTGAGGAAGCCAGGAGGCTTGTCCGCAGTAGGAAGATTGAAGAAGTCAGAGAAATTGCGCGGGCGCAGGCAGAGATCAACCTCTTAGACCTTCTCGCTCCCACGAGGAAAGAGGAGAAGAGCAACCCCTTTTCCATCCTCTTTGGCTCCGAACAGGCTGATCAACGACCGCAGGTTTCCGTTGAAGAGAAAGAAGAGATCAGGAGGAAGCTTGAAGCCGGCGAGCTGGAAGACGAGCTAATCGAGATCACTGTGCCAGAGAGAGAAGCTCAGCTGGATCTTTTTTCCTTTGGTATTGATGATTCAGGTGTCAATCTCCAGGATGTATTTGGTGGCTTTTTGCCCAAACGAACGGTGAAGAAGAAGGTTACCGTAAAGAAAGCGAGAGAAATCCTCACTGAACTGGAAGCGGAAAAACTTCTCGATAAGGATTCCATCAATCAGGAAGCTATTGAACTTGCGGAAAACGAAGGTATCGTCTTCATTGATGAAATTGATAAAATAGCCGGAAGTTCTTCCAACAGCGGACCGGACGTTTCCAGAGAAGGAGTCCAGAGAGACATCTTGCCCATCCTCGAAGGATCGGTAGTAGCCACAAGGTACGGTCATGTGAAGACCGACCACGTTCTCTTCATCGCAGCTGGAGCTTTCCATGTTTCCAAGCCTTCTCAACTGATACCCGAACTCCAAGGTCGTCTCCCAGTGAGGGTGGAGCTATCGAGTCTCACCGAAGAGGACTTTGTCAGAATCTTGGAAGAGCCCAAGAACTCGCTTCTGCAACAGTACAAAGAACTCCTGAAAACCGAGGGTTTGGAGGTAGAGTTCACCAAGTCGGGCATTAGAGAGATGGCTGCATGTGCCCGCAAAGTCAACGAGAACACCGAAGACATCGGAGCGCGAAGGCTCAATACCATTTTAGAAACCGTTCTGGAAGAAGTGGCCTTTGACGCACCGGAGCTTTCTGGCCAAAAAGTGGTAATCGACGACAAATATGTGGAAATGAAGCTGAAAGATCTCATTCAAGATCGAGATCTCAGTCAGTACATCCTTTAGAAATGCAGGCGAAAGCCTGCTTTTTTCGGTGTTGGCAGCGATTAGCCAACAAACCAAAAACCCAGCGGTTAGAAGCGCTGGGTTTTATTGATTCTGTGATCGTTGCCCTACTTACTTTATCAGCCAACAGGGCTTTTCTGTTGTTAATACCTGTAGATTACAGGCTCACGATCTAATGGATCGTGGTATGTGGGCGTTTGGGCATATTCCGTTGAAGATGCGTAGTAGGTCAGTTCCCCGTAGACGTAGGTAAAAATCTCCTTGGACGTGATACTTCCGTCTTTGTTGTAGTCAGCCCTGCGGTTCAGGAGCCCTAGTAAAAAATGCTTGGTGAAGTACCCCAAACCGCCGTCATCGGCATACTGATAGGAGTTCTGGTCCGGTTGCGACGACGCCAAAATGACGTAGTTGGTCTCTTTGAGAGCACGAGTCTGGACGGTTCCATCAAAAAGCGAGCCAGAATTGCAGGCGTCAACGATCAGCGTGATGTTTTCTGTAGGCATCTGAGACAACAGTTCCTTGAGATCGCTTTCGTATAGGGCTTCCTCGCGGTTTTCTTCGCTGTAGCCGTACAGGGCTAGAAGTCCTTGGTGTCCGTGACCTGAGAAATAGATCACAAGAAAGTCTTCGGGGCTCAACATCTTTTTTAGTTCAGCGAACTGCTCCTCAATGTTGGCACGGGTGGCATCTTCGTCTCTAATGGTTTTGACCACGTTTGGCGAGCTTGCAAAAAAGGCTTCCACAGCATTGGCATCAGCAGAGTTAAGATCGGCTAAATGCAAATATTTGCCAATTCCGATGATGATGTAGTACCCTTTGCCAACAGGATAGAAGATCGTGTTAACAACGCCCGGGTAAACGTCTACTTCAAAGCGCTTCACCAGATCGAGCTGGGGCACCGTTACGGTGACTTCTTCGCGACCTTCGGGGATGCGGTCTATGAGGAAATACCCATTCTGGTTGGTCTTGGTAGATCTACCGCTCTTTGTTGTTACAGTAGCATCTTTAAGGGGAACGTAACCTTTGGGTATTGCTGGGTGCGAGTTAATCTCTACAGCATCTGCCAGCTCCTCCCGGATCACTATGGTTCCTGCGATGCTGCCAACTCGAGTTTCGCGGAAAAGGCATCCCGATAGAAGCAGTGAAGCAAGAAACAGAAAAAGAACTGTATTTCTCCGGAGCATGGCAGTGCCTCCTTACAGCTTGGGCACGAAAACCTGGAGTTTTTTCGGGTAAAGGGTGACGTTCAGAGGAGTCTTTCCTTTGATTTCGCCATCCACCATGATCTCCGTATCTACAGTGCTCTTGATTTGAATGCTTTTTGCCCTAAGAAACTCTACCTTGGGGTGATTCACATGGCGTCCAGAGTAGGTTTTCGGGAGGACCTTGAGGAGCTCCCAACCGGTGACATCTTTAGCTACCACCAGGTCGAGGTAGCCATCACCGGGATCTGCCTCAGGTGCCAGGTAGATTCCACCGCCGGTGTAGGAGGTGTTCATAACGTATACCAGAATGGAGGTAAGCTCTCTGTGCTGGTCGTCGGCATCGATGGTAAGCTCTAGCGGTTTGAGCTGGAATGCCGAAGCGATGACTTCAACCAAAAACGCCAGTTTCCCCCTGAGAAAGCGCATGTGGCGTTTGGCGTTGACCCTCATCATTACATCTGAGGCTAGTCCTACAGCTACCGAACATAAAAAAACACCTTCGGAATATACACCCATATCTATCTCGCGAAGCTGTCCTTCGGTGATCAACCTCAGACTTTCCACTCCAAATGGAATATTGAATGATCTGGCAAAATCATTGCCAGTACCAAGCGGAACAACGCAGAGAGGTTTGTTTTTCGGCATGCCGTTTACAACCTCATTGAGCGTACCATCTCCGCCTATAGCGACTACTCCAGAGTAGTCGTCCAGATCTGCCGCAAGCTCTGCAGCATGTCCAGGTCCTTCTGTGAGAAACAGCTGGTAATCAATGTCCATTTGCTCCAAAACTGCTTTGACTTTTGGCACGTTGCTCTTAGCCAGTCCTCTTCCGGCTATCGGGTTCACTATCACTTTATACGCCATTGTTTGTCCCCACTTTAAGTAGAAATATTTTACTTGTCTTATTCTCTTGTCTGGCGGTAGTTCCTTCTTTCCGATGGTTGTGGGGTTGATGGAGCAGGGAGGTAAAGGCAGTTTGCCTAGCAAGATTACGATGCAAGAGGAAGCAATGGGCGGAAACCGACACTTCAATTTTGATGAGATTTGCGAGCACCTAAACGGAGGAAGGGCCTCAAACGAGTTTTGCATCTTTACGCTTCCGCGACTCTTAGGACTTTGCACTATACCTCCTGTCGCAGATCAGGGTTTGCCACAGGTCTTCCGAGGTAGGAGATTCCCTCTAAAATGATGCTCTTTCTTTCCTGATCTATGGTTCCGGTAACGACCGCTATGCCTCCCTCCCTGATGGAAATCTGATGGTTTTCTCTGGGGAAGTAAGTGACATCCACCTGCCCGGTTTCATCTTCCATAACAAAGAACACTACCGTTTTGCCGCTTTTAGTGGGCGGGCGGTGAGGTCTGAGGATCTGTCCTGCAAATTGAATGCGCCCTTGTCTCTGGAAAACCTCGTCGGCTGTAGGTATATAGTTGGGGATTTTGGGCCTGAAAAAGTGCATTACGTGGTAAGAAGGAGACAGGTCCAAAACCTTGATCTCTCGCAAAAAGCGCTCCCAAGGAGTAAAGTCGCCGGGAATCGGCTTTGTGCCCCACGCTTCCCACAGAAGGCTTCTGCGGCTTTGGCCGAAGGAGTCCAGCGCCCCTGAAAGCACCAAAAGGCGCCGCTCTTTGCTGGGGATCTTTTTGATGTCTTCCAGACTTAAGGGACGGTTTTCCAGAATGTAGTCCATGGTTTTTGCAGAGAAGCCATTGATGAGCTTCAGCCCCAAATAAAGCATGGAGTCTTTACCGTAGGTTTCATGCGGCGATTTGTTGATGTCTAAAGGCACAACTTTTACTCCCAGGCGTTTGGCTTCCCAAAGGAGAGACTGGGGAAGATAGTACCCGAGAGGCTGGTTGTTGATGAGAGCGCCGAAAAATTCTGCAGGGTAGTGGCACCGCAAAAAAGCAGTTTTATAAGCTGTTTGGGCAAAAGAAGCAGAATGAGCTTCGCAGAAGCCGTAGCCGGAAAAGCCTTCGAGGGTTTGGAAGATGCTTTCTGCGGTGTCTTCGGGCACACCCCTTGCTACGGCCCGCTCCACGAACTGGACGTGAAAGTCGTAAAGCTCGCGTTCCCTCTTTTTATTGGAGAGCATTTTGCGCAGCTTGTCGGACTCTCCTGGTGAGAAGCCCCCTAGAGCAGATACGATCTGAATGATCTGTTCCTGGAAGACAATGAGGCCGAAGGTTTTTTCCAGGTAGGGTTTCAGCTCTTCTGCAGGGTAGCTAGCCTCTTCTTCCCTGTTGTGGCGCTTGATGTAGGGCTCTACCATATTGCCCCTAATAGGTCCGGGCCTGATCAGCGCTACGCTTGCCACGACATCGCTGAACCTCTCAGGTTTTAGCCTCTGCTGGAGGCTTCTTTGTGCAGGGCTTTCCAGCTGAAAGACTCCCAGGCTCTTTCCTTCCTGCAGCATTTTATAGGTGGCTGGGTCTTCGGGCTTGATGGGCAGATTCAGCTCGGAAAGGGCTCCGAGAGTTCGCAGGGAAAGAAGATCGAGCTTTACAATGCCTATTTCTTCAATGTCGTCTTTGTCCAGTGCGACAATTTTTCGGCCAGTTGCCGCTTCCACAAGGGGAGCGTGGCGCGAAAGGTCTTCCGAAGCTATGGCGATTCCGCTAGAGTGCGTGGCGATATGCCTGGGCAGACCGTACATTTTACCTGTAAGCTGCGGAATGAGCTCTGGAGACAAGCCGATTCTGAGAAGATCATTTCGAGCCATGTCTTCCCTGTAGCAGTGGAAAGCTGCGATACTTGCCACATGACTGCTGCCGTACTTGCCTTCTAGATAATCCCAAAGCTGATCTCTTTTAGCCCAATCGAAATCGATGTCGATGTCCGGCTGCTGCCCCCGTTCAACGCTTAAAAAACGCTCAAACACCAAGTTATGTTCAATGGGATCTACTTGCGTGAGATCTAGGCAGTAGCTTACTAGGGATCCTGCTGCCGATCCACGTCCCTGATAGGCGATATTCCTCCTTCTTGCCTCGCAAATGAGGTCGTGGACCAGAAGAAAGTAGCTGTCGTAGCCCAGGGCGGAGATGGTAGAGAGCTCGTGCTCCAACCTTGCCAAAGCTCTGCGGTTGCCTGTTCCGTATTTTTTCTCAAGACCTGCCAAGGCAATCTCCCGGAGTTTTTCTTTAGCGCCGGGAGTGCTAGGTAAAAGCATTGGCGGCGACAGGGGCTTTGACTCGCATATCTCTGCCAAATAGTGCATTCCCTGTAGGGCATTGGAGAAGTTCGAAAAGCGCTTTACAAGCTCATCAGGGGAGCAGAGATAGCCGGCGTTGTTGAAGGATCTTTCAGGGTGCACGTCTTCGAGCTTGATGCCCAGACGAATGCAGCTCAAGCTATCGTGAACCGGAAAGTCTTCTTCGCAGGCATAGTGAACATCCACCGATGCCACAGTGGGAATTTGCAGTTCTTTACCGAGTTCATCTAGGCTATTCAAGATCTCGTTGGTACGGGGAAGAAGGTCATTGGTCATTTCGATAAAAAAGCGTCCTTCGAAAAACAAGTAAAGCTCTTTTGCCAGTTCCAGTGCCTCTTTGTAGCGTCGCCTTAGGAGTAGCCTCTGCAGCTTGGAGTTCCTGCAGCCGGAAAGGGCAAAAATTCCCTCCCCATGGGGGAGGAACTTGTCAGCTTTATCGGTCATGTTTAAGTAAGAGCAGATTTTCTGGTAGCCGGTGTAGTTTTCCGCTATCAGCGTCAGGTGGCTGCCGTCTTCTAGCGTAACTTCGCAGCCGATAATTGGTTTGATCCCTGCATCAAGGGCAAGTCTTTGAAACTCCCAAACTCCAGAGACGCTGTCGTGATCGGTTAGAGCTATTGCCACATATCCCAGCTCACTGCCTCTTTTAATCAGGTCGTAAGGCCTGCTTGCTCCGTCAAGGAGCGAGTAGGCAGAATGAGTGTGAAGTGATATAGCCATAATACAATCTCCTTTAGTCAAAACTCTGATATAAGAGCGCTTCTTTAGTAGGGGTGTACGCTATTTCAAAAAGCCCTTCAGGGTCCGTTTTCACCAGAGAAAAGTACAGCACCGGCTCTCCATGCCACCAGGCTCCGCTTTCACACCAGCTGTCCAGCTCTGCAACGATGGTGTAGCGGACGTTTCTAAACACAAAACTGTTGTCTTTAATTGCTATGGGTTTTTCCCAGATATGAGCCACTTCCATACCCCCAGATGAAGTTGGATCTACGCACTTTTTCGCGGCGGCTGACGGAGATGCCAAGGGTCAGGTTTTTCTCTTGGTCCAGAAGGCTTTGAACCACGTCTGGAAGGCTGAAGTCAAAAAGACTTTTTTGATGGGCCTTGGGCATTTCCCAAACCAGGCAGGTTAGAGTTTCCCAGGGGAAAAGAGCTTTTAGGGCTAGAGACAGAGAGAGCCTGCCGATTTTGTCCTGGCACAGTTCGATGCTGCTTTTTTCTGAAGTGAGCCAAATGCTTTTAGCATGCTTGGGGAGCTCCCGCATGAGGGACAAAAGAACTTGGTCCGGATCTTTGCTGCGGAAGACTTTCTCAAAGAACGGAGGATTAGGCCGAATCTGCGTATGGTCGATACCCCTGCAGTAGTTGTAGATTTTTTTGCCTTCTTCTCCTAAGCGGCCTTCCAGAGATTCTAGGGGAATTTCTTGCAGAGAGCCAATTGTGGTGAAGCCTGTTTCAAAGAAGTCATCGAGAGTTTTCGTTGCAACAGGCCAGAGGTAGTAAACGGGAAGTTTATAAAAGGCGGTTCTAGAATTTGCCCAAAAAAGCCCGGACTTATTTTGAAAAAGCGCAATGGCTTTGGCAATCAACAAATTTTCGGCCACGCTGAGGCAGCCTCCAAGCTGCCTGCCCCAGTCCAGAAGTTCGTCCTTGCTGGTTTCGCCGAGCATCATTGCATAGCCGGAGAGCTCTTCGCGGAAGAAGGGTGTTTTGCAGTAGACCTTATAGCGTTTTTCTAGAGATGGAGCAGTAAGTAAGTAGGAAAACAAAGCAGGTCACCTCTATAGCGAACATATGTTTGTGTATATTATTATATACCCGAACTCTGCAAAGGGCAACTGTCTGTAGTCTGGTAGTAAATGGAATGGTAGGCTTTTCGGTGCAAAAAAAATAAACCCACAGGTCAAAAGACCTGTGGGTATGAAGGCAAGCAATCAAAAATTCTGCATAGTGACTGCTGCCTCATTAGTTATGATAACCACTGCCACAGCGATTATACTGGTAGATTTTGGTATGAAAAGGTGGGTAAACCGTACTACTTGCGAGGAGCGTGGTGCGGTGGGACGTAAAGGGCGTTCGCTGTCTAGTATGCAGCAGGAGAGAGGAACGAAGGGGAATCATAAAGCTCTCGTGGCTGCGATCAAACGGTTTTTGAGCGATGTGAAGCAGCGTCCATAAAAACGGTGATGTCCTTAAATCACGCAAGCAGCTGCTATTTGAGGGCTTTTTTGCTTTTTAAACGGCAGTATTTAAAAATTGTGCACAGATCCCCTTGACAGCCGCTGCAGCTTTGCCTACAATCATAGTGTACTAGTCAACTAATGCACTGGTGGTGGTAAACTTGGAGTTTAACCCAGAAAGGCCCATCTATCTGCAGATCATCGATGAGATCAAAAAGCGCATTGTGCGTGGGGACCTCAAACCCGGTGAAAAACTACCTTCGCAAAGGGAGCTGGCTGCAATCATGAGTGTAAATCCCAATACCGTTCAACGAGCATACAGAGAACTGGAAGACACCAAAATCGCTGAAACGCTGCGAGGCCAGGGTACCTTCGTCAGCAGCACCATTTCCATCAAAGAGCTGCAGAAAGACCTGGCTGAAAGAGCACTAGGTGAGTTTCTCACGGAAATGTCTGAGCTGGGGCTGAGCCACAGTGAAATCAAAGAACTCTTGGAAAAAGCACTGGAAAAAGGGGTGGAGTAAGATGCTGCTTACAGCTACAGATGTAACTAAGACCTATTTTGGCAAGCCTGCATTGCGGGGTTTCTCTTACGAACTAGACCGGGGAAAGATCATCGGACTTCTCGGTCCCAACGGTTCAGGGAAATCCACGCTGCTCAAAGCAATTGCCGGACTGATTCCTGTAGATTCAGGGAAGATTCTCGTGGACGGACAAAAAGTGGGCGTCAGGACCAAAAACCAGGTAGCGTATCTTCCTGAAATCGATCCTTTTTATCAGAGTCACCGAGTAATTGATGTTCTAAACTTCTACAAAAGCTGTTTTAAGGATTTCGACACCCAGAGGGCAGAAGCTCTTCTCGAGGAGCTTGCGCTAGAGCGAAATCAGGTTATCAGAAGCTTTTCCAAAGGTATGCGGGTTCGTCTGAAACTTGTTCTTACACTATCCAGAAGAGCTCCGCTGCTCCTTCTAGACGAACCTCTTTCCGGTATCGACCCTCTGTCCAGAGACACCATTATCAAAGCCATCGCTAGAGAGTTCGATCCGGCAAACCAAAGCATCATCCTTTCGACCCACGAGGTGTTTGAATCGGAAGGCCTTTTCGACGAAGTAGTCCTGCTGGAGAAAGGTCAGATCAAGTGGCAAGGTCATATGGAATCCCTGCGAGAGAGTTCTTCTCTTAAAAGGCTTTTGGAGGAGGTATACTTATGATTTCTTGGAAGCTGTATCTGCATGAATGGCGCGAAAACGGCTTTTACTGGCTGCTGATGATAGTGGGAACGATTGCAGTTAAAGTCCTGATGAATTTCGGTCTGTTTCCGGAAGAGCTCTTCAGTTTTCCATTGATCCTCTCCATCTTCGCCTATGGCATTCTCTGCACGAGCCCTCTTGCGAAGGAACGGAAAAACAACACCATCTACATCAAAAAAAGCCTCCCTGTCCCCGGATATGTTCACCTCTTGGTAAAAATTGGCTGGCTGATGTCCAGCTATGTGCTGTATCTTGTTTTTTGGTGTGCCCTTTACTTCAGATTCATTGTGGGCGAGGGAGACACTGTGTTCTTGTTTAGCGACACAGGCATTTTGGAAGCGGCGTTTTTCCTCCTTGCACCATTTTTCGGCATAGTCTTGATGCAGTTTTCTTACCTTATAGCCAACTACGTAGCCAAGTTCAGAAGTGCATTCAGCTTCTGGGCCTTCGTTCTCACCTTCTATCTTGTAATTCGGATCGTCCCTCTTGTGGCTAAAGTCTTTGAGTTTCTGCCGGACTTTGCCATAGCAGGAACGTCAGGCAGCTACGTAAGCAGTGGGTTTATCCTTGCGGTTTTGGCAGTTTCAGTAGCGCTGTTGTTTATCAACGGAAAACTTTGGGATAACGAACCGGCAATCTAGGGGGGAGAGAGATGATCAAACGATTTGGCTTAATTGCAGTTATGCTCGTTCTTACTGCAGTCATGATCTTGGATTTCAAGATAAACGAACCTTTTCTGAGGTTCTTCGAGAGCATGGTGGAAGTAGACCTCTCCGCACGCTCGGAGATGCAAACTCAGACCATCGAGATTGAAGAGGGCGAGAGGTTCTTTATAGAAGTTGATGAGAGCAGGCTTAACCTTGAACCTACCAAGAAAAAGTCCCTGACAGTTACCGCTCAATCCGAAGATGCGGTCAGCGTGGTTCGGAGCGAAGACGGGATAGTTCTGAAGGTTCTAGAAGGAAGCGTTGCTACGGTCAGCCTGCCCGAGGCAATCCTTCCCCAAGTCACCGCTTACGGTGCGTCGGTTTACGTAAGCGTCAACGTAGCGGAGATAGACGCAAGAAGCTCATATCTGAGTCTAACAGATGTGAAGACCGGTAAAATAAAGGCAGCAGATTCCTATGTCCAACTGACAAACTCAACTCCGGAGATCATCGAGACCACTCGGTGCCAGCTGGAGATAGCCCAAGCTGAGGCCAAGAAGGATCAAATCATACTGGATGCAACAGAGACGGTTGTCAATGTAAGCTCAGTGGCACTTGTAAAGGGGAATGCGCAGAACTCTACGGTGAGTCTCGAGTACGTCGACGAAGTGGACCTTACGGTTAAAGGCGGCACCCTCAGAGTGAGGAGAACTGAAAACAACCTCGGTTTACACCTGGAGGGAACCAACGCTTATCTCGAACTGGGAGACCATTTTTCTCGCATAACTGCCGAAGAATCTGAAGTCACGATAAAAATGCTCCGCACAGACGCTGAGCTCTTAGTTGAGACTACGGGCACAGAGATCTCCACAAACGTTGTGGGTGCAGAAGGACCGAACTTCAGCTACGTACGGGGCAAGGATGCCAAAGAGCAGACGTTAAAAACCCAGGGCGGCATCTTGCGGTTGTACTCTCCATTTGTTTCCATGTAAAGGCAAAAAGCAGCGGACGCGAAAAACGCATCAGCTGCTTTTTTGTCTGCTCCTGACCACATCAAAGCAAAGGCCCACTGGAAACGTTTTGCAGGAGATGTCTTTTTTTTGCAGCAAAGTGCTATAATAGATAAAAAAGAGCAACCCACAGGTTGAAAAACCTGTGGGTGTGCAGGCAACCAATCAACAAACAAGCATATTGATTAGCGCCTCAGTATTATCATGACTTTTTTTGCCGGTTTTATTCTGGCAAATTCTGGAATGCGAGTTCCCGAGAGTTTCAAAAGAACGGGAAGGGGAAAATGGAACAAGAAGTACAAAATAAGATGTAGGGGGCGATCATGTGGCAAAGATAGCGATGATTATAGCAAAAAGTGAGTTTCGCGATGAGGAGTACCTCCATCCGAAAGAGGAGTTCCTGAAGAACGGCCACGAAGTTATTACCGCTTCATCAACGCTCGGAGAATGCACCGGCCGCTTTGGGGCTAAGGTCACACCTGACATAGATTTCAAAGAACTGACAACCGACGACTTCGACGCTCTGGTTTTTGTTGGGGGCGGAGGATCAAGCGAATACTTCGATTCGCCTATAGCCCACGGGCTAGCCAGAGAGGCTTACAGAAACGGAAAGATCGTTTCTGCGATCTGCATCGCTCCGGTGATTCTGAGTAGAGCCGGTCTCCTTCAGGGGAAGAAAGCAACAGTCTACCCTGACGGTGAGAACGACTTGGTCAAAGGGGGAGCCTTCTATACAGGGAACCCCGTTGAAGTTGATGAAAGGATCGTTACCGGAAACGGTCCAGCGGCAGCAAGAGACTTTGCCAAAGCCGTAATGGAAGCGCTCGAGGCGCTGCAAAAGTAAACTGCTGCTGTAAGTAGAATAAAGAGATGCCCAAACTGAGGGATGCAGAGACAAGGCTTTAGGCGCCACTCCTGCATCCCTTTACTTTTAGGGCAGCGCATGGCAAAAGACCCAGCGGGTGTCCCAACAGACTCCCACTGGCATTGGACTTGGCTATACTTAAGTTTTTGGGACCCCGGAAATCTCTTTGTACCACTTTGCAGCTCAATGCATATTATGGTTAAGTAGAGTGTAGAGAGGTATTTCCAAAACAAGGAAGGGGAAGCTGGTTTTGGATAAGAGAAATGCCGTTTTAACTGCAGTTTGGTTTGCAGTAGGCGTCTTGTTAATCTGCTGCATTGTGCTGGCGGTAGGAACGAAGAAAGAAAGAGCCCTTTTGGACAGAAAAGTCCGGCTGTATGTCTACGGCAAGGGCCTTTTAGAACTGGATCTGGAAGAATACCTGGTTGGAGTAGTGGCTGCGGAGATGCCCGCTTCGTTTCACGCAGAAGCGCTTAAGAGCCAGGCCGTAGCTGCGAGGACTTATACGCTCAAGCGGCTGGAAAGGATAGCCAGGACCGGTTCTCCCTACCCGGAAAACGCTGACATTACCAACCTGCCTCAGGAAGGGCAAGCCTGGTTGTCGGAGGACGAGCGCAAGCAGAAGTGGCAGGACGACTTTGCGCAATACGAGAAGAAGATCAGGGATGCGGTTTACAGCACCAAAGGAGAGGTCCTGGTTTACGATGGAGCCTTAATCGAAGCTCTGTACTACTCCACCGCAGGTCCGTACACTGAAGACAGTACGGCGGTTTTTGGCGCATACTATCCTTATTTAAAAGCCAAACCCAACCCCTACGACAAACATTCCCCACGCTACACCGATGCAAAAACCGTAAGCATTGCAGAGCTGGAGAAGGCGTTTGGAGTAAGCTTGGATGTAAAAAACTTGGTTTTGGCCAGGAACTTGCCTCAAGGCCCCGAGGTCTTTGCTGCTGCAACTCTCCTTGAACCGTGGTCCAACCCCGACCCAACTGCAAGCCCTATTAAAATCCTTTCGCGCAACCGCTCGGGGCGGGTTGAACTCGTTCAGATCGGCAGCACGGTGGTTAGAGGCGTTGATGTGCGCACAAAGCTCGGGCTGCGGTCGACCAACTTCACCTTTGAGGTCAGTGCAAACGGCAACTACATCACCTTTCAGACGGTAGGGTTCGGGCACGGAGTGGGCATGAGCCAGTACGGCGCCGACGGCATGGCAAAGGAAGGTTTTGATTATAAAGAAATATTAAGCTTTTACTATCCGGGTACTCAGCTAGTTTTGGCACGGTAAAAAAGGGAATAAACTAGGTTAGAAGGAGTAGATGCTCTAATGTGGAAAATATAGACAGAGCATCTACTTCTGTGTCGAAAGGAGGAGTTTTTTTGTCAATAGAGCTAAGCAGCAACGCCCGAACGGTTTTAGAGAAGCGTTATCTGAGAAAAAAAGATGACGGAACCTTTGAAACTCCTGAAGAAATGTTTTATCGCGTAGCGTACAACATCGCTGAAGCGGACAAGCTATACGATAAGAAAGCCAACATCAAAAAGAAAGCAGAACGCTTCTACGAGCTGATGACCAGTCTCAAATTCATGCCGAATAGTCCCACTCTGATGGTGCGCCAAGACAGTTAGCAAATACTGCCGAAAACGGTACAGGACTCGGGAAACGTCCTGTTAGTGAACCTGCTAACCGCAAGGGACAACAGCATGCAGGTCGCTAAGCATCACATGGCTAAAGCTGGATTGCTTGAACTCTAGTTCTTCTGGATCAAGTGGGGATCTGCGTAAGCATCTGGTTTTAAAGAAAGATGTTCATCGGTCTTTCTTTATTCCCGAAACCAGACAGGGCACCAGACAGGTGCTGAAAAGAACGAACGGAGAGCCTAAATGATGCGTTGTGTTTGCTAATGAACTTGGGATAGGTGGCAGAGCCACTTACGGAGCTCTCGTAGTAGTCAAGGCGGTAACGCCGTCCTAATGGCGAAGGGGAGCAGGTCAGCCAGGTACTGAGAAACGGAGGTATGCGTAATGCAGGAAAGCCTCGTTGTCTTGGAATGCCTGCGAAGGAGTTCTGAGAAGAGGATTCTTACACGGGTATACAGGCAGCTCTACAATCCGGATTTCTACAAACCGGAGTACAGCAGGGAAATCGTTGATGCGCTGAAGGCTGAGAGGTACAGAATGCTAGAAAGTGAGCATCTATCCGAGCTGAAAAGCGCAGTGGCCGCGGTTTTAGGTGCAGTCTACCAGGTTGAGTTTAAGACCGACAAAATCCTGGGCTTTCTGAAGGAAGTTGACTTGAAAGCTGAAGAGCTTTCCGACTTTCCTTTGGAGATCAAGGAGAAAATCGACGATGGTAGATTCTGGCACTTGGTTTTTTACCTTAAACCCTGGAAAGCGTATTTCCCTACAGAAAAAGTACTTATATGGGATGAGGGCATCTACAGATTCAGCCCAGACGGAGACGTTAAGTCTTTTTTATTAGAAGGACTCGGTCTCAGATGGCAAAAAGGCAGAATTACTCTGGATCCTTCTTTTAAGGCCAAACTCCTCAGGCCTTATATGCGGGAAGGCAAGCCCATCCACAGAAGCAGCCTACTTAACCTTCCAATGGAAAGAATCATCAGCTTCTACAAAGAAGAAGAGAAGAGGTTCAAACGCCTGCTTTCACTGCTTTCCAAACCCAGTGAAGAAGCAGATATGCTGTACATTTTGCAAAGAAGCCTGGAGAAGACTTTGGCGTGTAAGTATAGGACCTCGACCAAGGAGATAAGAAAGAGGCTCAAACTCATTCAAGCTGACTAGAGAGCCGTATGCGGGGAAACTCGCACGTACGGTTCGGAGGGGGGGATACTCCCTACCCTACAATGCAGGAAGAGAACTACAACAACTTTCGGCATGTTTTGTACTTCCCATTGAGGATTCAATGGAGAGCATTTTTGAAAGTGTCAAGAACGCAGCTCTCATCCACAAAAGCGGTGGAGGTACAGGTTTTTCGTTTTCCCGGATTCGTCCAGCCAACGACAGTGTCAAGACAACTGGCGGCGTGGCTTCCGGACCCATATCGTTCATGAAGGTTTTCAACGCGAGCACAGAAGTGATCAAGCAGGGTGGCGTGAGAAGAGGTGCCAACATGGGCATCCTCAGAGTCGATCATCCTGATATTCTAGAGTTCATCACCTGCAAACGCGATAACACTGAACTAACCAATTTCAATATATCCGTCGGAATCACCGAAGCATTTATGCAAGCAGTAGAACATGATACAGAGTACGACCTGCTCAACCCGCGCAACGGAAAGGTCGTGCAGAAGCTGAGGGCCAGAGAGGTGTTCGACCTCATGGTGGAGATGGCCTGGCTCAATGGAGAGCCCGGGATCGTCTTTTTGGATAGAATCAATCGCGACAATCCCACTCCAGAACTTGGCGAGATCGAATCCACCAACCCCTGCGGTGAACAGCCGCTTTTGCCCTACGAGGCTTGCAACCTCGGTTCAATTAACCTCTCCAAGTTCGTCAAAGACGGGAAGATCGATTGGGAAGACTTGGGGCAGGTTGTTGATTTGGCAGTGGACTTCCTCGACAACGTTATCGATGTCAATCGCTATCCGCTCCCCGAGATTGAAGAGCTGGCCAAAGCCAACAGAAAGATCGGTCTCGGCGTAATGGGCTTTGCAGATATGCTGTTCATGTTGGAGATCCCGTACAACTCACAGGAAGCTCTGGATCTCGGAGCCCAGATCATGGCCTTCATCGACAAGCGCTCAAAGGAAAGATCTCAGGCAATCGCCCTCGAGAGGGGCAGCTTCCCCAACTTCGAAAAGAGCATTTACAAGGACAAGTATCAGGCTCTAAGAAATGCCACCACTACGACGATCGCACCTACAGGATCGATCAGCATCATTGCAGGGTGCTCTAGCGGCATTGAACCGTTGTTTGCACTGTCCTTTGTTCGGACGATTTTGGATGAGCAGAGGCTTCTGGAGGTTCATCCGATCTTTAGAGAAGTTGCCATGCGCGAAGACTTCTATTCAGATGAGCTGATGGAAAAAATCGCTGAAGAAGGTTCCATCCAGCATATGGAAGAGATTCCCGAGCACTGGAGAAGAGTTTTCGTGACAGCTCACGATATTACGCCTGAATGGCACGTACGCATGCAAGCGGTCTTCCAGCAAAACGGTGTGGATAATGCCGTAAGTAAGACCGTTAACTTCCCGAAAGAGGCAACCAGGGAAGATATTGCTAAGGTGTTTAGACTCGCCTTCGAGCTGGGCTGCAAAGGCGTAACCGTCTATCGCGACGGTTCCAGACAGATGCAGGTTCTAAGCACCGGGAAAACCGAATCCAAGACCCAGGAAGAGGACACCCACAGGATCAGTCCTAGGGTACGGCCAAGCGTAACGTACGGCAGGACTGAAAAGATCAAAACCGGGTGCGGCAGTTTGTATGTAACCATCAACGAAGACGAAAACGGCCTCTGCGAATTATTCGCCAGGCTGGGTAAATCCGGAGGTTGTGCATCAAGCCAGATGGATGCCATCAGCAGGCTGATCTCCCTGGCTATGAGGGCCGGAGTATCTACCGAAGCCATCACCAAGCACCTGAGGGGCATTCGCTGCCCATCACCTGCCTGGACAGAAAACGGAGTAGTTCTCTCCTGCCCAGATGCCATCGGCCTTGCCATCGAGCACTATGTTGCCTGGCGCCAAAACGGCAATGGCGAACACGCCAGCGAGATGGTGTCGGAAAAACTGCCGATGGCCGATGTAGTGAAGCAGACCTCCACTGTAGCTGAAAGCTCCATGGGAGCTTGCCCTGAGTGCGGTGGGCATATGAAGCATGAAGACGGCTGCATGACCTGTCTTTTCTGCGGATTTTCAAGATGCGGTTGATATTTAGCAGGATTTGTGCCCAAATGCGGTAATACTGTAACTGTAGAATCGTTATTACAGGAGTGAGAAAAATGGCTTTAAAAATTGGCGTAATTCACACATCGTTTAGACTTCCGCTGAAAGAGTCGCTTGAGAAAGCTAAGGAGGTAGGCGGCCACGGTGTACAGCTGTGGATCGCAACAGGAGAACTTGCCCCTGAGAACCTCACAGAAACCGGCAAGAAGGATCTCCTGCATCTTTTGGAGTCCAATAACCTGGAAATCTCTGCAACCTGCGGCGATATCGGCGGGTTTGCCAATCCGCAAGGTCTAGAAGAGCGCGTCGAAAGGACCAAGCGCCTGATCGACCTGTCAGTATCTCTGAACGCTCCGATCATGACCACTCATATCGGCGTTGTTCCCGAGGATTGGAGAGAAACCGAACAGGGCAAGATGATGCTTGACGCTGTAAAAGAAGTGGCAAAATACGCAGAAAACCACGGTGCGTTTTTGGCTAGCGAAACCGGTCCTGAAAGTCCGGAGCTTATGAAGGACTTCCTCGATGCAGTGCAGTCCAAGGGTATCGCCGTTAACTACGATCCCGCCAACCTGGTCATGAAGGGCTTCGACTACTTGGGAGGCGTAAAGGTTCTCGCTCCTTATATCGTCCACACTCACGCTAAAGACGGCATCAGAGTTGATGGCAAAGGCCAAGAAGTGGCTCTCGGTGAGGGACACGTCGACTGGGATGCATACATTGCAGCGATGAAAGAGATCGGCTTCAACGGCTACTTCACTATCGAAAGAGAAGTAGGTCCCGATCCAGTGGCAGATATCAAGAAAGCAGCTGACTTCTTGAAAAAATACTAAGTTTTAACTGACTACAGAGGCTGTTGCACGCTTCATTGACAAAGTGTGCAGCAGCCTTTTTATAGAGGGGCAGCTGCTCTAATACGCAGCTGCCCTGCTTGAACAAAGCCCGTTGCAAACAAGGGAAACGGGATTAAGATGAAGAATACTGTAATCAAGTTGTACACCGGTTTTGTGCCATTTGGAGGATGGAGGTTATCTGATGAACGCCGTTTTTCTCATTGCGGCTCTTTTTAACGTAGCAGCTGGCATTATGTACTTGACCAGGCAACGCAACAAAAAGGGTGCAATCTACAGCTTCATTTTGGCAGCAGTGATCCTGATCATTGGACTAATTGTTGGCAAACCTGCATAAAAGCAGAGAAAAGAGCCTGACAGTGTTACTTGTCAGGCTCTTTGCAACCGCGATTTCGCAGGTTGTCAAAGGTTTTTAGTTATTGGTTTATCTTGCAAAAACATGATTGCCGATTCTACGGACAACGGGCCTTGTGAGAACCCAGTTCCACCCTTTGAGTTTGTCAGGGTTGTAGAAGAAGATGCTGTTGTAGCTGGGATCCCAACCGTTGATGGCGTCCTGTGCTGCTTTGTAGGCAGTGCTGCTTGCTGGCTTGTAGATGTGACCGTTAGAAACCGGCTCAAATGCATGTTTTTCGTAGACTACGCCTTCAAGAGTATTGGGAAAGCGGGAATCCTTCATGCGATTCAAAACAACAGCGGCAACTGCAACTTGTCCTTCATAAGGTTCTCCCTGAGCTTCGGCGTGAACGAGCCTTGCCAGAAGATCGATGTCCAGATTGGTCTGTTGGCTGGCCCCGCCAGAGGAGACCCTTAAGACTTGGCCTGGATAAATCATATCTGATGTCAGTCCGTTTAGCGACTTAATGGAATTCACCGTAGTGCCGTATTTGGAAGCAATCTTCCAGAGGGTGTCTCCCATTTGGACCGTGATGGTACTGCCACCTCCGGAACCAGTAGAAGGCACGGTGATCACCTGACCGGGGTAGATCATGGTTCCCACACCTGGATTCAACTTCCTCAAGGTTTCCAAGCTGGTTCCGTGCTTGTTGGCGATGATCCAGAGTGTATCTCCCGATCTTACTGTATATGAACCAGCAAATACATAGACTGATACTGCAACCATTACAGCAGTGATCACCAGTGATTTTCTCAGGCTTATTCTGTTTTTTTGTCGCAAAGATGGTCCTCCTTCCAAACTTTGTGAGTTCGTGCCTAGTGATATACCGATCACTCAGGCTTACCCACATTATAAGATCTTTCACAAATGGTGTCATTGCACTATTTCTGGCACCTTAACCAGCTTTGGAAATCTCTAGGAAGAAGGCCTGCACACTTCAGATGTTAATAATCGCCCTCATCCTGCCATATAGTCTGTAAGAGGAGGGTCGAAGATGAGCTCAGTGTGGGCAGGTTTGATGATTATCGGTATTGTCTCGGCGATTCTCGAAGGTAAGCCTGAAAGGCTTTTGGTTTGCATAACCCAGGGTGGAAGCGATTCCATACAGTACGTATTGAGTCTGTTTGGTATTATGGCTTTTTGGTCCGGCATCTATGGGATTTTGGACAAAACGGGACTTTTGGGCTTTTTGACCGCAAAATTTGCCAGACCTATATTCAAAAGAGTTTTCCGCAGACCGCTAAGCCCTGCCCAGGAGGAGGCTATCTTTGCCAGTATCGCTGCCAACCTCCTTGGCCTCGGAAACGCGGCAACGGTCTGGGGTCTTAGAGCCATGGCCGAGTTAAAAAAAGGCGGACAGCTCACACCGAACATGGCAACGTTCCTGGTACTTCTTAGCACTGGCTTTACGGTGTTTCCGTCAACGGTGATCAGCATGAGAGCGGCTGTGGGCTCCCAGAAAGCGGCGTTGATCTGGGTGCCGACGCTAGTCGTTTCTGTCTTTGGAGCAGCCCTTGCTTTACTCCTCGATCGGCTGTGGGGTGAGGGGTAAATGAGTGGGTACGTGCCGGCGTTGATTGTCTTGTTTTGCATCGTCTTGGGATTGAAGGCCAGAATCAACATTTTCGAGCACTTCTACGAAGGCGCAAAAGATGGCATCATTGCCCTTTGGCGCATCCTCCCCACAATTATCGGCATATTTGTAGCTATGGCACTGGTTAGAAACGGTATACTGTGGGGGTATATAGTAGATACGATCGGCCTTGTTCTCAGTCCATTTGGCGTCTCGAAGGAGCTGGTGCCACTGGCCTTGATGCGGCCGTTTTCAGGCTCCGCATCCCTTGCTATCCTGACAAAACTCCTTGGGGAACACGGTCCCGATTCGCTGATTGGTCTCAGCGCATCCACGTTCATGGCCAGCACCGAAACTGCGTTTTACGTCGCAGCGACCTACCTGGCCTCAGTACAGATCAAAAAAAGCAGGCATATTTTTATAGTAGCTTTAGTTGTGCAGTTCTTGGTCCTTATCGCAAGCAGCCTTATATGGAGAGTTCTGTTATAACTTAAAGCAAATGCCAGTGTTCATGTTTGACCGTTCTTGTTATAATGCTTTTAGAGAAAGGGGTGAGCATTTTGCATGAGGTAAAGGTACGCGGAGTAGGTATTGATCCCAAGACAATGAGTATTGTTCTACTCTTATCCAGTGGGGACAAGGTTTTACCGATGTTTATCGGCATTGCCGAAGCAACTGCTATAGCATCCGAGCTAGAAGGTGTAAAAAGCCCAAGACCTCAAACCCATGATTTGATGATTAGGATTTTAACAACCTTAAAATACCGCATTGAAAAAGTAGATATCACCGATTTTAAGGACAATACGTATTATGCAGTTATCACGCTTGTTCAAGACGGTACAGGAGATGGTGCTCCTGTAAAGCTAGAGATTGATGCTCGCCCTTCTGATGCTGTAGCGTTGGCACTTAAGAGCAATGCCCCAATCTACTTGAGTGAGAAGCTAGCTGGTGATCTGGTCTTAAGGGAAGTCGATGTCGAGATAATCTCCAACGTAAAAATGCCGTCAAATGAACCGATTGCAAAAGATGAAGTCGAGGCTTTCAGGCAGTTTTTGGATGATGTGACCCCTGAAGAATGGAATCGCTTTATCGATAAGTAGCAAATTTTTGCAACTACAGTCGGGAGTGCTGCTGACCTACCAAAAGAGGTAGGGAGCAGTGCTCCCTTTATTGCCTTAGGTAAGCGTTTTATGCAAGCAGTATGTAAGCGGTTTATTCTACTCCAGTAAGGATGCTGCACTGCCAACGCTTTTCCAGAGGCAGCGTTGGCATATTCTCCTGCTAGGTATTTGTTACTAGTTTTGGAAGAAAACGCAAGAAACAGACTCACTTGGGACTTAAGACCTATAACTGAGAAAAAGTAAAAAAGCCTTTTGTGGTGAATTTACTCTTAAAGAAAAACTACCAGTTTTTGACTCTGAGAACCGTTTTCAAATCCATTTTGAGAAAGGTGTTGATATAATGCGCATCTTCAATGATAAGGACAAGCTCCTTCATGAGGCTTTGAACGTAAGCAGCAAAAGGTTTAACCAGATTGCCAACAATATCGCCAACGTCAATACTCCCGGGTACATAGCTCAGGATATGGATTTTGCCGCAGAACTGAAACGCAGCCTAGGAGGAAACACCAGTCTTCCTCTAGCTAGAACCAACCCAAACCACATTCCGGCGAACGTTCAGACAGGAAGAGCTCAGGTGCGTACAACTCCTCAGGCAAATTACCTCATGCGTACCGATGGCAACAACGTGGACATCGAAAAAGAAGTTGCTGCCTTGGTGGAAAACAACCTTTACTATTCCGGGGTTGCAACGGGGCTGAGCAACAAGTTCAAACTCCTGCAATCTGTTCTCCAAGGAGGTAGACAATAATGGGTATGTTCTCTATTTTAGAAATTAGCGCCTCTGGTCTTACTGCAGAACGGCTGAGGATGGATATCATTTCCAGCAACATTGCCAACGCAAACTCCACCAGAACGGAAACAGGTGGAGCTTACCAGAGGAGAGTACCTGTTTTTGCAACGATCCTGGAAAGCGAGATGAACAAGGGCAGTGGTGGAAGCACTGCAACCGCCAGAGTTCCTAAAGGGGTAAAGGTTGTGGGTGTTGCCGTGGACAACTCTCCATTTAAGCTGATCTACGACCCAGATCATCCCGATGCCAACGAAGAAGGCTACGTAGAGATGCCCAACGTTGATGTGGTCAAAGAGATGGTTGACCTAATCACTGCGAGCCGGGCATACGAGGCCAATGTTCAAGTGATCAATGCCTACAAGTCCGCAGCAGCGAAAGCTCTGGAAATTGGACGCTAAGGAGGTTCTGTGAATGAACGTTTCAGGGGTTGGCAAACTCGCAAATCTCAACACGGAAAATAAGTCTGCCCAGAAGGTCTTAACCGATTCCTTCGGCAGTTTTCTAAAAGATGCATTAAGCAGCGTTAACCAGGCGCAGCTTGAGGCTGAAGAAGTGAGCGTTCGGGTGGCACTGAAGGATCCTACTGTTGAACTTCACGACCTCACCATTGCAGCACAAAAAGCGGCTATAGCGCTAGACATTACACTGGCAATTAAAGACCGACTTATTGAAGGATACAAAGAGATCATGAGGATGCAGGTTTAATAAAGGAGTAGGGTTAGAATGAACCAATTGGCGCAGCTGGGGAATCAAATAAAAGAACTGTGGCAAAACCTCGACAAAAAGATCAAATGGCTCGCCATAATCTTGTCTGCATCCATTTTTGTGACACTTGTGGCGATCTCGATCTGGGGCAACACCAAGGAGTTTTCGCCGCTGTTTTACGACCTTGCCCTTGTGGATGCAGGTCAGATCATGGCCGCTCTAGAGGAAGAGAAAATCCCCTACCAGCTAAAAGATGGTGGAAGGACGATTTTGGTGCCATCGGACAAGGTGGACAGCTTGCGGATTAAGCTGTCTGCATCGGGGCTCTTGACCGGTGGCGTGGTAGGCAATGAGTTATTTGATCAAACAAAATGGGGTATTACAGATTTTGAACAACAGCAGATGTTCAAAAGAGCCCTCGAAGGCGAGTTAGTCCGAAGCATCCGGACCCTCAGCGGCGTGAAAGATGCACGGGTGCACGTGGTTTTGCCGGAATCATCTCCCTTTTTAACCGACACTGGAACTGCAACAGCTTCTGTGGTGCTGACTCTAGAGCCGTATGCCAGAATCAGTACAGATCAGATCAAAAGCATAGCTAACTTTCTTGCGGGAGCAGTTCCGGGACTGTCGCCCCAAAATGTTACCATCATGGATAGTTCGTGGAACGTATTGTCGGATCCGTCCATGTTTAACACGCAGTTCGGCCAATCAACCGCGCCTTCCAATCAGCTTGAGCTGAAGCGCCAGATTGACAGAGAACTGGCGGTTAACCTTCAGAGCATGCTCGAGCGGATCTTCGGCTTTGGCAATGCCATCGTGAGAGTCTCTGCAGAAGTCGCCTTCGACTACAAAGAGACTACAGCCGAAAGGTATGAGCCGGTAACCGGAAATCGCGGCATTGTTCGAAGCGAGCAGCAGAGCCGAGAAGTTCAATCAGGGACGAGCAGCTCTGTTCCGATCGGCGTAGCCGGTATCACCAGCAACATACCAGGATACACCTTCGACACTAACACCCAAGATAGCAGTTCTTACGAGCGTTCCGATACTATCACCAATTACGAAATCTCCAAGGTGCTAGAGCATCATGTGGTAGCACCTGGTTCCATAAAAAGGTTATCTGTAGCAGTCTGGCTCCACGGCGACTTGGATGAAAGCACCAAAGAGATGGTCAGGCAAGCTGTGATTGCAGCCAGCGGTCTTGATTTTGGGAGAGGAGATCAGCTGACCGTGGAAAGCATGCCTTTCTTCACTGCTGAAACCGTTACCGAAGCACCACTTGTTGCAGCCGGTCCCGAATTACCTTACATCTACATCGTGCCGGTGGCAGTAGTCCTCTTGTTGGTGCTGTTGTTTGCACTGCGCGGTCGCACCAGACGCCAGAGAGAAGCTGCCGTACTTGAAGAGACTGCAGCTGTTACTGAAGCCGAGGAAGAACAAGAGAGTGTTCCTGCTCCACGGCTTACTCTTGAAAGAGAACTGAAGCTTGTTGCCAGACAGAAACCTGAAGAAGTTGCTAAAGTGCTTCAGTCCTGGTTGGCTGAAGATTAGGAGAGAGAGGTGGCTGAAATGCAACAATTTAGAAGCAGACGCGGAGGACTAACAGGAAAGCAAAAAGCGGCCATTCTCATGGTGACTTTAGGACCGGAACTGTCTGCAAATGTCTATAAACATCTGAGAGAAGAAGAGATCGAAGACCTCACCCTGGAGATCGCCAACATCAAAAAAGTCGAACCGCAGCTGAGAGACGAGATATTGGCGGAGTTTAAAGAGATCGCTAAAGCCCAGGAATATATCGCCACAGGCGGTATCGAGTATGCCAGAGATCTTCTGGAGAAGGCTTTCGGTCCGGTCAAGGCAGAGGAGATCATCCTGAGGCTGACCTCTTCGCTGCAGGTCAGGCCCTTCGACTTTGCCAGAAGAGCCGACCCCAATCAGCTGTTCAACTTCATCCAGGGGGAGCATCCCCAGACGATCTCCTTGATCATGGCCTATCTCCAGCCTGAACAGGCTGCAGCCATTCTGTCGTCTCTTTCTCCGGAAGAACAGGTCGAAGTGGCCAAGCGTCTTGCTACCATGGAAGGGACAAGCCCTGAGGTCTTGAGCGAAGTTGAGTCGGTGTTGGAAAAGCGCCTGGCAAGCTTCATCAACCAGGAATCCACAAGCGCCGGCGGCATCCAAGCTGTAGTTGAGATTTTAAACAGGGTAGACAGGACTACAGAAAAGACCATCATGGACGGTCTGGAGACCGTCGATCCGGAACTTGCAGAAAGCGTCAGAAAGCGCATGTTTGTCTTCGAAGACGTTGCAGGTCTCGACGACAGAGCCATTCAGCGTATTATCCGCGAAGTCGAGTCCAAAGACTGGGCATTGGCGCTTAAAGGCAGCAACGAAGTCGTCCAGCAGAAGATCTTCAAGAACATGTCCCAGAGAGCCGCGTCCATGCTTAAAGAAGAGATCGACTACCTCGGACCGGTTAGACTTAGAGATGTTGAAGAAGCCCAGCAACGGATTGTTGCCATCATACGGAAGCTTGAAGATGCTGGCGAAGTTGTCATAAGTAGGGGCGGTGAAGATGAGATCATCGTCTAAGCTGCTTAAAGACGGCTTCCTGCTGTCAGATGAGATTGTCAGTCTGGATGCTGAAAAAGAGGCTTTTATCGCAGAAGAAGAAACTGCCGCGGTAGCAGAGGAACTCCACCAGGAAGTCGATCTGGAAGATGTCCAAAGACAGGCGAAAAGGATCTACGCCGAAGCTCAGCAAAAGGCCGCCCTGTTGATAGATGCTGCAGAAAAAGACGCTGTGAAAATAAGAGAAAAGGCCTACAGGGAGGGCTATGAGGAAGGCCTAAGTAAGGCAAGAGTAGAACACGAGGAAAACCTCCAAGTGTGGCTGGCAAACTTTTCGACAGCTCTGGAAGAACTCACCGAAACGAAAAAACGCCTGGCAGATGAAGCCCACGAAGCTCTGCTTCAGCTTCTTCGGGTCAGCATCGAGAAGATCTGTTACACCGCTGTTGACGATGCACTGATCCTTAGAGTCTTGGATGAAACGCTACCGTTAATTGAGGAGTGCACTGAACTGGTGGTAGAAGTCAACCGCGAGGAACTAGACCTTGTCACCGCCAACAAGCACCTCATCCTGCAAAAGTGCGTAAACGTAAAGGAACTGAAGATTGTCCCTTCAGATCGCGTTGAAAGAGGCGGCTTTTTAGCTACCAGCAACACGGGAAACATCGATGCCACGCTTTCTACCCGCATAGACAGCATTATCGACCGCTTTAGAAGCAGAGAGGTACAGGTTGAAGGTGAATCTGATGAGTAGATGGCAGAATTTGCTTGACGAGGTAAAAAGCACCAGTCCCGTGAAGATGTACGGGCAGATCGACCAGGTCACGGGCTTGGTTATGGTCTCCAACGGCCCTAAAGCTGCCGTCGGCGAGATCTGCCAGGTTTCTACCGGAAACGGCCAGGTGCTGGCGGAGGTGGTGGGCTTTCGGGACAAAAAGATCCTCCTCATGCCCATCGGCGAAATGGACGGCATCGTTCCCGGAGCAGAAGTCTCGGCAACGGGACAACCCCTCACAGTCAGAGTGTCCGAAAAACTTCTAGGACGGGTTCTCGACGGCCTCGGCAACCCTATGGATGGGTTGGGTGAAATCGCTGACTTCGACCTCTACCCAATAGTTAACAAACCCCCGCATCCGCTGAAAAGACAGCGGATTCAGCACCCCTTACCCTTGGGAATCAAAGCCATAGACGGGCTGCTTACCTGCGGCAAGGGGCAGAGGCTCGGGATCTTTGCCGGCAGCGGTGTGGGCAAATCTACCTTGATGGGTATGATCGCCCGCAACACTGCAGCTAGCGTCAACGTCATCGGCCTCATTGGCGAACGCGGCCGCGAAGTCCGCGAGTTTATCGAAAGAGATCTACAGGAAGAGGGTTTGAAGCGGTCGGTAGTGGTGGTATCTACCTCTGACCAACCTGCACTGGCCCGCATTAAAGCGGCGTTTGTAGCAACTACAATTGCCGAATACTTCAGAGATATGGGGCACGATGTCCTGTTGATGATGGATTCTGTCACCAGGTTTGCCATGGCCCAAAGAGAGGTAGGTCTGGCAACTGGAGAGCCCCCGACAACCAGAGGTTACACACCTTCGGTTTTTGCCCTCCTGCCCAAGCTTTTAGAGAGGGCCGGAGCAGGCGAGCGGGGTTCGATCACCGGGCTCTATACGGTTCTGGTTGAAGGCGATGACCTGAACGAGCCGGTCTCCGACACCGTGCGCGGTGTTCTCGACGGCCACATCGCTCTCTCTCGAGAACTGGCAGAAAAAGGACACTATCCCGCCATAGATGTTTTGGCTAGCGTCAGCCGTTCCATGCCTGACATTACAGATAAAACCCACAGAAACAACGCCAAACATCTCCGGAGGGTTCTGGCGAGCTACAGAGGTGCAGAGGACCTGATTAACATCGGAGCCTACGAACCTGGGAGCAACGCCGATATCGACTACGCCCTGGAAAAGATTGAGGCGGTGAACCAATTCTTGCGCCAGGAAGTAGAGGAAAAGCTGGACTTTGACACCACCCTCACTAATCTACAGGCCATCTTTGCGGAGTGATCTTCGTGAAAAAATTCAAGTTTAGCCTGCAAAAAGTCCTAGATGTGGCCAGAGCCAAAGAAGACATGGCTCTAGAGGAGTTTGCCAAGGCTCAGAATCTCGTGCTGCAGCAGAAGAACTTCATTCACAACTTGGAAGTGAAGTACCAGAGCGTTAGGTTCGGTTCGGAGGAAGAAGAGATACTGTCTCTTGTCAACCGAGAAAGCTACCTGCAAGCGCTCATGGTGCGGATTGAACGAGCTTACCAGAAGCTCGCCGAACTGGAAGATGACCTCAAGACCAAGCGGATGATTTTGATAGATGCCATGCGAAACAGAAAGCTCCTGGAAAAACTCAGGGAAAAAGCTCAGGAGAGGTACAAGAAAGCAGTAGAACACGAAGAGCAGCTCTTTCTAGACGAAATCGGGATACTCGCTTTCTCTAGAAAAGAGGGGGAATACAGATGAAGTGGTTCATGGTAGTACTTGCCGTCATAGCTGCACTTATAGTTGGTATCTACGTTTTGGACCTGGCCGACATCATCGATGTGAAGGCCATCACAATGACGGCTTTGGACAAGTGGAGTGTTACCCACCCCTATATTGAAACATACAGGCTGGGCCTCAGCGAGGACATACTGCTCCAGGAGAAAAAAGATGAGCTTTTGGCTTTTGAAGCAGAACTCTTGGAGATACAAAGTGGACTCATGGAGCGTCAAAAGAACCTGGATAGAAGAGAACAGGAACTAAACAGCCGCGAAAAAAGGCTGGAAGATGAGAGATTGGCTTTGGAAAAGGACCGGCAGGATCTTTTAGCGATCAAGGCAAATGTGGAGAGCCTCAGAGTTGAAGCTATGCTCCTCAGTGAAATGGAAACCAGATCGGTTCTCGCAATCCTCGAGAACCTTCCCGAAGATAGAAAGGTGGATCTATTAGCCAGTATGGACCAGGATACGGTGATTGCCATTCTGCAGAGTATGGATCCACAAGAAGCAGCAGCGCTGCTTCCCAAAGTATCCAGCAAAATGGAAGGGAGGTGAATGGATGGATGTAGGAATTGTAAGTCTGGAGGCTGCGTTAAGCCTGTCTAAAGAGCCTGCAAAGTCCAGAAGCGAGCCTCTGGGGTTTGGTGCCTTTCTCAAAGCGGCAATACAGGGCAAGAAGCCTTCAAGCGGCAAGCCAGAGCCCGAAGTGCAAGAGCAGCAGGAGTCTGAGCTTGTCGGCGAATCAGAACCTGTAGCTGCCTTTTGGAATCTGCAGTTTGCACCAGAGATTAGGCCTCAAGCTGATGAGGTTCAAGAAGGTGAATCTGTTGAGCCTCTAGGTCTTTGGGAGCAGGACCTTAAAAGCACAGATCTCTCTTTGGAACAGCTAACTGCAGCAGTGCCTGCGCCAGCAGATGGTGGGCAAGAGGGAAACTTCCTCGAGCTCTACGGGATGGAAGTAGTGGGAGAAGCATTGGAAACAGAAATTGAGCTTACCGAACTTCCCCTTGAAGTGCCGCTTGAAGCACCGCCAGCTACCGCTCTAGAAGCAGCTTCTGATGCAGTTGCAAGTGAAGACCAAGGTGTTTCTCAGGTTGGGGTCAGCATCATCGAAGACCTACCTGCAGGCACCGATAACCTCGGAATCTTGGAAGGCGAAACCTCTGAACTTACTGCTGTAGATCTGCTTAAAGAGACATACCCCAGACAAACCTACGGCAGCACTCTAGAAGCAGAGCCGAAGGCTGAGGTTGAAGTGGCTTCTCTTCACACAAGAGCGGCGGTAAGCTCCAGAAGCGCAAAAGAAGCTTCAACGACAGAGGTTCAGCTAGTGAGCCCTCTAGACCGCAAAGCGGTGCTGCAGGCCTACGGCAAGCTTTCCAAGCTCCAAAAGTCCCTAGAAGCATCACCAGAAATCAGCAAACTGCCAGAAGAAGGAACGAGTTTGGAAGAAGAAGCGGAGGTTTCCGCGGTGCGTGGGGCCACATCTGAAGCTTGGGATGAGTCCATCGGAACTTCCGATGGAAAAGATCTCGTGGCAGCCGAAAAGAGCCGTTTCGAGGTTCGAAGGACCGGGGATGTGCAGAAAGAAAAACAGCCGCTAAACCTTGAGTTCGAAGTGAGCTTTGCCGAAGCGCTGAAAGAGCTCGGTGCTAGGGAGCTTTCGGGGAGCACACCAAGTAGGGTGCAGGGAGACAGAGCCCTGGAGGTTTTGGAGTACGACCAGTTCTTTGAGGTCCTGGCAGGGAGGCTGACCAGCGCTTCTGAAGAAGAGCAGTCGGTAAACATCAGACTCTACCCAAAAGAGTTGGGTGAGCTGAAGATCTCCGTTAGCGTGAAGGCAGACGTTGTGCAGCTGAAGCTTGAGACCGAAACCGTTCTCAGCCAGAGGATCATCGAAGAGCAGCTTCCGGTCTTAAAGAAAGCTTTGGAGAGTCAAGGTCTCCAGCTTGGCGAGTTCAGTCTGGGAACCAACTTTTTCAACCATCAGGGAAGCTACGAAACAAGGCTGGAACTAGCCAGCGAGTTTTCCAAGCTGATGAGCTTGAATGGGAGATCTGAAGAAGGCATACCTTCAGAAAATCCACCGGAGGTAGCCTACACCAAACCTAAAGACGGTTTGGTAGACTACCGCGTATAAGGCAGGTGATTTAAGTGCGAATTGAAAGCCAGAGCAGTATTTCTCTGCAGAAAAGCGAGACTGACAGGAACATCCTTGGCAAAGACGACTTTCTTAAACTGCTTATCACTCAGCTAAGGTACCAGGATCCAACCAATCCTGTAGACGACAAAGAGTTCATCGCACAGATGGCGCAGTTCAGCTCCTTGGAGCAGATGCAGAACCTGAATAAATTGGTTCAGGAGTACGTAGGCACGCAGCAGGCGATGACGATGTTTGCTCAAGCAACCAACCTTATCGGTCTTCAGGTGAAGGTGGACAAGGGCGACGGTACCGTTGACGAAGGCACAGTTGAAGCCGTTCGGTTCAGTACAGCAGGACCGGTGATTATGGTAAACGGCAAAGATTATCTAATAACCGATCTGATTGAAATAAGCAAGTAGGTGAGATGCATGACTCCGATAATTAAACCCAAGATCACGCCTCACCTGTCCAATGTTCAGCCAACTAGTACCCAAAGCACTAAACGACCTCCTCAAGGTGACTTTGCGAGCCACCTCGAGAAAGCACTAGGTGAAGAAGTTAGATTTTCCAAACACGCTCTACAGAGAATTCAGAGCAGGGAGCTAACTCCCAGCGATACGCAGATCAAGAGGCTGAATGAAGGGGTAATGCTGGCAAAAGAGAAGGGCAGCCAGAATACTCTGGTGCTCGTCGACGACTTGGCGTTTGTAGTAAGCGTGAAGAACAACACGGTTGTCACTGCCCTATCGGGAAGAGAGACAGCTAGGAAAGTTTTTACGCAGATTGACAGTACGGTAATAAATTAAAAAAAGCGGGCCCTGCAAAGGACGCTTTATGCCGCGGATCGACGGAAGCGGCATGAATGGAGGGTATGACTATGATGCGTTCGCTTTACTCAGGCGTTACCGGCCTGAGAACACATCAGACCAAAATGGACGTTATTGGCAATAACATTGCCAATGTCAATACAGTCGGTTTTAAAGGTTCACGGGTAACTTTCCAGGAAATCCTCACCCAGACCATCAGAGGTGCAACTGCACCTCAGGACGACAAAGGCGGCATTAACCCAATGCAGGTAGGCCTTGGTGTCGGTCTTGGATCCATTGAAACCGTCCATAAACCAGGAAACCTTCAAGGAACGAGCAATGCCTCGGACCTGGCCATTGAAGGCGACGGGTTTTTCGTGGTGTCCGACGGTAACAAAAACTACTACACCAGAGCGGGTGCGTTCAGCTTGGACGACGACAACAACCTGGTTTCTTCAAACACGGGAATGACCGTCATGGGCTGGATGGCTGTCAACGGCAAGATTTATCTCAATAAACCTCTGGAGAGAATCCAGATCGTTAAAGGAGATACCATCGAGCCGGTTGCCACCTCCAACATTAACTACTCCGGCAATCTCAACGCCAACACTACGGGCAAGTTGGAACTCAAAGCCAATCCGTGGGTGGTTTCCAGCGGTGCCCATTCAGCTAGATTGCACATGGCCTTGGAGCCGACAGGAGACTTCAACGAGTTCCGCTTTGTGATTTCTCCGGTGTCCGGCAGGATTACCACTGTTAGCGGACCGCAGGCCAACATCACCGGTGTGATCGAACTGAACAGCGATGGTTCTATAAAATCGATACAGATGGATTCAACTGAGACTTTCACCATCAGCGCAAGCGACGATCCGGCATCGGTGATCGGCGATCTAGTTATCGATCCGTCAGATCCCAGCTCTCTGTTTGCTGTGGGAGGAGAAAAACTCGCCCTTTCGGATTTCCTCTTCACTCCCGCAGATCCAGCTGTTACTGCACTGCAGATTATCGATTCCCAGGGCAATGAGCACGAAATCACGATGAAGTTTACCAAGCTCGCCAACAACCAGTGGCGTTGGGAGGTAGACTCACCGAACCTGGAGACTCTAGGTGCCGCATACGGTGAAATCACCTTCACTTCTGGAGGTACAGTGCAGAACGTAACCTATTTCGACGCAAGCGGTAATGTCGCGTCTTCCCTGCGCTTTAGAGTGCCGGGAGATGCCGATGTGCTTGTCATTCAAGCTGCCTTCGATAAATTGACCCAGTTTGCCCAGCAGACAGACCTAAAGCGTGATCACAACGGTTACAAAGCCGGTACACTGGACGACTTCTTGGTGGACACAAGAGGTGTTATCACAGGTATCTACTCCAACGGTCTAAACAGAGCCATTGGACAGATCGCAGTGGCAAACTTTGCCAACCCAGCCGGTCTCCTCAGGGCACCTGGTACTCTGTTCGAAGAGTCTTCTAACTCCGGCGCAGCCCAAATTGGTGCGCCTGGCACTGGCGGAAGAGGCTCGGTCAAGCCATCCACACTGGAGATGTCCAACGTGGATCTGTCAGAAGAGTTCACGGAGATGATCATTACTCAGCGCGGGTTCCAAGCCAACTCCCGCATTATTACCGCAAGCGATGAAATGCTCCAAGAGATAGTCAATCTGCGTAGATAGTATCTAGTGGCCTGGCTTCCAGGCCACTAGGTTGATCTAATCCAGGTCTGGAGGGGAATGTATGCTTAAGCTGACCAAACTCGATGGCAAGACCTTTTACCTGAACTCTTTTTGGATAGAAACCGTTGAAGCTACGCCCGACACCGTCATAACTTACGCAGGTGGCAAAAAAGTCATCGTTAAAGAAAACACAGAAGAGATCATCGAAACGATTCAGGCATTGAAACGCAACATTAGGGTTCTCAATGCATAGGGGGTGGAGTTTTTGGACCTAGGTACACTACTTGGTTTTGTATTGGGCTGGGTGGTCGTAATTTGGGCGATTTTGCTGGAACCTCGCAGCGCCGGAATATTCATCCATATTCCGTCGATGCTGATCACCTTCGGGGGAACGGTGTTTTCTACAGTCATGAACTTTCCCCTAAAGGACCTGGCAAAGCTACCCAAGATCGTTGCCATCGCCCTGAAAGAGGATTCGTATAACCCACAGGAAGTCATTTCCTCGTTGGTGCACTTGGCAGACAAAGCTCGTAGAGAAGGGCTTCTGGCTCTGGAAGACGATCTGCAAAACGAAAACGATGAGTTTCTGAAGAAGGGCATTCAACTGGTAGTCGACGGCACCGATCCGGATCTGGTCAGAAGCATCTTGGAGATCGAGATTTCCTACCTTGAGGAAAGGCACCAGATGGGCCAGAACATCTTTAAGTTCGTGGCCAACATGGCTCCGGCTTTTGGTATGCTCGGTACGTTGATCGGTTTAATTCAGATGCTTACCACCATCGACAACCCAGATGCTATCGCTGCAGCCATGGGTGTTGCGCTGATTACCACCTTCTACGGCTCACTTCTTGCCAACGTGGTTGCTACTCCGCTCGCAGGAAAGCTTGCAATCAGATCGAGAAATGAGGTATTGTTGAAGGAACTCATGGTAGAAGGCATTCTGTCTCTGCAAGCTGGTGAGAACCCACGCATAGTGGAAGAGAAGCTGAAATCGTTCCTCTCACCGCAAAGCCGCAACGGACTCCAGGAGTTCAGAAGAGATAGGGAACAGGTGATGCGCAGTGCGTCGTAGAAAAAAACCTCAGGCAGAAGAAGGTGGCGGAGCACCCGGGTATATGACTACTTGGGGTGACATGATGAGCTTGCTTCTCTGCTTTTTCATCCTGCTTTACAGCTTTTCATCCCTTGATAACCAACGGTTTAGAGAAATTATGGTGGCTTTCAAGAACATGGCAGGGTTTTTGGATGGAGGAACCAACCTTATACCTGAAGGCTACAACTCCGAGGAGCTTTCACCGTTTGCAGACTCAAGCCAGATTCAGCTTCAAAGCTTAGAGGCTCTTGCTGCTGTAATCCAAGATCTTTTAGAAGAAGAAGGATTTGTGGATCAGGTAGAACTCTCCCTAGAAGATCGCGGTTTGGTGATGCGTTTTAAGGATGTGGTTCTCTTTGATATAGGTTCGGATGCACTGAAAGAAGCACCAAAGGAGATGCTCAAAAAACTCAGCGTCATCCTGGAAAAAGTTCCCCTGCCCATTCGCATCGAGGGCCATACAGACAACGTCCCCATCAATAACGCGAGATTCCCTTCCAACTGGGAACTCTCGGTAGCTAGAGCAGTTAAAGTTGTGCGCTTCTTGATCGAAGAGGGTTCGCTGGACTCCGAAAGGCTTTCGGCGTTGGGTTATGGCGAGTACCGTCCCATCGAATCCAACGCTACTCCCGAAGGTAGGAACAGGAACCGCAGGGTTGATATTATAGTTTTGCATCCGTCGCTAGCAGGAAGCGAACCCGGTGCCGAATGGCTTGAAGAGTTAAGTAGGACTTACCCAGTTAAGTAAGGCAAGAGAGGATGAATTGGATGGCTGAAAAAGGCAAGATTGTCGTAGATGCCAAATTCGTGGTGTTTTTAATAGCTTTGGTAATTCTGGCTACATCAGGTAGCGCTCTGCTTACTAGTCGCCTACTTGCCCAGCCTAAAGTCGTCGAAGCGGTGGAGGACAAACCTGAGTTCGGTCCCCGCGTGGAGTTTGACGCCATTACCGTCAACTTACAAAACGGTGTACTCGGTCAAAAAGCTCCGCTTATCCGCGTGAAGCTGGTCGTGGAGCTCGGCACCGAAAAAATCCCCGACGACTTTGACGTGTACAAGCCCGTTTTGCAGGATAAGGTAATCGAGCTTTTACGCAGCAAGACAGCAACAGATCTAACAGGCGGAGAAGGTCAGATTAGACTCAGACAGGAGATCCGAAAGGCATTCAACGAGATACTGCCGAGAGAACCTGTTACCAGCGTTTACTTTACTGAATTCTTGATTGGCAATTAGAGATAAGGTGGTGAGCTAAATGAACGAGATACTGTCGCAGCAGGAACTTGACGCGTTACTTTCCAGCGTGAAAGAGACCGTCACTGGTCAGACGAAGAAGATCAAACGCTATGATTTCAAGCATCCTGATAAGTTCTCCAAAGACCATATGAGAACGCTGCAGATGCTCCACGAGAACCTGGCAAGACTGTGGTCGTCATCGTTGTCAGCTCACCTCAGGGCCCCGGTCCACATCGAACTTATCTCTCTTGAACAGACAAGTTATGAGGAGTTTGTCAGCAACCTCCCCAATCCCACACTCATGGCCACCATCTCTCTGGATCCCCTTCCGGGATACATGATCTGGGAGATCAACCCTGATATCAGCATCTGCATAGTTGAAAGGCTTTTAGGTGGATACGGGGATTCTAAAGATCACATCCGCCAGCTCACCGAGATCGAAGTCACGGTGATCAGAAACATGATCGACAAACTCACCCCCGATGTTCACAACGCTTGGATCAACGTGGTGAGTCTAAGACCTGAGCTGGTTAACCTTGAGTCCAACCCCATGTACAGTCACGCAGCTCCGCCTACGGAGATGGTGATTGCCGTTACAATGGAGATGAGCCTTCTCAACAGGGTAGGTAAGATGAACGTCTGCTTGCCCTACACCATGCTCGAGCAGGTCATGTCCAGGCTGAGCGCGCAGTTCTGGTTTGCCACCGACAAGACCGGAAGCGACGAGTCGGCAATGCGCAAGCTCAAAGACCTATTAAGGCCTACCGAGTTCGAACTCGTACTCGAGCTCGGCAAAGCGCAGATCACAGTGGGTCAGCTCTTGGAGATGGAAGTGGGCGACGTATTGACTTTGGAGTCGCAGATCGGCGATCCTCTGGAGGTCAAGCTGAACGGAAAAACCAAGTTTTTGGGCCGGCCGGGCCTTGTGGGCAAGAAGCTCGGTGTGGAGATACTGGATGTAGTTTCAGATGGAGGTAAGCAAGATGAGTGATCACCTTTTATCTCAAAGCGAAATAGATGCTCTGGTAAAGGCAGGAGCGAAAAAAGGCAAGAGCCCGGCAAAACAGGAAGTGCGACCTCCTGCAGAAGTAGTGAAGAAGCTCTTTACTGCACTAGAGCCCAAACTCGGGGAAGCCCTTGGCCTGCTTACAGCCAATCGTGCCGTCACCTTTGCAGCCGAGTGCTACGTCAAAAAAGGCGCTGAAGTTGACGACAAGAGGTATGTGATCAGCCTAGGTAGTACAGAAGAGCAGGTTGAAGTGCTGATCTTTGTAGATGAACAGGCAGCTTCCAGCATTCTCAAAAAGATATCCGAAGAGCCCGAGCGTACTGAAGAGTACTTTACAGCTAGCAATATGGAGGTCTTCGGCAAGGTCATCGAAGTGTTGGCAGACGAGTTTTCCGCGCAGACATCGGACCTTGCAGAACGGCACATCTCCCTTTCTGTAGCTCTACCTAAAGGTCTCAGCAGCCTGCAGGAGTTCTTGGATTCCAAAGCAGAGTACGTCGTACTAAAATACAATCTTGAATGGAATGAGGATGAGGTAGGTATGCTTGGTTTTGTCATGAAAAACGACGATGTCCCGCTGATCCTTCCCGATGAAGACCAACAAGAAACGGTTTCTAGCATCGACGATCTGATCGAAGACAGCAACAACGGGCAGGATGAAGACATCTTTGCTCACCTTATGAATGAGTTATCAAGCGAAGAAGAGCCAGCTGAAGAGGTTGTGGTAAAGCCAGTACAGTTCGGCAATCTCAAAGGCGGAAGTAAGCAACCTGTCAAAGGGGAAGACAACTTGGAGATCATTTTGGACTTGCCGGTCATGGTCACCGTTGAACTGGGAAGAACCAAGAAGAGCCTGGAAGAGATCCTCAATCTGAAGCCTGGATCCGTAGTGGAGCTCGATCGCCTAGCCGGTGAGCCGGTAGATGTTCTGGCAAACGGAGTGCTCATCGCCAAGGGCGAGGTTGTCGTTATTGACGAGACTTTCGGCGTGAAGATCACGGAGATTGCCAGCAGGAAGCAGCGGATAAACAGAATTAAGTAAGAGGGGATACTGGTGGACCTGACGTATCTTTTGAAGTGGCTTGGGGCAACACTCGGCGTGCTTGGTATGATCTACCTGCTTTACTTTTTGGCAGGGAAAAAGATCGCAAAAAAAGGCCGCGATCTTGAGATCGTTGAGGCTCTGCCTCTCGGAAACAGGCTGATTATCTACCTTGTCCGGGTTAAAGACCGGATACTCGCTGTAGGAGTATCGCCTGCCGGAATGCATGTGCTTACGCAGTTCGATCCTGGAGACACTGAAGCCTCAGACGGATTTGACGTCGAGTCAGAGGAAATGGCTGGTGACGGAGAAAGATGACACTGACAAAAAAGAGCTTGGTACTGCTTTTGGTTTTGATTTTTTTGGCGCTGCCTAGCGTCGCATTTGCCGAAGAAACGTTGCTACCATCTTTAAACATCTCCATAGGCGAAGCGGAAGGTCCCCAAGAGGTGGCGTCTACGCTGACGCTCGTTCTGCTCCTCACGATTCTGTCTCTCGTACCTTCAATACTGATACTGGCTACGGCGTTCACCCGGATCGTGATTGTCCTGTCGCTTCTGCGCAATGCCATGGGACTCCAACAGATACCTCCCAATCAGGTGATTATCGGCCTTGCGCTTTTTCTTACGATTTTCGTGATGGCACCGGTGTTCGTGGAGGTCAACAACACCGCCATTCAGCCCTACATCAATGAGGAGATAGGCTTTCAAGAGGCCACGCAAAATGCCCTTAAGCCCATCAGAGAGTATATGCGCAACCAGACGCGCAAAAGCGATCTGGACCTGTTTATGCAGATGCACGGTGTGGCGAGTGTTCCCACTGTAGAAGACGTGCCGGACTACGTGCTTATGCCCGCGTACTTGATCAGCGAGCTGAAAACCGCTTTTCAAATGGGCTTTGTTCTCTTTATACCCTTCTTAGTTATCGACATGGTTGTAGCTAGCATTCTCATGTCCATGGGAATGATGATGCTACCTCCTGTTATGATATCTCTGCCGTTTAAGATTCTTCTGTTTGTCATGGTCGATGGCTGGAACATTATTACCCGCTCACTTGTTTTGAGCTTTAGGTAGGAGAGAAACGATGAATGAAGCCATTATTCTCCAGATCGGGCGAGATGCGGTTTTAACCGCCCTGCTTATAGCTGCTCCTGCGCTGATTATCGGGCTGATCGTGGGTCTTGTGATCAGCATCATTCAAGCTGCAACGCAGATCCAGGAGCAGACCCTGACTTTTGTGCCCAAGATCGTAGCCATTCTGCTAGCCATTGTGCTTTTCAGTCCGTGGATTATGCAAACGGCAAAAGCCTTTGCAGAAAGGCTTCTCCTCAACCTCCATTCGTTTATTAGTTAGGGTGTGATTAGGTGACGGACCTGGCAGTTTTCGGTGTGAGCATGCTTCTGACTATGGCTAGAGTGAGCGGAGTGATCGTTGCAACGCCGATTTTTTCCAGCTCCAACCTGCCGGCGGTATTTAAGGTGGGGTTGATCCTCAGCTTTTCCTTTTTGCTGTATCCCTTTTTAGGCGATGCAAGCTTTGCGCTGGATCTTGCCCTAGTGGGCTTTGCCGTGCTCCTTGCAAAAGAGCTTTTGGTTGGCATAGTTCTGGGGCTTTTGGTCAGCCTTTTTTTCGGCGTTTTTCAGACCGCAGGGCAGCTGATCGACATGCCCATCGGCTTCGGAATGGTTAACTTCCTCGACCCTAACATGGGCGGACAGGTGCCCCTTATGGGAAGATTCCACTATGTTTTGGTCGTGCTGACTATGCTTTCGATAAACGGGCACCACCTGATTCTCAGAGCTCTTGCCCACAGCTACCAGCTTGTGCCCCTAGGTCAGCTGTCGGTTCCTGGAAAGAGCGTGGAACTGTTTGTCTCGTGGTTTTCCCAAACCTTTCTTGTGGCAGTGAGCCTGGCAATGCCGGTTATCGCTGCGATTTTACTTGTGGACATCGGACTTGGGCTTTTAAACCGCGCCGTTCCTCAGATTAACGTCTTTATCGTAGGTTTTCCCGTAAAGATCGGCGTGGGGCTTGCAGTAGTGGCATTAGGGCTTCCTTTTTACCTTCAGATTGTAAAGCGGCTTTTTGGCACCAGCGGTGCTTTAATCGAAGCCCTGGTGGGACTCTTAAGGTCTTTAGGATAGGGGTTTGTTTATGGAAGAGCTGAGAGTAAGGATCAACCTGCAGTTTTTTGCAGGAGAGAAAACCGAACCTGCTACTCCCAAGAAAAGGCGAGACGTACGCAAAAAAGGCCAGGTGTTTAAAAGCCAGGACCTGGTTGTTGCTGTCTCTATCTTGGTATCGTTTTCCATACTGCCCAAGTATCTGGAGATCGTTCGAGGTTACGCTTTGAGCTTTTTGGCCAGTTCACTTTCGGTTTCACAGATCGATCAGTTCACCTATCACACCGTGACGGACATCCTCTTTAAAAGCATCCTCGTCATCGGGGCTTTCACTTTGCCTCTTATGCTGATCGTTGCCGTCGCAGGTGTCCTTATCAACGTGTTGCAGACCGGTCCGCTTTACGTTCCCAGCCTATTGCAGCCGAAGTTTGAAAGAATCAATCCCCTTGAAGGACTTAAGCGCATGTTTTCTAAGAGGTCTCTGGTTAACCTCTTAAAGTCGCTGCTTAAGGTCTTGATCGTCGGTTACATAGCCTACGGCGCCTTAGCGGCCAATGCCGCAAAAGTGCTCACTTTAGGACAGGTGAGCCTGGCAGATGCTTTCTATCTGATTGTTGATGCCATCTCCGATGTGGGCGTAAAAGTAGGTTTTCTCCTTTTGGTCATCGGCATTTTGGATTTCCTCTTCCAGTGGTGGGAGTATGAAAAGTCCATCCGCATGAGCAAGCAGGAAATCAAGGAAGAGTACAAGCAGACAGAAGGAGATCCCCAGATAAAGGCCAGGATCCGTGCCAAGCAGAGACAACTTGCTAGAGCCCGTATGGTACAGGCGATCCCCACAGCAGATGTAGTGATCACCAACCCCACTCACGTTGCTGTAGCTCTTAGATATGAACCGGAAAAAGGTGCTCCTGAGGTCGTGGCAAAAGGCAGAGGCCTTCTCGCTGCCAAAATCAAGGAGATCGCCATGGAACACGACGTTCCCATCGTTGAAAGACCGGAGCTTGCAAGAACCATCTACAAGCTTGCCGAGATTGGTCAGCTTATTCCTCCGGAACTCTACAAAGCTGTAGCTGAAGTTCTAGCTTTCGTCTACAAACTCAAGCGGAAATCTATTTAGGATATTTACAGAAAGGAGAAGATCGAGATGAATCTCTTGCAGCGGCTTTTGCGATTGAGTCAGTATGGCGAAGTCGTTTCTGTAGTTGCAGTTCTGTTTGTAGTACTGCTGCTTGTCATCCCCGTGAACCCCGGAGTATTGGATCTTCTTTTGGCTGTAAATATCAGCCTTTCGGTTCTGGTTTTGATTCTCACCATGAGCATCACCAGATCGCTGGACTTTGCAGTGTTTCCCAGCCTCCTTTTGATTATGACTCTATTCCGCTTGTCCCTCAGCGTATCTTCAACAAGGCTTATCCTCCTTGAGGCCAATGCGGGAAAAATCATCACCGCGTTCGGCAACTTCGTTGTGGGAGGCAACGCCATCGTTGGCTTTGTGATCTTTGTGATTATCGTCATCATTCAATTCATTGTTATTACCAAAGGTGCAGAGCGCGTCGCAGAAGTTGCCGCCCGCTTCACGCTGGATGCTATGCCGGGTAAGCAGATGAGTATCGACGCCGACCTCAATGCTGGTCTGATCAGCGATGAACAGGCCAAGGAAAGGCGCCGGGAAGTAGAACGAGAAGCGGACTTCTACGGAGCCATGGACGGTGCTTCCAAGTTCGTTAAGGGCGACGCTATCGCCGGCATCATTATCGTGATTATCGACGTTATCGGCGGCTTGCTTATCGGAGTACTGCAGAGAGGGATGTCCTTGGAGCAATCTCTACAGCTGTATTCGCTTCTAACCGTTGGCGACGGACTGGTTTCACAGATCCCAGCGCTTCTGATGTCAACTGCTATGGGTATTCTGGTGACGCGAGCTGCATCAGACAGCAACCTAGGTCACGAGCTTAACGTACAGCTGTTTACTCAAGCCAAGCCACTTTATATCGCTGCGGTACTGCTTTTGGTTCTAGGCTTAGTACCGGGTCTTCCTACCGTGCCGTTTCTGGTTATTGCCCTTTTACTTGCAGGATTTGGCTACCTCACAAGTAGAACTGCACAAATGGAGAGTGCCAAACAGGCAGAGGAAGAGACGGCAGCAGAACTTCATGCTGCGGAAACGCCCCAGAAGGTTCTGGGTATCGTCCAGTACGACCCCATTGAGCTGGAGATCGGCTACAGCCTCATTCCTTACGTCGATCAGGAACAGGGCGGAGATCTTCTGGACCGCATCACCTTAATCAGAAAGCAGTTGGCTTTGGATTTAGGCGTGGTTCTGCCTATCGTCAGAATCCGAGACAACCTCCAGCTTCCTCCCAACAGCTACGTGATCAAAATCAAAGGTGTAGAAGTGGGAAGAGGTGAGCTGATGCCCAATCACTATCTGGCAATGGACGCAGGGGAGGTCCTCACTCCCGTAGACGGTATTCCAACAACCGAACCTGCCTTCGGACTTTCGGCTTTGTGGATTCCCGAAAAAGACAGGGAAGAAGCAGAACTTGCTGGATATACCACTGTGGATCCGCCCTCGGTTCTAGCAACCCACCTCACCGAGATTTTGAGAAACCATGCTCAGGAGTTCATCGGCAGGCAGGAGGTTAAAAACCTCATTAACACCGTCAAGGAAAACGCACCTGCAGTTATCGAAGAGCTTACTCCTGAACCTCTGTCTTTAGGCGACATTCAAAAGGTCTTGCAGAATCTGGTGAAAGAGGGAGTATCCATCCGCAACCTCATCGAAATCTGCGAGATTTTGGCAGATTACGCTGCAATCAGCAAGGACACCGACTACCTAACAGAGATGGTTAGACAGGGTCTGAGAAGACAGATCACAAGATCTCTTGCTGATGACAAAAACCGCATTCAGGTCATTACCGTAAGTCCTGATATCGAGGAGATTCTCCTCGATGCGGTGAAAACAGAGCAGGAGACCGGGAGTCTGGCACTGCCCCCTGATGTTTGGCAGTCCCTTCTCAATGGTATTAGTAAAGAAATAGAGAATGTCGCAGGCAGAGGTATTATGCCGATTATTCTCATATCTCCCCAAGTTAGGCTGGCGTTCTACCGGCTTGTGGAGCATGCCATACCGCGTATTAAAGTAATTAGTTACAATGAGATCGATCCAAGCGTACAGGTCCAAGGTGTAGGGATGGTGAAGCTAGTCAATGCAAGTTAAAAAGTACCGGGCGCCTGACGTAAAACAGGCACTGGATAAGGTAAAACAGGAGCTAGGCCCCGATGCCCTGATCTTAGAGACCAGGAAAGTCCGGGCGAAAGGGCTCAGGGGACTGTTCCAGCCTGCTATGATAGAGGTAACAGCAGTCCTAGAAAGTCCGCCGCAGCAGCCTTTTGTGGTGCCACCGCTTCAAAACGATGATGGGACCAAAAAGGAATTGGAAAAGCTTAAGGAAATGGTAAAGTCCCTGCAAGCTCAAACAGTTCTCCAGAGTATCAAAAACGACGACAACGGTAGAGGTGGAAGCAGCGTCGAGGAGCCCATAAGAAGGATCAGGTCGATGCTCCTTGATACGGGGATGCAGCCCGACTCTGCAGACGCCATCGTCCAGGAACTGATCTACGAAGGCTTGGATCTGCAGAGGAACGCCGATTTTTCCGACGACATCAAGAAAGTTATGAAGAAGTGGATTAGGTGTGGTCCTATCGAGGTTACAGAAGAGAAAAAGCCCAAAGTGGTCTTTCTGGTTGGCACCACAGGGATCGGCAAGACCACGACAATCGCCAAGCTGGCAGCAAAGTATCATCTGGAGGAAGGTTTCAAAGTAGGTCTGGTTACCGTAGATACATACCGCATCGCAGCTGTGGAGCAGCTGCGGACCTATGCTGAAATCATTAACATCCCCATTGAAGTCGCCTACAATAAGGAAGAGTACGTTAAAGCGCTCAGGCGCTTTGCCGATATGGATTTGGTCTTTGTGGACACTGCAGGCAGGAGCCAGCAGAACTTGGTCCAGTTAAGCGAACTTCGGGAGTTCGTCCAGATTAGAAAACCCGATGAAGTGCATCTGGTGGTGAATGCGTCGTTGAGACAAGAAAGCCTTAAGACCATCCTTACAGCTTTCCTGCCCATCGGTGTCACGCACCTGATCTACTCCAAGATCGACGAGGCAGCCAACTACGGTATGCTGTTTGACTTACTGCGGACTACCGGACTGCCCCTCAGCTACATCACTAATGGTCAGAGAGTTCCTGAGGATCTGAAGGTTCCAGATGCAGACTTCGTCGTGGATCTGATTTTGGAGGGCTGAAGATGCAGGACCAAGCAGACGGACTGCGCAGAATGACAGGGAAAAACAGTACGACAAAGCCTTCGCGCAAGACCAAAACCATTGTAGTTACAAGCGGCAAAGGCGGTGTAGGTAAGAGCAATTTTTCACTCAACTTTTCCCTTGCCCTCAGACAGATGGGCTTTCAAGTGGGGATACTCGATGCTGATTTGGGTCTAGCAAACCTTGATGTCTTGATGGGAGTTACCGCACCATACAACATCACACACCTTATTAGCGGTCAGAAGACTTTGAAGGAGATCATCCTCAAATGCCCCGGAGGTGTGTTCCTTATCCCAGGGGGATCGGGAATCGTGTCTGCACTCATCGATGAAAGGAAACTCAGGGTGCTTTTGGAGTCCCTTCCGGTGTTGGATGAATACTTCGATTATCTCATTATTGATACTGGTGCAGGCATTAATAAACAGGTACTGAGCTTTGCCCTTGCTGCAGAGGAAGTGGTGGTGGTCACGACACCGGATCCAACTTCTCTTGCAGACGCTTTCAATATCATTAAAGTGATTCATCGGGGGAGTGCAGATCTACCTATTGGCGTGGTGGTAAACCAAGCCGACAGCACCAGGCATGGAGAAGAGGTTTTCTCGAAGCTTCACAAAGTCAGCAGGAATTTTCTCGAAAAGGATCTATATTTAATCGGAATCATTCCTTTTGATACTACAGTAAGCAAAGCGGTTAGGGCACAAGTACCCCTACTGCTCTACGAAAAAAACGCCAAGAGTTCCCTTGCGATAAAAAGAGCCGCTTCAGATTACCTAATGCAGGGCAACCTTAAAGCCAGCATTCCGGGCAAAGAAGCCGGTGGGCTTAAAAGCCTGCTGGGAAAGATGGCGCGGATGCTCCGCTAAAGGAGGTATGGGGTATATGCTTTCACAGGATAAGGTCGAAGAGAGCAGGGAAGAACTGATCAAGCGCTATATGTATCTTGTGAAAGAAATGGCAAGGAGTTTTGCCAAAACTCTACCCAGCCACATTGAAGAAGCCGATCTGGAAAGCCTGGGGTACCTTGGCTTGGTCGACGCTGTGGACAAGTACGATCCTAAGCGGGGCGTACCGTTTGAAGCCTACGGCAGACTGCGCATCAAAGGCGCTATACTGGACGGTCTGAGGAAAGACGACTGGCTGAGCGAAGGCGCAAGACGGAAGGCTAAGGTCATTGCTAGTGTTTACGATGAGTTGGAAGTCAAGCTGGAAAGACCTGCCACAGACGAAGAGGTGGCAGAGCGGCTTGGCATAGATGTCGCTGAGTTCCGCAAGATCATTCAAGATGTGCACAGGGAGGTCATTTCTCTAGAGACCCCCGTTTATACCGACGGTGAAGGTCAGACTCAGGTCGTTATGGACACGCTGCCGGCGAAGGAGGATATCAGCGACGAGTTAGAGAAAAAACAGATCAAGGCACTGATTGTGGACGCGCTGCAGAAGCTTCCAGAAAAGGAACGCCTGGTTTTGGCACTGCATTATTATGAAGGACTGTCTCTCACGGAGATAGCAGGGATTATGGAACTGTCTACATCCCGAATATCGCAGCTCCATGCAAAAGCTATTTTGCGGATGAGAGGACGGTTGGGCCGCAAGAAAGCGTTGTTCTTTTAGTCTCGATTGATCCTGAAGGGGTGAGGTTCACATGTCGATCAAACCCGCTGATATGCAGGTTTTGCTTCCTCGTTCCCAAGAGATCCAAAAAGGAGAAGCGGTAAGGGACAACAGAACCAATGTCAACAGTCAGCTGGTGTCTTCAGCCAACTTCAAGGAAACGCTGAAAAACTCTACGCAGGTGACCAAAACCCAGCAGCGCGATATGGAGCAGGTTAGACTCAAAGAAGACGAGACGAGCGGACAGAATCAGTATGGACACCAGGGAAAAAAGAAAGGCGATAAAAAAGACCCAGACGATATTGGAGTAATCGAACCAGAAAACTTGGGTAAAAGAATCGACATCAAGATTTGAGAAAGTAGGTGGACCACGTTGCCATTCATACTACTAGGAGTAGGAGTCTTAATCGTTGGCTTGGCTCTGCTTCTTCCGGAAAAAATACCTTCGCAGGAAAAAAAGAAAGGCGATGCCGATAGGTCTTTCTCTGAAACTGCGTCTTCTTTCACCGGTTTTCACGACGACCTAAACGCAAAACTTGACGACTTTCTCGGTGAGCTAGAGAGCAACTTGAGTCTTGCTGGGGAGAGACTGGAAGCGACTATCACCAAGCTCACATCCCTTCAGGATGCACTAAGCACTCCTCTTGCCCCCGAAAAAGACGAAAGCAAAACGCAGCATCTTCCCCAAAAGCACAGGGATGTTTTGGGCCTCAGGGCTAAAGGCTTGAACGTTGAAGAAATCGCAACAAGACTTAACATCGGTAAAGGTGAAGTGGAGCTCATTCTCGCCTTATATGAGGCAGGTGACAAGCATTGAGATCGAGAAAAGACTTTTTTATCGGCCTTGGTCTGGGGATTATCTTCGTCTCCATAATCTGGCTGGCGAGCCTGCAGGCAAAGCCCGAAGACAACGCTGTAATCACCAGAGCGAAAGAACTGGGGATGGTGTTTCCCAAAGACCTTGGAGTTCCTGAGGCACCGTTTGTGGATCCTGCCGCGCACGCAGGGGCTGAAGAAAACTTCTCACTGGACACCCCTGAAATACCGAGGACTCCATTGGAAGAGAAGATTCAGCACTACACCGTTAGGTCCGGGACCAGTGCGAAAGCCGTTGCTGTTGACCTCGAAAACCTGGGTGTTATCGAGGATGCAGACCTTTTTATCGACGAGCTTACAAAAATGCAGCTTACAGCAAGAATCAAAGCTAGGGACTACAAGTTTGACATAACCTACGGTCCTCTGGACATCTATACGGTAATCAGAGAATTGACAAGATAATAGTGACACAGGAAGGTACCTCCTTCTTGTGTCTTTTTTTTGTCTCGGCAGGAAGCTTGTTGGTGTTTATGGGAAGAAAGGCTAGTTTCATTAGGATGACAGCCTCTAATGCAGGGATTTTTGGAACTGTTTTGAACCTTTACAGTAAGAACCATGAAGAAGGTGTGAAGAAAAAGATGTCCAGTGATTTGTTGGAGTACGTCGAGTTGACGCAAACTGAGATCTCGCAGCTTGATACCGCTCAGACTGTGTTTTTAATGAGCGTAAGTCCAATTGAAGTCCACGGGTACCATCTTCCCGTAGGCACCGACGTGTTCATCGCAGAAGAACTTTTAGGACGGTATGCCAAAGTTCTGCGAGAAAAGCACCCCGACCTGTCTTTGGTGAAGCTTCCGCCTCTATATGTCGGTTCCGATGCACTACCATCTTTAGGGTCGCTTTCTGTGCGGGCAACTGCTTTGGAGAAGATCCTGATCGACTACGGCAAAGGCCTGGCCAAACAGGGTTTTCGCTACCTGTTTATTGCAGATAACCACGGAGGGCCCAGGCATCAGCTGGCGATCGCAAAAGCTTCAGCAGTTCTGTGGAAAAAGCACCGCTTCTACCTAATAGACCCATTTAACCTTGTCTTTCGCAGAATGGTCCAGCACGATGAGGAGCTTTTTGAGAGAACAGGTCTTGGTCCCGGCAACTGTGGCGATGATCCGGATAGCCACGCAGGTACCAACGAAACGTCTCTAATGCTGGCCTCATGCCCCCAAAAGGTGAGGGAGAACTACTCGGAACTGGACCCATCCCTCCCTGCAGAGCATACTGGGGGAGCCAAACTGGTCTTGGCGCTCGCCCGCTCTCTGATGAAAGTTGGAGCCAAGCAGGCCGGCCGCGATCTAGAACACCTGGCAAACACACTGGCCTGGGTCAGTTCTAACCCTATGAAACCCTACATGGGCGATCCCAAGCTTGCCAGCGCAAAAAACGGGGAAGCCATGCTGAACTATCGCCTGGAAGAAGCTATCAAGCTATTTGACAGGGCTTTGCAAGGTGAGCCGGTCCAGATCAAGCCCATGCTCTGGAACCTGCGAGTCTTAAGGTTTCTCCCTGAGTAGCATTTTGGGTACAAGTAGGGGCGTACTCTTGACCAAATTTACCAGGAGCCACTCCTATGGTTTTGATAGTCAGTTCTACTACACGTCTCTTAAGGGGTAGATTTACTTTTACAAGTGAGGGGACAAAATACAGACGGATCGGCGTGGTTTGTCCCCTTGTTAAAGGCAAATCGATATGGTATAATTTTCAACGGTGTTAAACCACACACTCTGGCGGATCTGGAAGAGAGTGCCGCTTGCCGGTTTCTTCTAAGAAATGATGCTAGAGGAGGAAAAACTAAAGGAGGAATTTTTCATGGCTGTTGTTTCAATGAAACAGTTGCTCGAAGCTGGCGTACATTTCGGTCACCAGACAAGAAGATGGAACCCTAAGATGAAGCCTTACATCTTCACCGAGCGCAATGGAATCTACATTATTGACCTGCAGAAAACTGTTAAGAAAATCGAAGAGGCATACGACTTCGTTCGTTCAGTTGCTGCAGAAGGTGGCAGCATTGTTTTTGTTGGCACCAAGAAACAAGCACAGGATACTATCAAAGAGGAAGCTGAACGCTGCGGTCAGTTCTACGTCAACGAGCGCTGGCTGGGCGGTATGCTGACAAACTACAAGACCATCCGTTCTCGCGTTAAGCATATGCAGAAGCTCGAGGCTATGGCTAACGACGGTAGCTTTGAACGCCTGCCGAAGAAAGAAGTTCAGCAGCTGAAGAAAGAGTATGAGAAGCTGAAGAGATACCTCGGCGGTATTGAAGGTATGAACAAGCTGCCTGGAGCGATTTTCATTATCGATCCTCGTAAAGAGAGAATCGCCATTGCCGAGGCTAGAAAGCTTGGAATTCCAACTGTTGCAATTGTAGATACTAACTGTGATCCTGATGAAGTTGATTACGTGATCCCAGGTAACGACGATGCTATCCGCGCTGTCAAACTCATTACTTCGATTGTGGCCAATGCGGTAATCGAAGGCAGAGAAGGTAGAGATGCACTTGGTACCGTTGAAGTTGAAGAAGAGGTCGAAGAAGTCATCGATTACGACAGTGCAGATCTAGAAGAAGACGAAGAGTAAAGTCTTCAAACTTGACCGCTTTCGGGGTGGAGTTTAGTGCATAATTCTTCACCCCTTTTTTTAACGAAGGGAGGCTATCAAATGGCTATTACTGCAGAAATGGTAAAAGAGTTGCGCGAGAGAACTGGTGCTGGAATGATGGACTGCAAAAAGGCACTCACAGAAACAGGTGGGGACATCGATAAAGCTATCGAACTTTTGCGTGAGAAAGGTCTGGCTGCTGCAGCCAAGAAGACCGGCCGCATTGCAGCTGAGGGTTTGGTAGATACTTTGGTAGAGGGCAACGCAGCAGTTATCGCAGAGATCAACTGCGAGACCGACTTTGTTGCTAACACCGATGGTTTCAAGGAATTGGTGAGTGAGACTATCGCGCTCATTATGAAAGAGAAGCCAGCAGATACCGCTGCTTTGATGCAGCTCGCTTACGATGGTGCAACTTTCGAGGAATACCTCAAGTCCAAAATCGCAAACACCGGAGAAAACATCACAGTTCGTCGCTTTAGAGTTCTTGAGGCAGCATCGGAAAACGAGAACATCACATCGTACATTCACCTAAACGGTAAGATCGGCGTTCTGGTTCATGCCAAAGCTGACTCCGCTGACGCTGTTAAGAGCGAAACCTTCACCGAGCTGATGAAAGACCTTGCACTGCAAATCGCTGCTGCAAATCCCCAGGTAGTGAACCGCAATCAGGTGAGTGCAGAGAAGCTCGAAGAAGAGAGAAAGATCTATAGAGCTCAAGCTCTCCAAGAAGGTAAGCCAGAGAAAATCGTTGACAAGATCGTTGACGGTCGTATGAGCAAGTACTACAGCGAGGTCTGTCTGTTGGAGCAGGAATTCATCCGCGAGGATAAAATGACAGTTGATGCCTATATTAAGCAAGTTGCCAAGAGTCTCGGTACGAATATCGAAGTTCTCGACTTTGTGCGTTTCGAGCGCGGCGAAGGAATCGAGAAAAAAGTTGACGATCTGGCAGCTGAGGTCGCCAAAATGACCAATCAGTAATAAATTAGGAGAGCACCTCAAGTGTTCTCCTTTTTTTGCAATACACAAGGATGTTAAGCTAAAAAAGAGAATTATTCAAGGAGAGAACAGGAGGGCAAACATGGAGCCAAAATACCGGCGAGTTCTGCTGAAACTGAGCGGCGAAGCTTTGGCAGGAGAGCAGGGTTATGGACTAGATCCTGCCGTACTGCACCGTATTTCTCAAGAGATCAAAGAACTTACAGAGTCGGGAGTACAAGTAGCACTGGTTGTAGGTGGAGGAAACATTTGGCGGGGCGCACGGGGCAGTGCCAAAGGCATGGATCGCGCTCAAGCTGACTATATGGGCATGCTTGCCACAGTAATCAATGCTTTGGGTCTTCAGGACGCTCTGGAGCAAAACGGCGTTGACACCAGGTGCATGACCGCAATCGAAATGAGACAGATCGCAGAGCCCTACATCAGGAGGCGAGCCGTAAGGCACCTGGAGAAGGGACGTGTGGTGATTTTTGCTTCGGGAACGGGAAATCCTTATTTTTCCACCGACACCACGGCAGCTTTGCGAGCTGCCGAGATCGAGGCAGAAGTAATTCTCATGGCCAAACGCGGCGTGGATGGCGTCTTTTCAGCAGATCCAGCTGTGGATGCTACCGCAACTAAGTACGATCAGATCGGCTATCTTGATCTTTTGAACAAAGGTCTGCAGGTGATTGACGCTACTGCGGCGTCGCTGTGTATGGTTAACAATATTCCCATTATTGTTTTTGACTTTAACAAACAGGGAAGTGCCTTGAAGGCCGTTATGGGTGAATCAATTGGAACATTGATTGGGGGAGGAGAATAATGCAAAAGGTACTTGATGAAGCTAAAGCCAGAATGGAAAAGGTTGTTGAAGCAGCTAAAAGAGAGCTCAGCACGTTGCGCACGGGCAGGGCTAATCCTGCGCTGCTCGACCGCGTTGAGGTAGAGGCCTACGGTACGAAGATGCCTCTGAATCAGGTGGCGATAGTTTCCGTGCCCGAACCGAGAATGATCGTCGTTCAGCCTTATGACAAATCCACCATAAATGCCATCGATAAGGCGATTCGCATTGCCGACTTGGGGTTCAACCCGGCATCAGACGGCAATGTCTTGAGAATAGCCATTCCTCCGCTCACAGAAGAACGCCGCAAAGAGCTGGTTAAGGTGGCCAAGAAGATCTGTGAGGATATGCGAGTTGCAGTGCGCAACGTACGCAGGGACAGCAACGAAGCACTGAAAAAACTGGAGAAAGACAAAGAGATCACCGAAGATGATCTCAAAAAAGGTCAAAACGAAGTGCAGAAGTTGACCGACGACTACATTGCCAAAATAGACGGCATTCTAGCAGACAAAGAGAAAGAGATCATGGAGGTTTAGGTCTTGGAACGCTATTTGGGACGGCCTCTTAGCGACTTGCTTCAAAGGGAGCCAAACGCTCCCTTTGTTGTTAAGCGCTTGAATGCAGAGAATACAGGTCGGGAGATGATCCTGCGGATTCGCAGGTTGGACCAAGTAATAGAGATAACCACGGCTTTCGAAGTGCCGACAGACACCGGTCTTTCGTAGTCTAGTTAGGGGGATTTTTATGCCGCAGAGACCTGCATTAACCGTAGTACCGAGACATGTGGCCATCATAATGGATGGAAATGGCAGGTGGGCCAAGAAGCGAGGTCTGCCTCGGGTTGCCGGCCACCGTGAGGGAGCCAAAACAGTCAGAATGGTGGTTAGAACCAGTGGCGAAGTCGGCGTCGAAGTCCTTACTTTGTACGCTTTTTCCACCGAAAACTGGCGGCGTCCAGAGGAGGAAGTCAGCTATCTGATGAACCTGCTCATCAGCTACCTTAAAAAGGAACTGGACGAACTGTGCAGAGAAAACGTAAGGCTCAGGGCTATAGGCGACATTTCCAACCTTCCGCGGGAAGTGCAGCAGGCTTTGCTAGAAGCCATACAAAAAACCGACAATAACACCGGTATGATTCTGAACCTGGCTTTAAACTACGGCGGGAAAGACGAACTGGTGCGGGCGATAAAGCGCATCTACAGGGACGTTGAATCAGGCAAATTTCCCATAGACAGTGTTACACCTGATTTGATAGATACATACTTAGATACCGCATCCCAGCCCGATCCCGACCTGATTATCCGAACCAGCGGAGAAATGCGCCTATCAAACTTTTTACTCTGGCAGGGAGCCTATTCGGAACTATGGTTTACCGATACTCTTTGGCCGGATTTTACCGAGGAAGAATACCTAAAGGCGCTTGTAGATTACGGCAAGAGAGGTAGACGCTTTGGAAACGTATGAGGAGGGTTTTCTATGAAGACGAGGGTTTTGACGGCAGTGGTGGGAATTCCCCTACTATTGATAGTTGCAAGTTTGGGGGGCTGGTGGTTTTTCACCCTGGGGCTTCTTGCGGCCGTCATCGCGCTGTATGAGTTCCACGGGTTTGCCGCAGGTTTAGGCAGCAACCTAAGCCTTTCCGCTCTGATCCTAGGCGGAGTTGCCTCATACCTTTGCGTTTATTTCAAGCTGTACAATCTGCTAGTAGTTCTTTTTGTCGCCCTTCTGATACTAGAGCTGTTCCGCACAAGATCGGTACTTAAAAACGGCTCTCTCCTCCTTATGGGCAGCGTCTATGCAGGAGGCCTGTTTGCCTTCCTGCCGCTACTAAGAGATCTGAGCTTTGGGTACATCATCCTCTTGCTCTTGATTACCTGGGGAAGCGATACAATTGCCTACTTTTGGGGTATTAAGTACGGTAGAAACAAGCTTTGGCCGGCAGTTTCGCCGAAGAAGTCCTGGGAAGGTGCCTTTGGAGGTCTGGTGGGAGGACTCCTTGGCGGACTGGTCGCCGGTTTGTTCGGCATAGTCCCGACGCTCTACGGAGCTCTCATTGGTGTTGGAGGAAGTGTCGTTGCCCAAGTAGGCGATCTTTTGGAATCGGCCATGAAGAGGGAGTGCGGCATCAAGGATAGTGGTTTCATCCTTCCAGGTCACGGCGGGGTTTTGGATCGGTGTGACAGCATGATTGTCCTTGCACCGTTTCTCTATTTGGCAATCAGCTGGATTCTGAGGTGAACTTTTAATGAAGACTGTGGCAATTATTGGCAGCACCGGATCAATAGGCACTCAAGCATTAGACGTACTACGGGATCTAGACCATGAGTTTCAGGTTGTAGCGTTGGCTGCAAACACCAGCGTAGACAAGCTCTATGCACAGATTGGAGAGTTTCAGCCGCGTCTTGTGGCTGTGCAGGACCCAAAGGCCAGGGAAGAACTGGAAGCCCGCTTAACGGGCTCTATTGCGCAGGTTGTAGGTGGGGACAAGCCCCTGGAAACCCTAGTCTTGGAAGCGGATGCCGATATCACCATTGTCAGCGTTGTTGGAGCAGCTGGTCTCTTGCCAGCCCTTGCAGCTGCAAGGCTTGGCAAAAGACTTGCACTGGCAAACAAGGAGTCTTTGGTTCTAGGTGGAGAGCTCCTTTTGGCTGAATGCAGCCAGCACGGAACCGAACTCATACCTATTGACAGCGAACACTCGGCTATTTTCCAGTGCTTACTTGGTCAAGATATAGATGCAGTGGGGAAAATCGTCCTTACTGCATCAGGGGGACCATTCTTGCATGTGCCAGCTGAAAAGATGCGAGTTGCAGCGCTAGAAGATGCTCTCGCTCATCCAACGTGGGATATGGGTGGCAAAATCACCATTGATTCAGCTACAATGATGAACAAAGGGCTTGAGGTCATCGAAGCCCACTACCTGTTTGGCATAGACTACGATAGAATAGAAGTGTTGGTTCATCCGCAATCAATAATCCATTCTTATGTTGAATATAATGATGGTGCGATCATCGCCCAGCTGGGCATTGCGGACATGCGGGTGCCAATTCAGCTGGCGCTGACCTACCCCCAGAGAAAGCCCAGGTCCGAAAGGCTGAATTTGGTAGGAAAGACCTTGGAGTTTTTCGCGCCGGATCTGGAAAAGTTCGGCTGCTTAAGGCTTGCGTATGAGGCTGGAAGAGCAGGTGGGGATAGGCCAGTTGTGTTGAATGCCGCCAACGAAGTGGCTGTGGAACACTTCCTCAAACGGAAGATCACCTTTGGCGGCATCTACGAGGTTGTTCTAGAGACCCTTGAGCGTTTTCCCACAAGATCAGCTTCGACCCTGTCCGAACTGCTCGAAGTTGATAAGCTGGTAAGAGAGTTTGCCGTCGGTCTTATAGAAACCGGGAGGTGGAGAACATAATCGTTCAACTGATAACGATTGTTTTGGTATTTGCGGTCCTTGTGATCGTTCACGAACTAGGTCACTTTCTTGTGGCAAAGGCTCTGGGAATCTGGGTTTACGAGTTCAGTATCGGTTTTGGACCTGTACTGTTCAAAAAGAAGACTAAAGAGACTCAGTACTCCATCCGAGCATTTCCATTTGGAGGGTTTGTCAGCGTCGCTGGCATGGATGGAGCAGCAGACGCAGAAAGAGGAGACGTTCCGCCTGAAAGGCTTTACACCAATAAGCCCGCTTGGGGCAAAGTGGCCACAATTGCCGCTGGACCGTTGATGAACATCGTGTTTGCCATGGTGATTTCAGTGCTGATCATCGGCATGAGCGGCAGGCAAGTTCCGGTGGTAGGACAGTCGGTACCTGGAAGCCCTGCAGAACGGGCGGGCATTCAGTCCGGAGACGAGATTTGGGCCGTTGACAACATGAACCTTTACAACCAGGGCCAGTTTCTGCAGCTGATTGCCTCAAGTCAGGGGCAGAGTCTGCAGCTCAAGGTAAAAAGAGATGACACCTTCCTGACTTTTGAAGTTAGTCCCGAGTTCAACGAGGAGCTCGGCCGATCCATCATCGGCGTAGACGGTTTGACGTACAAGCAGATACCGCTGAACGCTTTGAACCTGTTGGTTTCCGGCTGGGACAACACCAAGATCATGATAGTGACCCTATTTAGGGGACTGAAAGCCATGATCACCGGAAAAGTGGAAGCGGACGTTGCCGGCCCCATCGGCATGGTTCAGATCATCGGCGAAACAGCATCGTACATGGAAGTTAACTTCTTGCTCGGTCTGCTCAACGTAATGTATCTTGCGGTGTTCCTCTCGGTGAACTTTGCCATAGTCAACCTTTTGCCGGTCCCAATCCTGGACGGAGGTTGGATCCTTCTGATCATCATCGAGTTGATCCGCAGGAAACCTCTGACCGAGAGACAAAAAGCTATCGCTCAGATGACCGGTCTGGTCTTTATTGCTGGGTTGTTTTTGTTTGCAACCTACAGCGATTTCTCCCGGTTGGGCTGGTTGAGCTTCTTGGAAAGATAGTGATAGGATGAAAGTTCGCGAAGTTAAGATTGGACCTCTCCAGCTTGGGGGCGATGCCCCCGTGCTCATTCAGTCCATGACCAATACGAAGACGGAAGACGTCAAAGCCACCTTAGAGCAGATCAACGCTCTGTGCGAGGTTGGCTGCGACTTCGTCCGCGTTGCAGTCCCTAGTAAAGACACCATCAAGGCGTTTAAAGAGATCGTGAAGTCTGCACCTTGTCCGATTGTTGCCGATATTCACTTTGACTGGCGTTTGGCGGTAGAAGCCATCGAAGCCGGTGCAAGCAAAGTCCGGGTAAACCCCGGCAATCTCGGAGGTCTGGACAAACTCCGGGAAGTTGCCAGAGCTGCAAGTGGCAGAAGTGCCATACGCGTAGGAGTTAACTCTGGCAGCATCGGCAGGGATTACCTAGCGAAGATACAGTCCGGCGAGATCACCAAAGCTGAAGCAATGACCAGATCCGCCAAGGATTACGTGGATTTCCTCTACGACAGCGGTTTTTACGACGTGGTGGTATCGCTAAAGGCATCCGATATTCCCACGACTCTTAGCGTCAACAGGACCTTTCGCCAGATCTGCGACAGCCCTCTGCATCTTGGCATAACCGAAGCCGGTACAGCGTTTTCGGGGACCATTAAATCTGCAGTTGGATTAGGAGTACTGCTTCTTGAAGGGATCGGGGAGACTATCAGAGTGTCTCTAACTGCACCTCCCACAGAGGAGGTTAAGGTGGCCAAAGAGATTCTCAAAGCCACCGGACGCAGAAAGATGGGACCAACCATCATCTCCTGCCCGACATGCGGCAGAACAGAGATCGATCTTTACACACTTGCAACCCAGGTAGAAAAGCTCACCGAATCCATACCAGAGGACATCACCATTGCAGTGATGGGGTGCGTTGTTAACGGACCTGGGGAGGCAAGAGAAGCAGACATAGGTGTTGCCGGAGGCAGAGGTGCAGGTGTAATCTTTGTGGGTGGAGAAATAGTAGAGAAGGTTAAGGAAGAAGATCTTTTTGAACGGTTTACCGTGCATTTAGAGCGCCTTCTACAGGAAAAGAAACAGAAAGACGCCTTGAAGTAAACAGTTTGAGGCAGTCCGGGAAAAGAACAAGAATAGAGGTGTGGAGGTTGAAGATAGCAGCTATCGTTCCAGCCTACAACGAGGAGGACAACATCAGTAAAGTCCTCGTACCTCTTGGGTTTGCAAAAGAACAGGGCTACATCCACCAGGTTTTGGTCGTCTGTGATGGCTGTGAGGATCGCACAGCAGACGTTGCCAAAAGCTGCGGAGCAGAAGTCCTGGAGCTGAATCCCAACAGAGGTAAAGGCGGAGCAATGCTCGAGGGAGCAATGTTTACCGATGCGGACATGCTCGTATTCGTAGACGCTGATCTCATCGGACTAACCCCGGAACACATTAGCAGTCTAACAAAACCTCTTCTTGAGGGTAGAGCGAAAATGAGCATGGGAATTTTCGGACACGGAAGATTTTCCACAGACGCAGCGCAGAAAGTAGCGCCGTTTCTTTCAGGTCAACGGGCGATTTTCCGTGAAGATTTTTTGAAAATACCCAACCTTGCCACATCCCGCTACGGAGTAGAAATCGAGATTACGAAGTACAGCAAAAAGCACAGATGGAAAGTACAACGCGTAGTGTGGGATCAAATGAGTCAGGTTATGAAAGAAGAAAAATTGGGGTTTTTCGGCGGCTTAAAGGTCCGGCTGAGAATGTACTGGGAGATTATTAAAGCTTCTATGTAAAACCGAAAAACGCTGTACGGACGAGAGCACTCGTGGCGCAGGTCATGAGTGTTCTTAATTGTGAAAGAGTCGTCGTCTTGCGGAGGGAGGTGCACACATGGCAACCTACATTATCGAACCAAACGAAGAAAAATGCCGAAAGCTCCTACCGGATCTCCCTGTCCGGATAGTGCGCGTAGTAGTAGATGAGGAACGGGGGCGCTTGGAGGTCGACGTTAGAAGCCATACAGAACTGGACTTCAAGACCAAGCAAAAGATCAGAGACGCCATCAAGTCCCACATTCCTGAAGCAAGAACCATTAACGTCTGCTGCTGGCTTGAGGACTCAGACTATACGGGAGATAAGCCTAAGCCCGTAAAGCCAAAGGTCATGCCCAATACCGGACAAAACAGCGGAAGCAGGCCCGACGCTGCAGAACAGGGCGGTGGTCGCCGCAGAGCGCGGAGGAGCGTCTTTGAAAGCACGGTCACTGGAACTCCTGTTAAGCTCAGTGAAATCAGCGAGGAGCTGCCCAGCGTCACTGTTTACGGTCGGATCTGCAGCTTGGAGCGACGGGAGTTTAAAACCGGGAGGACTCTCTTGACACTCGATGTAACGGACTATACCAGCACCTACCCTGTGAAGGTTTTCTTGGACAAGGATGCAATCCTTCCCGAGTTCATCAAGGAGGGCTGTTGGGTGCTTCTGGAGGGCAGGATGGAGTACGATACATACTCCCGCGGGCTTGTAATCTATCCCAACGCAATAAACGAAGCAGAGCCCAAAGAGCGGATAGACGGAGCTTCTGCAAAGCGGGTTGAGCTTCACCTGCACACCAAGCTCAGTTCCCTTGATGCAGTGGTAGATCCGCAGGACGTCCTGGCTCTGGCAAAGACGATGGGACATGACAGACTGGCAGTTACGGACCACGGAACTGTGCAGGCTTTTCCCGAGTTCTACAAGCGTGCCTCGAAGTTCGGCGTTAAAGTGCTCTACGGCGTAGAGGGGTATCTGGCAAACAGTGCTGCCAAGGAAGAGCCCACCTACCACATTATTGTGCTGGTGAAGAACCAAAAGGGGATGTTCAACCTCTACAAGCTGGTTAGTCTGAGCCACATTGAAAGCTTTTACAGGCATCCCCGCATGATCAAGGAGACTCTATGTGAGCTGCGGGAGGGCTTGATTTTAGGCTCAGCTTGCGAAGCTGGCGAGCTCTACCAAGCCATTCTCCATAAACGCAATTACTACGACAGCATCTTCGATATGGTTGACGATGAGGCGATCCTGGAGATTGCAAGATTTTACGATTACCTGGAGATCCAACCTCTGGGAAACAACGCCTTCATGATTAGGGAAAACATCGTCTCTTCGTTTAAAGAACTAGAGGAGATCAATACGCTCATCTACAGGATCGGCAAGGCTTTGGATATTCCTGTGGTGGCAACAGGCGATGTGCACTTTCTCAATCCTGAAGACGAGGTTTTCCGCCGAGTGCTTCTGGCAGGTCAGGGATACCAAGATGCTGCAAATCAACCTCCCCTCTACTACCGCACTACCGAAGAGATGCTAGAGGAGTTTAGATACTTGGGAGAGGAAGCGGCTTATGAAGTGGTTGTCACCAACACCAACCTTATAGCCGATATGATTGAAGACGTAAAACCGATCTCCGACGAGTTTTGCCCGCCGGTGATCGAAGGGGCAGAAAAAGCCATCGAGGAAATGACCTACAAGAAAGCTTATGAGATCTATGGTGAAAACCTACCAACCATCGTCAAGGAGAGGTTGGAAAAAGAGCTGAAAGCGATTATCTCAAACGGCTTTGCCGTGCTTTACCTCATCGCCAACAAGTTGGTTCTCAAATCCCTCGAGGACGGATACTTAGTGGGGTCTAGGGGCTCTGTTGGCTCTTCACTGGTTGCCACCATGTGCGATATTACCGAGGTCAATCCGCTGCCGCCTCACTACATCTGTCCCGAGTGCCACCACTTCGAACTGGTACCAGACCCCAGCTACGGCTGCGGTGTAGACCTGCCGGAAAAGGATTGCCCGAGCTGTGGCACACCCCTGCACCGTGACGGATTCGACATTCCTTTTGAGATCTTTATGGGTTTTGAGGGAGATAAGGTCCCCGACATCGATCTCAACTTCTCCGGGGTCTACCAGTCGACCATTCACAAATACACCGAAGAGCTCTTCGGCAAAGACCACGTCTTCAGGGCGGGAACCATCGGTACGCTGGCGGAAAAGACCGCCTATGGTTTTGTGGCCAAGTACCTGGAAGAAAGCGGTACCGTGTGGCCGGAAGCCGAGATTAACAGGGTTACCAGGGCTCTCGTGGGCATCAGGCGCACTACAGGCCAGCATCCTGGCGGTATGGTGGTGGTGCCTGAAGGCAGAGAGATATACGAATTTACCCCGATTCAGCATCCGGCAAACGACAGCGAAGCGGGCTTTATAACCACCCATTTTGATTTCCATTCTATCGACGAGAATCTGGTAAAGCTGGATATCTTAGGACACGACGATCCGACCATGCTGCGGATGCTAGCAGATCTCACCGGCCTTAACCCAACAGAGATCCCCCTAGATGATCCAAAGACCATGGCTCTCTTTACCGGAGTGGAAAGCCTAGGCCTCGAACCTGAAGACATCGGTGGCCTCTCAGTAGGAGTATTGGGCATACCGGAGTTTGGTACCAGCTTTGTTCGTCGCATGGTTGAAGAGATCAAACCCACCAGCTTTGCCGAGCTGATCCGCATCTCCGGATTCTCCCACGGCACCGATGTTTGGACCAACAACGCCCAAGACCTGATTCGAAATGGTATAGCCGATGCCAAAGACGCCATTGCCACCCGCGATGATATCATGAACTTTTTGATTCAAAAGGGCATGGAGCCTAAGAAAGCTTTCAGTATCATGGAACGGGTGAGAAAGGGTAGAGGCCTCTCCGACGAAGACGTCTCTGCCATGGAGCAAGTTGGCATACCCCAGTGGTACATTGAATCCTGCCGGAAGATCAGCTACCTCTTCCCTAAAGCCCATGCTGTAGCGTACGTGATTATGGCGTTTAGAATTGCCTACTTCAAAGTGCACTACCCAGAAGCGTACTATGCAGCGTTTTTCTCCATCAGAGCATCGGAGTTTCCTGCAGACTCTGCCGCCAAAGGAGTAGATGCCGTCAAGATGCGCCTTGCGGAGCTGAAGGCCAAAGGCAGCGACCTCTCAGAGAAAGAAGCTGGACTTGTCACCAGCCTCGAGATTGTTCTTGAAGCGCTGCAAAGGGGAATCGTTTTCCGGGAGATTGACCTGTACGAGTCCGATGCTTTCGCCATGAAGATCACGCCTACCGGGCTCCTCCCACCCCTTTCAGCACTGGATGGTGTTGGAGCAGCAGCGGCAGAAGCTCTCGCTGCAGCAGCCAGCACAAACGGAGAGTTCCGGTCCATTCAGGATCTTCAGGAGAAGGCAAGAGTCTCCAGAGCGGTGATTGATGCACTGCGCTCTGCAGGATGTTTGGAAGGACTGCCCGAAACCGACCAGATGTCTCTGTTTTAAAGGTTTTAGGGTTGTTGACAAAAGCACACATTGTGGTGTGTTGCTCAATGTGAACGCGAAAATGAGAAAAAGGCTCAGAATCAGTTGCAACAGCAACGATTCTGAGCCATTTGGTTTTTCTGAAAAACTGCTTTCCCTTGTAGAAAGAAACCGCTCTGCTTAAGTATGTTCGCAACAGTTGCGATACTTGGCGTCTTGGTCTGCAGAGCAAGACGGAGAAGGGAATGGTCTTGATGAGTGTATATGTCTTAACAAGCATGTTCTCAGATGGCTTTCCCAAAGAGTTCGAGAGACGTATGCAACTAGTTATCAGAAACCGAGGTAAGTTCGCATTTGTTGCTTCGGAATTCGAGAATCTAAATGGAGTGCCGATCGGAGTAGATGCTAACCGGAATACCGTGATGCACAAGCATCTGTTCC